>JAZSPH010000088.1:0-39247 GCA_045537355.1 Acutalibacteraceae bacterium
GCCCACATTTCCGGAAAACTTCGTATGAACTACATTCGAATTCTTCCCAGAGATAAGGTTACTGTTGAAATGTCTCCCTATGACTTGACAAAGGGACGCATTACTTGGCGTTCCAAATAATGTGATTTAATCACACTGTAAAATTTAAGGAGGTATAATCCGAATGAAAGTCAGACCTTCTGTTAAAAAGATTTGCGAAAAGTGCAAAATAATCAAGCGTAAGGGTAGAATCATGGTTATCTGTGAGAACCCCAAACACAAACAACGCCAAGGTTAATTTGTAGGTCGCAGATGGCGAAAATTCGCCGTAAAGAAAAAATGGAGGTGCTTTGATTAATGGCACGTATTGCTGGTGTTGACCTTCCAAATGAGAAGCGAGTAGAAATCGGTCTCACATACATTTTTGGAATTGGTCTTACTACATCTAAAAAAATCCTTGCCGATTTAGATATCAATCCTGATACAAGAGTTAAGGATTTAACCGAGGATGATATTTCTAAGTTGCGTGAATACATCGACCACAACCTTCAAGTTGAGGGTGACCGTCGTCGTTCAATCGCATTTGATATTAAGAGACTTATTGAAATCGGCAGCTATAGAGGCCTTCGTCACCGTAAAGGTTTGCCCGTAAGAGGTCAGCGTTCCAAGACTAACGCTCGTACTCGCAAGGGTCCCAAGAAGACTATAGCAAACAAGAAAAAGTAAGTAGGAGGAAGATAAAATGGCTACTGCTAAGAAAACGGCCGGTACACGCCGTCGTCGTGAGAAAAAGAACATTGAACGTGGTTCTGCTCATATTCAGTCTACCTTCAACAATACTATCGTTACTATTACCGACACACAGGGCAACGCTCTTTCATGGGCTTCTGCCGGTGAGTTAGGTTTCAGAGGCTCAAGAAAGTCTACTCCTTTCGCAGCTCAGTCTGCAGCTGAAACCGCTGCAAAAGCTGCTATGGAGCACGGTCTGAAAACCGTTGAAGTATTTGTTAAAGGTCCCGGAGCTGGACGTGAGGCTGCAATCCGCGCATTGCAGACTGCTGGTTTAGAGGTTAGCATGATTAAAGATGTTACCCCTATCCCTCATAATGGTTGCCGTCCTCCTAAGAGAAGACGCGTATAATCATTAATACAGTTAGACAAATTTAATTTGCATTAAAAATTTGGAGGTGCAAAAGATGGCAAGATATACCGGTGCAGTATGCAGACTTTGCCGCCGTGAGGGTAAGAAATTATTCTTAAAGGGTGAAAGATGCTATTCTGAAAAGTGTTCTATTGGTATCAGAGCTTATGCTCCCGGCCAACACGGACAAGGTAGAAAGAAGTCATCCGAATACGGTTTGCAGCTTCGTGCTAAGCAAACCGCAAGACGTTTTTATGGCGTTCAGGAAAATCAATTCCATCATTATTTCGAAATTGCTGAGAGAAAGCCCGGAATTACCGGTGACAATCTTTTGAAGATTCTCGAAAGCCGTCTCGATAATGTGGTTTACAGAGCAGGCTTTGCTTCTTCCCGTGCAGAAGCAAGACAACTTGTAGGTCACGGTCACTTTGAGGTTAACGGTAAGCGTGTAGATATCGCTTCTTACCTCTTAAGGGCTGGCGAAGTTGTTTCTATTTGTGAAAAAGCTCGCTCACTTGACAAAATCAAGGCAGTTTTAGAGGCTAACAGCGCTCGTCCTACTCCCGAGTGGATGGACGTTGACAAGACAGCTTTAACAGCTAAGGTTGTTGCTCTCCCCAACAGAGATCAAATCGATGCTCCTGTTGAAGATCAACTTATTGTCGAGCTTTATTCTAAGTAATAATTTTTATCTTAGAGCCTACCGTATAGGGCATATAAAATTCAAAATTTGTATACGGAGAAACGGAGCTTTTAAATGTTCGAGATTGAAAAGCCCAGAATTGATACTGTCAAATTGACTGCTGATGGCACATACGGCAAGTTCGTTATGGAGCCCTTAGAGCGTGGCTATGCTACAACCCTCGGTAACAGTTTGAGAAGAGTTTTACTCTCCATCCTTCCCGGTGCGGCTGTAACATCCGTTAAAATTGACGGTGTAGTGCATGAGTTTTCAACTATCCCCGGTGTTAAGGAAGATGTAACTGAAATCATCCTTAATGTTAAGGGTCTTATTGCAAAGCTTCATGCTGATACGGCGAAAAAGATTTATATTGAAGCTGAAGGTCCCTGTGTGGTAACGGCTGCTTCTATTAAAGCTGATTCCGAAGTTGAAATTCTTAATCCCGATTTACACATCGCTACTCTTGATGCAGGTGCTAATCTTAATATGGAGCTTAACCTTGACAAGGGCAGAGGATATGTTTCGGCTGAACAGAATAAGCAACTTGTTAACGTAATCGGTGTTATTCCCGTTGACTCTATTTATTCACCTGTTTTAAAGGCAAACTTCTTTGTTGAAAATACTCGTATCGGCAATGTTACCGATAAGGGTAAGCTCACAATGGAAGTTTGGACTGATGGTTCTCTCAAAGCTAATGAGGCTATCTCTATGTCTGCTAAAATTTTAATGGAGCATCTTGAGTTGTTCCTTGATTTGGCTGCAGGCGTTAGCGAGACCGAGAGCATCTTGTCTGAAAAGAGCGACAATGAGAAAGAAAAGGTTCTCGATTTAACTATCGACGAATTGGATTTATCTGTACGTAGCTTCAACTGCTTGAAGCGTGCAGGTATCAATACGGTTGAAGACCTTATCAACAAGTCTGAGGACGATATGATGAAGGTTAGAAACTTAGGCCGTAAGTCTCTTGAAGAGGTTATCGCAAAGTTAGATTCCTTTGGATTTACCCTCAAAAAGTCAGACGAATAATATAGCATTTATGCTAAATCACTAGTTAAGGAGTGAATAGAAATGCCAGGTACCCGTAAACTCGGAAGAACCAGCGAACACAGAACTGCAATGCTCAGAGCAATGGTTACCTTCTTGCTTGAAAACGGCAAGATCGAGACCACTGTTACCCGTGCTAAAGAGGTAAGAGCAATGGCAGAAAAGTATATTACACTCGCTAAGACCAATACTTTAGCTAGCAAGCGTCAAGCTTGGGCATTCATTACTAAGGAAGATGTTGTAGCAAAGCTTTACAACGAAATCGCTCCTAAGTATGCCGATAAGAACGGTGGTTACTGCCGTATTACTAAAATCGGTCCCCGTCGTGGCGATGCTGCTGAGATGGCAATTATCGAGTTAATCTAAGTAATATAACTTGTAATTATTTAGTCCTCACATTGGCACAGCAAGGCACAGTTCCAGGCTGATAATGTGTGTACTAAACTGCCCCCGAACGCTGTGGCGTACGGGGGTTTGGTTTTTAAAAACGCAAATGTTTTAAAAAGATAAATTAATAAAAAAATACTTGCAATTTGCAAACTATTGTGATATACTATTTGAGCATTTAAGTCGCTTGAGTCCTTATCAAGCGGGTTCATGCCGAAAAAATCGACATTGAAACGGGTGGTCCTCTAAGGTTTTCCTTATGAACATCTGCAAAAAATTAAGGAGGAAAACAAATGGACATTATTAAGGAAATTGCTCAAAGTCAGTTAAAAACTGATGTTCCTGAAATT
Organism: Acutalibacteraceae bacterium; assembly: GCA_045537355.1. GTDB lineage: Bacteria > Bacillota > Clostridia > Oscillospirales > Acutalibacteraceae > UBA737. Next base: position 3,584 of record JAZSPH010000088.1, read on the forward strand.
CTTATCGGTAGCACAGTTAAGGTACACGTAAGAATTAAGGAAGGCGAGAAAGAAAGAATTCAGATTTTCGAAGGCACCGTTATCGCTAAGAATAACAGTGGCATCGCTGAAACCTTTACTGTTCGTCGTGTGGCTTATGGTTGCGGCGTTGAGCGCGTATTCCCTGTACACTCTCCTTCAGTTGCTAAGGTAGAGCTCGTTCGCAAGGGTCGCGTTCGCAGAGCTAAACTTTACTACTTACGTGATAGAGTTGGTAAGGCTGCAAAGGTTAAGGAATTAATCTAAGTTTAAAATTGAGGAGGGTTACGGTGTCTTACCTTACCCTCCTTTATTTTTTAAGTTTCAGTCGGCAGATTTAGGTTGCGCTTAAGAGGTGAATTACTTGAAAAAAGAAAATTTATTTAATAATGGGTTTGAGATTAATAAAGATTTTGCTGAGTCTTTACCCGAAACCGTGCCGGAACAAGCGCCGGTAAAGGGCAAAGAACTTGTGGAATGGCTTGAGATTTTATGCTCTGCTATAATTGCAGTGGTTATAATCTTTTGCTTTGTTTTCAGAATTGCCACAATTGATGGTGACTCTATGAACCACACCCTTCATCATAAGGACAGAATAATCATCACCAATTTGAATTATGAACCCAAAAACGGAGATATTGTTGTTATTTCCCGAAATGTGGGGAATTCGATTGATGACCAAAGTTTGGGTAATGAACCTATTATTAAGCGAGTTATTGCTGTTGGTGGACAAATGGTGGATATCGATTTTGAAACCGGCGAAGTGTTTGTTGATGGGAAGGTATTAAAGGAAAATTATATTGGTTCTCCCACTAATACGAGCGGAGATGTGGAATTTCCTTTGTACGTTCCCGAAGGATATATATTCGTTTTGGGAGATAATCGTGCCGCTTCTTTGGATAGCCGTTTTTCAGTAATCGGTGATAACGGACTTGTTGATAAACGATATGTTTTGGGTAAAGCAATTTTGCGCTTTTTCCCTTTAAATAAAATAGGAGCTTTGGACTGATATGTCAGATAACACACAAAGTATACAATGGTTTCCGGGGCATATGGCCAAAACTCGCCGCAAGATGAAGGAAATTTTGCCTTTGATTGACGCTGTGGCTGAGGTTGTGGATGCCAGAATTCCCGTTAGTTCAAGAAACCCTGAAATTGCTGAATTAATCGAAGGCAAACCTCATATCATTTTGCTAAATAAGTGCGATATGGCAGATAAAAATGTTACTGAGGAATGGATAAATTTTTACAAGAAACAAAATATAACTGCTATTCCTTTGGACTGTAAAAGTGGTAAAGGAATAGATAAATTTAAATCAACCGTTAAAACTGCTTTGGCCGAAAGACTTGAATATTATCAGTCTAAGGGTATGGTTGGCAAACCCTTAAGGGTTATGATTGTGGGAATACCAAATGTGGGTAAGTCCACATTTATTAACCGAATTGCAGGTAAAACTCGTGCTAAGGCTGAAAATCGTCCCGGAGTTACAAGAGGTAATCAGTGGTTTACCATTGATAAACAACTAGAACTCCTGGACACCCCGGGTGTTTTGTGGCCCAAGTTTGAGGACCAAACGGTGGGTGAACATTTGGCATTTACAGGTGCCGTTAAGGATAGAATTTTGGACACCGAGTTACTTAGTATGCGTTTGCTTGAAATTTTAAGTGTTTCCTATCCCGAACTATTAGAGGCAAGATATGGAAAACTGGATTTCGAGTGTGACAGTTACGATTTGCTTTGTCAAATCGGCAAAAAGCGTGGAATGGTAATTCGTGGTGGCGAGACCGATACCGAAAGAGCTGCCAATATGGTTTTAGAGGAATACAGAAACTGTAAAATCGGCTTAATTACTCTTGAAAGGACAAGCGACAATGCCTGATTTTTCTATTGAAAACCAAGTGAAATCTAAAGGTTTTAAATTTGTTTGTGGTGTTGACGAAGCAGGAAGAGGCCCACTTGCAGGCCCTGTTTGCGCTGCAGCAGTAATTTTGGATGAGGAAATTGAGGGTCTTAACGATTCCAAAAAACTCAGCGAAAAGAAAAGGGAAGCCCTTTTTGATGAAATAAAAGAGAAGTCTGTAAGTTTTTCTATCGCCTTTGCTTCGGTTGAAGAGATAGAGGAGTATAATATATTAAATGCCACCTATCTTGCTATGAATAGGGCTATTGAAGGATTAAACGTAAAGGCTGACTTTGCACTTATTGATGGCAACCGTGTTCCCACAGGGATTTCGGTTCCTTGCGAAACGGTTGTAAAGGGTGATGCAAAGTCCTGCTCCATTGCTGCTGCTTCTATTCTTGCAAAGGTGACCCGTGACCGTTTGATGTTGGAAGAGGATGAAAAATATCCCGAGTATAACTTCAAAAAGCACAAAGGTTACGGCACAAAGGAACATACCGATGCAATTTTAAAATATGGTATAAGCCCAATTCACCGTCCATCCTTTTTAAAAAAATTGTTGGGTGAAAAGTAATGAATATTGGTGCGCTTGGCAAAAAAGGCGAAGATATGGTAACTTCCTTTTTGATTAAGAATGGCCATACCATTTTAAAAAGAAATTATCTTTGTCGTTTTGGGGAGATTGATATTATTGCAAGGAAAGGGGATATACTTCTTTTTGTGGAGGTAAAGACAAGGCAGGAAAATTCACTTGTTTCTCCGAAAGAAGCTGTAGATTCCCACAAAATTGCCCGAATGATTAAGACAAGTCAGGACTATCTTTCAAAAACGGGGGAAGAGTCCCAACTTCAACCTCGTTTTGATGTGGCGGAGGTTACTCTTAAAAATGATGGAAAATTCCATCTTAACTACATCAAAAATGCCTTTTAACTTGACAAAATAAGGTATATTTTATATAATATTTGTGTATAATAAAATTCTGCATCACGGAGGATATGAATTATGATAAGTGCAGGCGATTTCAGAAACGGCGTTACCTTTGAAGAGGATGGCAACGTTCTTCAGGTTGTTGAATTCCAACACGTTAAACCCGGTAAAGGTGCTGCTTTTGTTAGAACAAAAACTAAGAATGTAATTACCGGTGCGGTTATTGAAAAATCTTACAACCCTACTGCTAAATTCCCCACTGCTTTCATTGAGAGAAAAGATATGGAATACTCTTATGAAGATGGTGGCCTTTACTACTTCATGGATCAAGAAACCTACGATATGGTTCCCATCAATGCAAGTGAAGTTGGCGACAACTTTAAGTTTGTAAAAGAAAACATGGTTTGCAAAATCCTTTCTTACAAGGGTAATGTTTTTGGTGTTGAACCCCCCACATTCGTAGAACTTAAAGTTACCCAAACCGATCCCGGTTTTGCTGGTAACACTGCTACTAACGCTACCAAACCTGCTACCGTTGAGACCGGTGCCGAAATCCGTGTTCCTTTATTCATCAATGAAGGCGAAATGGTTAGAATCGACACTCGTACCGGTGAGTACATGGAGCGTGCATAAATCTTTTTAGGAGGATTTTTAAAATGGATATTTGTGAAAAGATTGCTTACATTAAAGGTTTAGCTGAAGGCCTTGGCTTAGACGAGGCTACCAAAGAAAGCAAAATCTTAACTGCTATTATCGACCTTTTGGGCGATATTACCGATGAAATTTGTGAAATTGAAGATGGTTGCGATGAGCTTATGGAGCAAATCGACGCTGTTGACGAAGACCTTTCCAGCTTAGAAGATTTCATCTATGAAGATGATGACTGCGACTGCGACTGTGACTGCTGCGATGATGATGACTGTGATTGCTGTGAGGATGACGAGATTTATGAAATTGAGTGTCCCGCTTGTAACGATGTTATCTATTTAGATGCAGATATGCTTGCAGAAGAAGGAATGGTTTGCCCCAACTGTGGTACCGACCTCGAATTTGATTTTGACCTTGATTGCGACTGTGATTGCGACTGCGATTGCTGCAAAGAGGAAGAAGAATAATAAGCAAAAACGGAGGGGTCTTTTGACCCCTCTTTTTATTAAAGAGGTGCCATTATGAAAACCGAAACGGCTTTAAAATACGAGGTTGCCGAAAATAACAACCGTGGGTTGCCGGTAATTGTGGTCTCTGCCGGAAGTTTTACCCGAATGAAGGGTGTTAATAAACAATTGGCCGAAATTGGTGGTGTGCCTGTTGTTATAAGAAGTTTGATGGCTTTTGAACAATGTGATAAAATTTCTAATATAATTTTAGTTGTTCGTGGCGATGATATTTTTTCGATGCAACTGCTAACCGAAAAATATAATATAACAAAACTTAGCGACATTGTTTGTGGTGGCGCCAACCGTCAGGAATCGGTGCTTAAAGGTTTGTCCCGTGTGGGCGAAACTTGCGAAAAGGTGCTTATACACGATGGTGCAAGACCTTTGGTAACATCTGATGTTATTGAAAATGTTATAAAAGGTTTGGAAAGTCATTCGGCCGTAACCAGTGGCGTTGCAGTTGTGGACACTGTAAAAGAAATCGACGGCGAGGGACAGGTTGTTAAAACCTTGGACCGTAGCAGTTTAATAGCCGTTCAAACCCCACAGGGCGTGAAGGTTGACGATTATAAAAAAGCTATTGAAAAGGCAGGGGATTTATCCCTGTTCACCGACGATACTTCGATTATGGAGTTTGCAGGTCACAAGGTTTTAACGGTTGAAGGGGACCGTAAAAACATTAAAATCACCACGCCCAGTGATATTGCTTTAGCCACAGCGCTTTTGGAGGAAGAAAAATGCGAATAGGTCATGGTTATGATGTCCACCGTTTCTGCTCGGGTAGAGATTTGATTTTAGGTGGCGTTAAAATTCCAAACGATATGGGGCTGTTGGGACATTCGGATGCCGATGTTTTGCTACACGCCATAAGCGATGCTCTTTTGGGAGCTGCTGCGCTAGGCGATATTGGAAAACATTTCCCCGATACTGACCCTAAGTTTAAGGGAGCAGACAGCAGAGTTCTTTTGCGCCAATCAGTTGCGCTTATTAGAGAAAAGGGATTTAAGGTCTCAAATATTGATGCTACAATAGTGGCTCAAAAACCGAAATTGGCCCCCTTTATTGAGGAAATGATAAAGAATATTGCAAACGACTGCCGGGTGGAAGTTTCGGCTGTAAATGTGAAGGCAACCACCGAAGAAGGGCTGGGGTTCACCGGTGAACTCAAAGGAATTAGTGCCCACGCCGTTTGCATAATAGAATAATTTTTAAAACAGCTTAATAAAATTAACTAAGACTTTAAGGGTAGGGATTTTATGAAGCTGTTTTTTATCTTAACCAAACGAAAGTTAGCCGTTATATTTTGTAGCGTCTTGTTTATTTTTGCAGGATTTGTTTGGACTTCCTCCTTGCGCGTTTCGGCCATTGATGGCTCGACCCATGCAAAGAGGATGGAATATATCAGGTATTTAAAGGTGGATGTTAACGAGGAAGATTATACCTTTAAGGAAACGGTAATCCCCGAAAGTTTTAGCGATGTTTACAAAGAGTATAATAAACTGCAAAATCAAGGAGGATTTGACCTTTCGAGTTATAAGGGTAAAAAGGTAACGGTTTACAGTTATCCTTTGACTGCTTCGGGAAAGATATTAACCCTGATAATTTATGATGGCCAAATAATCGGCGGTGATATTGCCGAAACTAAAATCGGCGGAAAAATGACAGAAATCAGAAAGTATTAATGTATGAATTTACAAAGACTTGATAAAATAATAGCATCACAGTTAAATATTTCGAGAAATGATGCAAGAACCCATATCAGAAGGGGATTTGTTGAGGTTGATGGCGGGGTTGTTCGAGACCCTTCCAAATCCTTTTCACCTACTAAAAGTACAATAGTTTATAAGGGACAAGCCATAACCTTTAAAGAGTTTATTTATTTGGTTTTGAACAAACCCAAAGGTGTGCTTTCGGCTTCTACCGATAAAAACAGAGAAACGGTTGTGGACTTGGTGCCAAAACATTTGGCAAGGCAAAATTTATCCCCTGTGGGAAGACTTGATAAGGACACAACGGGTCTTTTACTTATAACCGATGATGGTCAGTTTTCACACAAGGTGATTTCTCCTAAAAGCGATATTAAAAAGGTTTACAGGGTGATTTTAGATGGACCAATACCTGATAACGCTTCGGAAGAATTCTCAAAGGGAATTGTCCTGGCTGATGGTACAAAGTGCCTTCCTGCCAAACTTGAAACAGAGGGAGAAAAGCAAGCCTTAGTGGAAATAAGGGAAGGCAAATACCATCAAATAAAGCGTATGTTTGGTGTTCTTGATTTGGGTGTTGTGGAACTTAAACGCCTTAAGGTGGGTGGGTTTTCTTTGCCTGACGATTTGAGAGAAGGCGAATGCCGAGAATTAACCGAAAAAGAACTGGAAAGTGTGCTTAAATAGGAAATAATGACTTTTAGCCTATATTCTTTTGTGCAATTTTACCTATTTTTTTACAATTTTCTTTGTTGTTTTAAGTACAGCAGTCAACATCTACAAAAAAGGATAGTTATCATTGTTAAAATTTTGCATAGCAATTTAAAATTGCATTTGTTATAATACTATTGAAAAATAATACCTCAGGAGGGTAATTCTATGGCAAGTTTATCACTTCGCAATGTTTACAAGAGATACCCCGGCGGCGTTACCGCTGTTTCGGACTTTAATCTCGAAATCAAAGACAAAGAGTTTATCATTCTCGTTGGTCCTTCAGGTTGCGGTAAGTCTACAACACTTCGTATGGTAGCCGGTCTTGAAGAAATTTCTGACGGTGAAGTTTACATCGGCGATCGTCTTGTTAACGATGTAGCTCCTAAGGATAGAGATATCGCAATGGTTTTCCAAAACTATGCTCTTTATCCCCACATGACCGTATTTGATAATATGGCTTTTGGTTTGAAACTTCGTAAGACTCCTAAGGATGAGATCAGACGTCGCGTTGAAGAAGCTGCTCGTATTCTTGACATTGAGCATCTTTTAGAGCGTAAACCTAAGGCTTTGTCCGGTGGTCAGCGTCAACGTGTTGCTTTGGGTCGTGCTATCGTTCGTGAACCTAAGGTATTCTTACTTGACGAGCCTCTTTCTAACTTGGACGCTAAGCTCCGTGCACAAATGCGTACCGAGATTTCTAAATTACATCAACGTTTAGGTACAACCTTCATCTACGTAACACACGACCAGACCGAGGCTATGACCATGGGTACTCGTATCGTTGTTATGAAGAGTGGTCTTGTACAACAAGTTGATACTCCTCAAAACCTTTATATGCGTCCTTGCAACCTCTTCGTTGCTGGATTCATCGGTTCTCCTCAAATGAACTTCATCGAAGCTGTTCTTCTTAAAGAAGGCAACGACTACTTCGTTGAGTTCGGTTCTGAAGATACCAAAACTCGCGCAGGTGTTAAATTCAAGATTAAGCTTCCTGCTTCTAAGAATAAGGACAACTGCCTTGACGCTTATGTTGGCAAGGAAATTATTATGGGTATCCGTCCTGAGGATGTTCACAACGAGGAAGACCTTGTTGCTGCATTCCCCGCTGGTGTTGTTGAGGCTAACGTTGAAGTTACCGAGCTTATGGGTGCTGAAACCTACCTTTACATGAACTGCGAAGGTCAATCCATCAACGCTCGTGTTGCTCCTACCAACACTGCTAAGCCTGCTGACCATATCACAATCGCTCTTGAACCTGAAAAGATTCACTTGTTCGATAAGGACACTGAGCTTACAATCACCAACTAATAAATTTTTAAGAACTGCCTTCGGGCAGTTCTTTTTTTGTTGAAAATAATCTTATTTTATGGTATCATTTTGGTATAATAATGATTTTGGGAGATATTATGATTAAGAAGTTTCTTGAAACAGGAAAAATTGTCGGAACCCACGGTGTCAGGGGTATGGTTAGAGTTCAACCTTGGTGTGATAATAGTGAATTTTTAACCGGATTTAAGTTTGTATATACCGATGACGAGGGTAAGAATAAATTGAAAATTTTAAGCGCCAAACCTCACGGCAATGTGGTGCTTATGACCGTCGATGGTGTAAACTCCATTGAGGAAGCCGAGCGACTTAGAGGCAAGGTGATTTTCATTAATCGCAAGGATGTTAAGTTGCCCGAGGGTCGTTACTTCATAAGCGACATTTTAAATTCCACTGTTTTGGATGCTGATAGTGGCGAGGTTTTGGGTGAGCTTACCGATGTAAGTGAAACCGGTGCCAATGATGTTTGGCACATAGTAAAAGATGGCAAGGAATATTTAGTTCCTGCTATTGCCGATGTTATCGTGGACGTTAACGTTGAGGAAAGCAAGGTTGTTATCCGACCTTTAAAGGGGATTTTTGATAATGAGGATTGATATTTTAACCCTTTTTCCTGAAATGTGCCAAAGGGTTATGGATGAGAGCATAATCGGTAGAGCGCAGCGTTCGGGCAAGGTGGAAATTGTTTGCACGAATATTAGGGATTTCTCGGGGAATAAGCATAATAAGGTTGATGACACACCTTATGGTGGCGGAATGGGTATGGTAATGTCAGCCCAACCGATTTACGACTGTTACAAAAGTTTATATGCCGAAGGGGAGGAGAAACCCCACTTGATTTATATGTCCCCAAAGGGCGAAACCTTTACTCAAAAAAAGGCTGTGGAACTTTCCAAAAAAGATAGAATCGTTCTCCTTTGTGGCCATTATGAAGGCATCGACCAAAGGGTAATAGATGAAATCGTGGATGAGGAGCTCTCTTTGGGTGACTATGTTTTAACAGGTGGAGAACTTCCTGCCTTGACTATTGCCGATGCAGTTTGCCGAATGTTGCCGGGTGTTTTGTCGGATGATTTGTGTTTTGAGGAGGAAAGCCATTTTTCAGGGCTTTTGGAATACCCACAATATACTAAACCGGCTGTTTGGAATGAGAGAGAAGTGCCCGAGGTTTTACTTTCGGGAAACCATGCTAAAATTGCCGATTGGCGCAAGATTCAGTCGATTTTGCTCACAATAAACAAGCGTCCCGATATGCTAACAGCCGAAATGCTTAGCGAAAAGGACAAAAAACTGTTAAAGAAGAACGGAATCGAAATATAACCTTGTGATTTTGCATAAATTCCGAAGGTAAAAATAACGCTTTGTTGGAAAATTATTAGAACTTATTCACAAATAATTGACTATGGAATTATATGTGGTATAATAATGTTGTAATTTGACAAAACACGGTACGCCGTTTACATTATTTAATGTTAGGAGAAATTTCAATGTGTGTTAAAGATGTTGTAATCCAAAATCAAGTAGGTCTTCATGCTCGCCCTGCTACCTTCTTTATTCAAAAGGCTAACGAGTTCAAGTCTTCTATTTGGGTAGAAAAGGAAGATAGAAAGGTTAACGCTAAAAGTTTATTGGGCGTTTTATCTCTTGGCATTGTTGGTGGCACCACAATTAAGATTATTGTTGATGGTACCGATGAGAAAGAAGCTCTTGACGGCCTTGTTGCTCTCGTAGAGTCTGGATTCGCTGACTAATATAAGAGAAAACGGTTAAGGGGTTGAAAAAAATCTCGACCCCTTAATTTTTTTTGTTGACAAATTTAATATTATTGGTATAATAGTATTTGTGCTTTAAAGTACATAGCTTAAATATCCGGGTGTGGCGCAGCTGGTAGTTCGAGTTCGACCGCTGCCTGTGGCAGAAACAGGGAGAAACTCAAAGGCGCCGAAACAAGGAGTACTACGAACGGCAGTGAGTAGTGCGACTATGTTTCAAGAGTAAGCGTAGCGCGCGGGCAAATTGAATTTGTAAGTTTTTGCAAAAAGCACAATTAAATATAAATATCCGGGTGTGGCGCAGCTGGTAGCGCGCTTGACTGGGGGTCAAGAGGCCGCAGGTTCAAGTCCTGTCACTCGGACCAAAAAGCAGTTTCGACCGTAAGGTTGGAACTGCTTTTTAATTTGAATTGCAGAAATTAAATTTGCGGCCGATTGACACCCAGCGGGGGTCAGGCATTGCGGACGAGCGCTCACGGTGTGAGATGCAGCGAGTTCGAAATGGCGCCGCGGTCGAAAGTTGCCCACGCCCCAAGTGGATAGCAACTTTCGGGATACCGCAAGAGGTAGCCGCAGGTTCAAGGTCTCGGCTGCCGCCTCGGTCGGTGCTTCTGTGCTTTGCACAGAGGTGTCCACTGGACACCCGCACCCTGTCACTCCCACCAAAAATCCCAACGAGACTTTTGTTTCGTTGGGATTTTTCTTTTTTGCATCGTATCAAAAACTTGACAATTATTTTGGATTAGTGTAAATTTATATTAGTAAGATTTTTCTTTTTTTGGGGGAGAAAATTATGAATAAACGACTTTGTAAAATCTTCGGTTTGGCAGTTTCAATTATTGTTATCTTCGGCACTATATTTGCTGTTCCTTCTCAAGCAGCAGCGCAAAATGATTTTTCTATGAAACCGCTCGATAAGGCGTATATAAGTTTCCTTTTCGACGATGGACGTATGCCTTTTAGTGAAGAATGCTTTAAATTGTTTAAAAGATACGAAATGCCCATGTGCTGTAATATTGTTGCTACTGATGTTATGGATAATGAAGATGCTATTGATTTGTTCACAAAGGTACAAAATGCAGGTGGCGAAATTCTTTCTCATACATATAGTCATAATGCAATAACCAGTGAAACCAGTAATCTGAACTTTATAGAAAGACAACTTGGAGATTCATATAGAGTTTTAACAGGATTAGGTTTTAACATCAATGGTATCATTGAGGCCGGTAACGGTGGTGGTGAAAGCACTGCGAACTATGAATTGATTGAGACTATTTCTCGTAAGTATTATAAATATTCCAACGCTTATGGTGTTTCGGCTCAATATGATTTAGACCGTAACTGGTTAGCTAATATGGATTTATCAACAGCAAAGTCAAAGGTTGATAATGCTATTAAAACTAAGGGCTGGTATACATTTTGGGCACATGATTTTAGCGAATTTTCCAAATCGGATATGGATCAACTTTTAGAGTATATCGAACAAAAAGGCAAAGATAAAGTCGAAGTTGTAACTTGGAATTATATGTATAACACCTTTGGTAATTATACAGGTCCACAAGTTCCAACAAAAGAGGCTCTTTTATCGGTTTGTACCACACAAGGTCACGACCTTAAAAATGGTAAAGTAATTAAACCTGCGACCTGCGTAGCAGGAGCTACCATGGAAGGTAAATGTGCTCGTTGTGGCGAAACAGGAACCAGTGTGTTAAAATATGGTGCTAAAGGTCACAAATTTGAAAATTATGTTAGCGATAATAATGCCGACTGCTATAATATGGCTACTAAAACAGCCAAGTGCATCTATGAAGGTTGTAAAGAGACCGATACGGTGGTAGATTTCGATAGCGATTTTAAACACAAGTTTGAAACCATTGTTATTACTGAACCTACCGATGATGAAGAAGGTTTGGGCGAGGTTACATGTTCTCTTTGTGGCCGTGTTGAGGAAACGGTAGTAATTCCTGCACTTAAAGATGGAGAAGAGGATGTTTCATCTAAGACCACAAACAAAAAAGAGGAAGCAACTTCATCTAAGTCTAAAAACAATAAAACAGAAGCAAGTTCATCAAAACCCAAAAAAGAAACGGCAACTTCGTCGAAATCCAATAAAGAAGAAGCTGCTTCATCAAAGACCGAAAATAAAAAAGAAGAGGTTTCATCAAAACTTGCAAACGAAACAGTAGATGAAGTTTCGTCGGAGTTTGAAGAAGAGAATGAAGAAGATGTTTCTTTAGAACCTGAAAATGAGGAAACCGACTGGATGGAGGGTATCACTCCTGAAGATGAGGATGGTGTGGAAGGCTCTTCAAAGGGTGAAAAGTCTCCCAATAAAACAACAATAATTGTTTTGATAGTGGTTGGTGTTTTGTTGGCTGCAGGCATAGGTGTTGGCATATTCTTTGTTGTTAAAAAACTGAGAAATAAGGCATAAAAATTATCGGTGTAAAGTCATATGACTTTACACCGATTTTTTTAAAATGGTAGAAATTATGTGATCTATATGATATAATTTATATGCGAAGAAAACAAGGAGGTTGTTTTATGGCTAAAAATGATAGATTTAAAAAGGTTTACAAACAAAATATGGGCGCAATGGAAATTTGGGTTGATAAAGAAACAGGAGTTAATTACTTGTATCGCCAAAGTGGATATGCAGGAGGTTTGACTGTTTTGATAGGTAAAGACGGCAAACCGATTATTACCCCTTGTGTAGAATAAATAACATAAAAACCGAACAGGGCTTTGACCCTGCTCGGTTTTATTTTTTTTATTTAATTTCGGGTAAACTTGCGGCAGCAATGGATTGACCCACACGGCGGCTTGATTCGTCGGGGATGTGAAGTTCGCATTTACTTGCCAGTTCGGGGAACTCGTTTTTGAGCACCTCATTTGCACGGTCAAGAATAATAACTCCACCTTCGCCTGATGTTACACGACCCATAATTAGAACATGTTTGATATCGTAGAAAAGGCTGTAATAAGCGATTGCATAACCAAAATAAACACCAATGGTATCATAAATTGCAACTGCACGAGGGTCTTTTTGTTCCATAAGACCTTGCACAACCTTTAATTTTTCGGCAGGGGACAAGCTTTCGTCAAGTTCAATACCTGCTGCAGGGGCTAATTTGATAACGCTGTCTTGGGAGAAATACTTAACGCCACAACCAATGTCGCCCGACCACTCATCTATCATTGCATCCTTGGAAAAATCCACAGGAGCAAATGCTAACTCGTTAAGCCAACCTGTGATGTTGCCTGATGGGTCAACATATCCTCCTGCTTCGCTGGTGCCCATTGCAATGCCTAAAACCGAGTTGTCATTAAGGTTCATAGCACCTGCCAAAGCAGTAACATCACCATCGTTTGCAACCTCAAGGGGAACATTTTCGCCAAATTCCTTGGCAATGTCGATATACATATTCTTAACGCGTTTTTCAAAGTCTTCATCCGAAACCTTGAGGAAGAGGGAAGCTACCATAATACGGTTATCGACATAAATGCCTGCCGAAGAAACACCGATGGCGTCCACTCTCGGTAAATGCTCGGCAGCCGATTTCATTGCTGATAAAATGCCGTCATATTGATACTGGGGATCGGCATTGAGCTTGGGAAACCAAACAACCTCTTCTGAATAAACGCTCTCGCCGTTTATAACGGCGCTAACCTTACGGTCGGAACCACCGGCATCAAAACCGATACGGCATCCATCTAAATGGCGACCGATAGGGGTGGCCGATTCCTGTGTTTCGGGGGCTTCTTCAATGGGTTTCCACACACATTCAAAAGGCTTTTCATATACTCTTGCCATAAATTTATTGTCAAAAGCACGAGCGCCATCCAAAGAGTAAATCTTGGAAATACCTTCGAAAATAAGTTTGGAACCGGCGATGATTATTTTATAACCACCTTTAACCCATAACAAAGTTTTAACAATACGCTCAACAAGTGCAAGATTTTCTTCATCGTGTCCTGTGCCATTGGGAAAAACTGTCATTGGGAAGGTGGAGACAAATCCACTATTGCGCTCAATTCCAATTACTAATTTTTCTCCGTTTGCTTCTTTGGCTCTTTTAATGAAATCATTAAACACCAATACCAAAGGCTGAAAACCTTTATCTAATTTTGCTTCAAATTTAGGCTTCATATTTAACCTTGCCTCCTATAATTGTTTTTTGAATATTGAAATCTTTATCCATAATGATAATATCAGCATCTTTACCGATTTCGAGTGACCCTTTTTGGGTTTCTACGCCAATGGCTTTTGCAGGGTTAAGACTGGCACAAGCCACGACTTCCCAAATAGGGAGTTTGGTATTTGCACAAACGTTTATAACGGCTTCGTTTAGTTTTAAAACGCTTCCTGCAATAGTGCCATCTTCTAAAAGACACTCAATTCCGTTTACGATAATCTTTTGCCCTCCAAGGGTATATTCACCGTCGGGCATACCACCTGCACGGGTACAGTCGGTAATTAGAACCAGTTTGTCGCCCTTAGCTTTAGCAACAAACTCAAACATACCTTTATGCACGTGGAAGGTGTCGCAAATAAGTTCGGTGTAAACATCCTTTTGTAAGGCTGTACCGACAACACCGGGATTGCGATGATGCAAAGGTGTTTGGGCATTAAAAAGATGGGTTATGTGGGTGGCCCCTGCATCAATACCTGCCAAGGTTTCTTCAAAGGTGGCATCGGTATGACCTATAGAAACCTTAACATCACAGTTTTTGCAAATTTCCTTAATACCGTCTAAGGCACCTGTCATTTCGGGAGCGACAGTTGCAAGGGAAATGATATCCGAGTTTTCTATTACAAACTGTGGGTCAAGTGGTTTTATGTGGGCTTCGGACTGAGCACCCTTTTTCTTGGGGTTGATAAATGGTCCTTCAAGGTTAACACCCAAAATTTCGGCGCCACACCAATCTTTGCTTTCATTCTTTAAAGAACGAACAGTATTAAGTGCAGTGTTAATTTCTTCCATACTGACGGTCATGGTTGTGGGGCACCAGGAGGTAACGCCGTTTTTCATAATTCCGTTTGCCATTTTCTTTATGCCTTCGGCACTGCCATCAGATACATCTTCGCCCAAATAACCGTGAATATGAATATCCACAAGACCGGGAGAGATATATCCACCCTCGGCATCAATTATTTCGGCTTCGGAGTCGACTTTTTCCATAGGGATTATTTCTAAAATTTTATTTTCGAACCCTATTGCGTGGTTTTCAAGTATTTTATCCTTTAAAATGATACTTCCGTTTACAATGTATTGCATTTGGGAACCTCCTTTGTAAACTTCCATTTACAGTATAACATATAAAATCAAAAAAGAAAAGATATTTTTGCAAATTTTGGTTTACATTTTTAAAAATATTTTTCAAAATAAGGCAACTTGTAATTGCGATGTATATAAATTTCGGTTGTCGGTTTACTGACCCTTGTAAATATATTGGTTTGTTGGTATAATTAATTTGAAATTTGGATAGGGTTGTGGTTTTATGTTTAACTTTTTTGCAAGTGAAACCCAAAAGCAAAATAATAGATATATAATTGACGGAAGTGATTATAATCACATCAAAAACGTTTTGAGAATGGAGGCAGGGGATACCTGTCTTGTGAGTTTGGCAGGTCAAAGCGATTTGTGTCGTATTGCAGGCTTTTTTGATGATGCAGTAATTTTGGATATTGTAGAAGAAAATTATATGGATACCGAACTTCCGGTGAAGATTTATTTGTTCCAAGGTTTACCTAAATCGGACAAGATGGAATATATAATCCAAAAGTGCGTGGAACTGGGTGTTTATGGCATTGTCCCTGTGCAAATGAGCCACTGTGTTGTTAAATTGGATGATAAGAAAGCAAAACAAAAACAAACCCGTTGGCAGGCAATTTCAGAGAGTGCGGCCAAGCAAAGCAAACGAAATATTATTCCTGAAGTTTTGGAGGTTTCTTCATTTGCGAAGGCTTTGGAATTTGCCAAAACCTTGGATTTAAATTTGGTGCCTTACGAAAACAAAGAGGGTATGACAGCCACAATAGAGGCTTTAAAAGAATTACCAAATGTTAAAACTGTGGGAATTTTTATTGGGCCCGAAGGTGGATTTGATAAAAAGGAAATTGAAAAAACCTTGGAAATCGGTGCCAAGACAATTTCCCTTGGAAAACGAATTTTGCGCACTGAAACAGCTGCTATGACTGCCGTTTCGATGTGTATGCTAGAGATTGAAATGGTTGAAGGAAAATAAAATGAAACAACTACCCCTCCAATTTGAAGAAAGAATGAAAACTTTATTGGGTGAAGATTTTGAGGACTATAAAAAGGAACTGGGAAATCCACCCGTCAAGGCTTTTAGGGTTAATACCGATAAAATAAGCCTCCAAGATTTTGAAAATTTTAATGTTTTTTCGAAAACCCGAATACCTTATGTAAATAATGGATTCTACCTTGAGTATGAAAAGGTGGGAAACCATCCTTATCACCATGCAGGACTGATTTATGTTCAAGAACCTGCCGCAATGGCGCCGGCCGAGTGCCTTGAAATCGAGGATGACTGGTGCGTTTTGGATATGTGCGCTGCACCCGGTGGCAAAAGCACCCAACTTAAAAATAAATTGGGTGAAAATGGTGTTTTGGTTTCTAACGAAATTATCCCTTCTCGCTGCAAGATTTTAACGGGAAATATTGAAAGATTAGGTTTACATAACACTGTTACAACCTGTATGGACACAGGAAAACTTACCTCGATTTTCCAAAACTGTTTTGATTTAATTATGGTGGATGCCCCTTGCTCGGGTGAGGGAATGTTCCGCAAGGAAGAGGTTGCCATTGATGAGTGGTCCCAAAGCAATGTGGAAATGTGTGCCAAGCGACAGGCTGAGATATTAGATAATGCAACCAAAGCCTTAAAGAGCGGTGGTTATATTGTATACGCCACCTGCACCTTTTCTTTAGAGGAAAACGAAATGGCAGTGGATGCCTTTTTGAACAGGCATCCCGATTTTGAAATCCTTCCCGTTTTGGATAAGGTTAAGGAATACACAAGCGACGGCATTTCTTTCGAGGGTTGCAGTTGTGAAAATATCCATTTTACCCGTAGATTTTATCCCCACAAGGCAAAGGGTGAGGGTCAGTTTATGGCTGTGCTTCACCATAAGGGAGATAGGTTTGAGAGTGGCGTTGTTAAGGGTTCGGCTTTTAAAGCCTTAGAGACCGTTACCGAGTTTTTGGATGACACTTTGACCGAATATAATAAGGATTATATTTGCGAGTACAACGGAAATCCCGTTTATTACAATAATAAATTGCCCATTAAGGACGGTCAGGCTTTTTGCGTTGGCATAACCATTGGCGAAATTAGGAAAAACCGAATTTTGCCTCATCATCAGTTTTTTACTTCGTTGGGTAATAAGTTTAAAAGGCAAATAAACTTTTCGGCTGATGATGAAAACCTCTCCAAGTATTTGCACGGGGAAGAAATTGATGTAGACTGTGAAAACGGTTGGGCAGCAGTTTTGGTTGATGGCGTTGCTTTGGGTGGCGCCAAGGTGGTAAACGGCAGAGCTAAAAATCATTATCCAAAAGGACTTAGAAAATAAAAAAACACGGCAGTAATTATAAACTGCCGTGTTTTTTGTATGTATAATTTATTTGTCCCTACGGTGAAGTCCCGAAGAACTGATAGGCTCGCCTTCGGCGTAAAGGTGGGATGTATCACCAATTCCGCAAAAAATTCCGTGAACGATGGGTCGGTCCAAAATATGGTGTTCCATATAAAGGGTGGTAACCGACGAGGTTGGAAGGAAAATTGTATTCCAAATGGGAACTAAAGGCATATTAAGTGAACGGGCGATAAGGGATGTACCTAATGCAAAGTGGCAAAATAGAGCAATGGTGGCATCGGGGTTGTAATTTTCGCCGATTACCCATTGTTCTCCGTCTCGGATAAGACCGTGTTTCGCCATAAGTAGGTCGAATTCCTTGCAAACTTTTTCGTAATGTTCCTTAACTCCCGAGTCGGTGAGAAGGGTGGAATTTTGCCAGTTTTCGTTACTGAAAATGTTGGGGTCACTTGTCCAAAGTTCGGGAGGCATATTCCAAGGAGAACGGGTTTGTTTGTAAAAATCCGTATCATAAGTCCAGTTCATGGTGTGGGGGAATTCTTTAAGCCACTCAAGGGTGATTGGGTCAATACCGGTTTTCTCCACAGTGGGTTTAGCAGTAAGTTGTGCACGGCCGAGGGGAGAAACATAAATATCGGTTATGCCCTCATCCTTTAATTTTTGGGATAACATTTCAGCTTCCCTAAAGCCTTTTTCGGTTAAAGAGTCGGTAGGATAGTAGGGCTCAGCGTGGCGTATAATTAAAATTCTCATTTTAGCACTCCTTAAGTTTTCTGACACAACTAATATAACAAATTTCAAGTCTGATTTCAAGGGGTCTAATTATTTAACGTCTAAGCATACACTTAAATAGAATGTTTGGAGGAGTGTATATGCGAAGATTATTAGCTGTTTTTTTAATGTTATTTATGTTGGTGGGGTCGGTGGTTTGCAAGGCCGAAACCAGAATTGCCAGTGAGTGCGATATCGGGGATATAGATATTCCTTTAAGCGATGTGGTCGAAACGGCTGCAGTGGGTACTGTCTTGGAGATTAATGCAAAATCGGCAGTTCTTTTGGAGCCTTACACCGGAAAGGTGCTTTACGAGCAAAATGGGGATGAAAAATTGCCCCCTGCTTCCATTACTAAGGTTATGTCCCTTTTGCTTGTTATGGAGGCTTTGGACCGAAAGGAATTCGATTTGGATACAGTGGTTACTGCCAGTGAACACGCTTGTAGTATGGGTGGAAGTCAAATTTGGTTGGAACCGGGAGAAGCGATGACGGTGGATGACCTGCTAAAAGCCACAGTAATCGCTTCGGCCAATGATGCTTGTGTGGCTTTGGGTGAGTTGGTAGCAGGAAGCGAAGAAGGTTTTGTTTCTCTTATGAACCAAAGGGCTGCCGAACTGGGAATGAACTCTACTACCTTTAAAAATTGCACAGGCCTTGATGCTGATGGTCATTTAACTACTGCTAATGATGTTGCTATAATGTCGGGCGAACTGATTAAACACGAACTGATAAAAGATTACTCCACCGTTTGGATGGATAGTTTGCGAAATGGGGAAAGCGAACTTGTAAACACCAATAAATTGGTTAGGTTTTACGAAGGCACCACGGGTCTTAAAACGGGAACAACTTCGGTTGCCAAGTATTGCCTTTCAGCAACAGCCCAAAGACAGGGACTTTCACTTGTGGCAGTGGTTTTGGCAGGCAATACCAGCCAAGACCGATTTGAGGGAGCGAAAAAACTTTTGAATTATGGCTTTTCAAACTATAGTTTCGAGGAAATAAAGGCCGATTTAAAGGAGAAAACTGTTTCGGTTTTAAAGGGTGAGACCGATAGCGTTGGGATTGAGGCTAAGGGAAGTGTTAGTTTTCTTTGCGAAAAGGCAAAGAAGGGGGATATTAAACAAACTGTAAACTGGGAAAAAGAAATCACAGCACCGGTAAAAAAGGGTCAGGTTGTGGGATATATTGATATTTACAGTGGGGAAGAAAACATTGGTCAAATCCCCATAACGGCCACCGACAACCTTAAAAAACGTAATTTTCCCTTAAGCTTTAAATATATTTTAAATGGTTTGTTTAAAATATGAAAACTTTTAGTGAATTTATATGATTCCCCCTTGAAAAATGTAGGAGTTTATTGTAAAATAGAGACAAAGAAAGGTGAGGAGATATAAATGTCCATTAGTTTTAATCAGTCCTTTGCGGCAGACTTTATCAGAGAAAATGATATTGAAGGCTTAAAGTCTCAAATCTTAGCCGCACACGAAACAGTTAATAATAAGTCAGGTCTCGGAAACGATTTCCTTGGTTGGGTTAACTTGCCCGAGGATTATGATAAAGAAGAGTTCGACCGTATTAAGAAAGCTGCCGAAAAAATTAAGAACGACACCGATGTTCTTATCGTTATCGGTATTGGTGGTTCTTACTTAGGCGCTCGTGCTGCTATCGAATTCTTAAAAGGACCTTACTTTAATAATTTAAGAAAAGATGCTCCTGAGATTTATTTCACAGGTAACAGCATTTCCGGTTCCGATTTGGCTGATGTTTTGGCTCTTTGCGAAGGCAAGAGAGTATCGGTTAACATCATTTCTAAATCAGGTACCACAACCGAACCTGCTATTGCATTCAGAGTTTTCCGTAAACTCTTAGAAGAGCGTTATGGCGAGGAAGAGGCTGCAAAACGTATTTACTGCACCACCGACAAGGCAAGAGGAACCTTGAAGGCTTTGGCTGATGAAAAGGGTTATGAGTGCTTCGTAGTTCCCGATGATGTTGGCGGTCGTTTCTCAGTTTTAACTGCTGTTGGCCTTCTCCCCATCGCTGCTGCAGGTGCTGATATTGATAAACTTATGGCAGGCGCAAGAGTTGGTATGGAGAAATTCAATAACCCCAACATTGCTGAAAACCCCTGCTACACATATGCTGCTTTAAGAAATGCTTTCTACCGTAAGGGTAAGGCTATCGAGTTACTCGTTTCTTACGAGCCTCGTTTCACCATGATGGCTGAGTGGTTCAAGCAACTCTTCGGCGAGAGCGAAGGTAAGGACAACAAGGGTCTTTTCCCTGCAGCTGTTACCTTCTCAACCGACCTTCACTCTATGGGTCAGTTCGTTCAGGATGGTAGCCGTGTAATGTTTGAAACTGTTGTGACCTTTGGCGAGAGCGACAAGGACGTTGTAATCGAAGCTGAGGAAAACAATGGTGACGGTCTTAACTTCTTGGCAGGCAAGAATTTAAGTTTTGTTAACTCTAAGGCTTTTGAAGGTACTGTTTTGGCTCACACCGACGGTGGGGTTCCTAACCTTATCATTAATGTTGATAAGCCCGATGAGGAAAACTTGGGCGAACTCATTTACTTCTTTGAAAAGGCTTGTGCAATTTCCGGTTATATGTTGGGTGTTAATCCCTTCGACCAACCCGGTGTTGAAAGCTACAAGAAGAATATGTTTGCACTTTTGGGCAAACCCGGTTTCGAGGCTGAAAAAGCTGCTTTGGAAAAGAGATTGGGCAAATAAAGAAACTACTGCCCTTGTGGCAGAAAAATATATTAAGGAGTTGATTTTAAATGATTAAAATCATCATTGGAAAAAAAGGTTCGGGCAAAACAAAAAAATTGGTAGACTTAGTTAATGCTGCAACTGCTGAAAGTTTAGGCAACGTTGTATGTATTGAAAAGGGCGACACATTAACCTACTCAGTTACACATAAAGCTCGTTTAATAGATTCTGATACATTTGGTATTTCCGGTTACGGTGAGTATTACGGTATGTTAGCAGGTATTAAATCCGGCAACAACGATGTAACCCACATTTTTGGCGATGCAACACTCCGCATCGGTACTCGCAACTATGACGAATTGGTTGCTTTCTTCGAGAGATTAGCTAAGATTGAAGACGTTGAATTCTTATTCACCGTTTCAGCTGACAAGGAAGAATTACCCAAGAAGTTATTTGATATCGCTGAAGTTGTCGCATAATTTAAAAGCTCCCTTTAAAGGGAGCTTTTTCATACTTTAAAAAAGTTGGTTCTAATCTTAGTTGGGTCAAGGGCAAAGCCCTTGTCGTTTAAGGGGGTTAGGGCGACAGAGAATATATCTTGTAACATATACTACAATCTGCCGACAAATTTAAAACTTTATTTTTTTGTCGGCTTTTTAATTTATATTTTAAACTGGCGCCCAAGGGGGAAATCGAAATTTCCCCTTAATGGCGAATCTTTCTGCCATTTCTTTTCGCCACATAAGAAATGGCATGTCTGTCGCGGCATGAGCGACAATGTTAAAAATAAATTTTCAAGTTAATAACGATGATGCTAATCCTCGCAATCGCACACATATTATGCTATTTTATACGAAAAGAAAAGGCTGTCGAAAGACAGCCTTTATTTTTATGCTTTTTTCACTTTTCTGTTTTTCCAGATAACCCACAAAGGACCTGCAACAAACAAGGATGTAACAGCACCGGAAACCAAGCCAAAAGCCATAGGAATAGCAAATGTACGAAGGGTGGTAAGACCGTAGATTTCGGAAACCACAACGATGGTAAGAACAGCTAAAACGGTTGTAACGGTTGTTACAATGTTTCTAATCATGGTTTGGTTAATACTCATACTAACAAGGTCGCCGATTTCCATTGAAGGATTAAGTTTCTTGTTTTCACGAACACGGTCGTAAATAACGATGGTGTCGTTAAGAGAGTAACCCAAGATTGTGAGAACAACAGCGATGTAGTTAGTGTCAATTTGAAGTCTAAAAATAACGCAAACGAAGAAGGTTACAAGAACGTCAAATACCAAAGCGACAAGGGCTGTTAAAGCAGCAGATATACCACCGATTTTTCTAAAACGAATGCCAACATAAGCAATAACCAAAAGGGCAGTAATTGCAACGGCTACGATACTTTTTGCAAAGAATGTACCTGCAATTGTGGGGCTAACCGAGTTGGAATTGTAAAGATTAATCTTGTTGTCCTTGAATTCTTTTTCAAGGGCAGCGGTTAAAGCTTCTTGTTTGTCAGCCGAAAGAGCGTTCTTGCCCGAGAGAGCAATTTCAAATGTTTCGGTATCACCTGCTAAGGCAGTGCTCTTAGAAACGGAGAACTTAGCGTCAAGGGCTTTCTTGGCAACCTTTTCGATTTTCTCAACCGAAATGTCGCCTTTGTAAGAATAGGCTACCTTAGCACCACCTGAGAAGTTGATGTCAAGGTTTATGCCAAAGAAACTGGTAACTGCTCCGGCAATAAAGATAATTGCATAAGCAATAATAACAAATTTAAATGCTTTGTTAAAATCAATGTTAAATTTACGCATTTTTCTTACCTCCGTAGAACCAAGGATTTCTGAAAACCTTGAATTTGGAAATGCTCTTAAGCATTATCTTGGAGGCAACAACACCCATTACAAGGTTGAAGATGGTACCTACAAGTAGGGTGTAACCGAAGGAGTAAATGGAACCTGTAATTGCAGAACCTAAGAGAGACATGATGGGGGACATAATCTTTGCCATAATACCGTCAGGACTGCCGAAGGCACCCATAAGTACGAGAGATACGATTACGATGGTAACGTTACCGTCGATAATAGCGCTGAGAGCGTTTTTGTATCCACTTTCGATAGAACCATCAATCGTTTTGCCTTTTGCGAACTCATCACGAATACGCTCAGCAGCAATAACGTTACAGTCAACACCAACGCCGACCGAAAGGATGATACCTGCAATACCCGGAACGGTAAGGGTGAAACTGTTAGCAGATTCAAAGTAACCGGAAATACAAGCGATGGAACCTGCGAGTTGACCTAAAAGGGCGAAAGTAGCAACAAAGCCGTTTAAACGGTAACGTAAAATCATAAGTAAGCAAACGAGACCGAAAGCAATAGAACCGGCAATAAGCATAACTCTTAAAGCATCAGAACCAAGTGTGGGAGAGATGATTTGAAGTTTGCTGTCATCAACGGTTAAAGCAAAGGGAAGTTTACCACTGTTGATTTGCTCGGATAACTCTTTAACGTAATCAGCGGTCATATCACTACCGGAGATGGTGCATTGACCGTTGGTGATGGGCTCGTTAACGGTGGGAGCTGAAAGTAAAATGTTCTCAACAACGGGGTTTCCTTTTTCATCAACTTCGGAAGTTGTGGTAGAAAGCCAAATAGAAATTTGTTGTCCGGTCATTGAACTTGTAGCACTTGCGAATTTTGATGTGCCTTGCTTTGTGAGTTCAAGACCTACGATAGGAGCGTTGGTCTCGGGGTCGATAGCAGGGTAGGCACTCTTAACATCGTCAGCACCTTGAAGTACAATTTCGCCTGTTTCTTCGGTTCCTTTACGGAAAACAAGAACGGCAGATGTTCCCAACTTCTCAACTGTTGCAACAGCATCAAAATCACTTTCGCCTGCTTCCCAGGGGAAACGAACGATGATTTGGTGGTTAGAAGTATCGGTGTAAACTTCGTAGTCGGTGATGTTTTCGTTTACAAGACGGGTTTCGATAATAGCTTTTGCAGCATCCATATCTTCGTTTGTAATCTTAATGTCTTGCTTGTTGGGTGAGAATACAGCTTCGACACCACCTTGGATATCAATACCCCAGCGAATGTCGCCTGCACCCTTGAAAATAATTTTTCTGGTGTCGCCATAATAGCTTTCAATTCCGAAGAAGGCTGTAAAAGTGAGAGCCAAAATCAAAATCAAAACCACAAAGAACGACAGTTTGCCTGATTTTCTGAGTTTCATTGGCAAATCCTCCATTTTTGAATATCTTTTAAACATTATACTAAAAATATTGATTTAAGTCAATATTAAAGGGACTTGATTAATTTTTCTAAAACGGCGTATCTAACGGCTAAGCAAAGCACGGTAGAAGCCTTTTTAATTTCCTCAACACTTGGGAAGGAAGGGGCAATTCTAAGGTTAGAATCATCGGGGTCTACGCCATAAGGATAGGTAGCACCTGCTGATGTGAGAATCATACCTGCATTGGCGCAAAGTTCTTCAACCCTTTTAGCGCAACCTTTAGTTACATAAAGGCTGATAAAGTAACCACCACGTGGTTTGGTCCAGTGGGCAATATTTTTGCCGGTTAATTGCTTGTCGAATTCTTCCAAAACAGCCTCAAACTTGGGTCGTAATATCTCAGCGTGTTTTTGCATGTGAGACTTAACGTCGGCAGCGTTTTTGAAGATTCTTGCGTGTCTTAACTGATTCAACTTGTCAGGACCGATGGTTTGATAGGTCATACGACCCTTCAATAAAGCCACGTTGTTGGGACTTGCAGCCTCGGCAGCGACACCTGCACCGGGGAAGGTGATTTTAGATGTAGAAGTGAAGATGATGGGAAGGTCGGGATTGCCGGCTTTTACACACTCGGTGTAAATGTTTAAGAGTTTGTCACCCTCATCATACAAATCGTGGATTACATAAGCATTATCCCAGAAAATTCTAAAGTCACCTGCAGCAGGTTTTAAACGAGCCATACGTTTTACAACATTGTCACTGTAGGTAATGCCTTCGGGGTTGGAATATTTGGGGACACACCAAATACCCTTAACCTTTTCATCCTTAACGAGTTCTTCAACAATATCCATATCAGGACCTTCTTCGTTTGAAGGAACCGAGATGAGTTCCAAACCGAAATACTCGGTAATAGCAAAGTGGCGATCGTAACCGGGAACGGGGCAAAGGAATTTGATTCCTTCTTGTTTGCACCAGGGTTCGCCACCCAAACCGTGGGTCATAGCCTGAGCTACGGTATCAAACATCATATTAAGGGATGAGTTGCCACCAACGATAATTTGTTCGGGGCTAAGCTCCAATATTTCGGCAAAAAGTTTTTTAAGTTCTTTAAGACCATCAAGACCACCGTAGTTACGGCAATCAATACCATCCGTATTTTTAAAACCGATATGGTTGCCAACCGAATCAAACATTTGTTGGCTAACATCCATACTGTCAGAACTAGGTTTGCCTCTTGACATATCAAGAGCAAGGTGCATTGAACGATAATATTCATATTCACGGCTAACTTCCGCAAATTCTTTTTCCAATTCTTCCTTGTTTAAACTCAAATAATCTAACATAAAAAAAGACCTCCTATAACCAATTAAATATACTACAAAATATACTCTATTTCAAGTAAAATTTATTATATAATATAAATAATGTGTTAAAAGTGGTATTTTGTCTTAAAAATTGTGGTTTTAAACTTGACTGTGATACAAAATATAGTGTATAATATACTTTGTATATGATGTGTTGAGGAGTATGCAAAAATGGCAAAAACCAATGTTAAATACGATAACGAAAGTATTAAAAAACTGGAAGGTCCTGACCGTGTCCGTAAACGCCCCGGTGTTATTTTCGGTTCCGATGGACTTGACGGTTGCGAACACTCCGTTTTCGAAATTATTTCCAACTCTATCGATGAGGCTCGTGAAGGTTACGGTAAGAAGATAGTAGTTACTAAATATAGTGATGGTTCAATTGAGGTGCAGGACTTTGGCCGTGGTGCACCTGTGGACTATAACAACAACGAAAAGTGCTTTAACTGGGAACTTTTATATTGCGAACTTTATGCCGGTGGTAAATATAATACCAATGATGGCGCAAACTATGAATACTCGGTTGGTCTTAATGGCTTAGGTCTTTGCTCTACCCAATATTCCTCTGAATTTATGGATGTTGAAATAAAGCGTGATGGCTTTAAGTATAATCTTCATTTTGAAAAGGGTTATAATGTGGGTGGACTCCAAAAGGAGCCTTACAGTGGTAAGGATACGGGAACCAAAACCCGTTGGAAACCTGACCTTGATGTATTCACCGAGACCGATATTCCTGCTGAGTATTTTTTAGATACCTTAAAGCGCCAAGCCATTGTAAACGATGGTCTTTTGTTCCAATTCAGAGAGCAACAAGGAAACAAATTTATTACCCACGATATTATTTACAACAACGGTATTGTTGACTATGTTAACGAAACTGTGGGCGAAGATGCTTTGACATCGGTTCAAACCTGGTCCACCGAGCGTAAAGGTCGCGACCGTGATGATAAACCTGAGTATAAGGTAAAAATAAATGTTGCTTTGGCTTTTTCAAACAAAAAGACCTTAAAGGAATATTACCATAACTCAAGTTGGCTTGAGCACGGTGGAGTTCCCGAAAGAGCAACAAGAACAGCCCTTGTTTCTCAAATTGATGCTTACATTAAGCAAACAAATAAATATAAATCTAACGAGAGTAAAATCACCTTCTCGGATGTTGAAGAATGTTTGGTTTTGGTTATTTCTTCCTTCTCGACCATGACTTCTTACGAAAACCAAACCAAAAAGGCAATAACAAACAAGTTTATATATGAAGCAATGGCCGATTTCCTTCGCCATCAGTTAGAGGTTTACTTTATTGAGAATAAGGCCGAGGCTGAAAAAATTGCCGACCAGGTGCTTATTAATAAGAGAAGCCGCGAGAGAAGTGAGCGTGAACGCATCAACATTAAGAAAACACTTCAAAGCTCAAATAGTATGCTTGACCGTGTTGAAAAGTTTGTTGACTGCCGTTCTAAAGATGTAAATTTAAGAGAAGTATTTATCGTTGAGGGTGATTCGGCTTTAGGTTCTTGTAAACTTGCCCGTAATGCCGAATTCCAAGCTATAATGCCTGTAAGAGGTAAGATTCTAAACTGTCTTAAGGCTGATTACGATAAGGTATTTAAGAGTGAAATCATAACCAACCTAATCAAAATTTTAGGATGTGGTGTTGAGGTTAAATCCAAGGCTAATAAGGGTCTTGCAACCTTTGATTTATCGGCCCTTCGTTGGAATAAAATTATAATTTGTACCGATGCCGATGTGGACGGTTTTCACATTAGAACACTTATTTTAACTATGATACATCGCCTAATGCCAACACTTATTAACGAGGGTAAGGTATTTATTGCCGAAACTCCTCTTTACGAAATCGGCACCAAGGATATGACCTATTTCGCGTACGATGAAAAGGAAAAGAACGACATTTTAGGTAAAATTGGTGATAAGAAATACACCCTTCAGCGTTCAAAGGGACTTGGTGAAAACCAACCCGATATGATGAACCTTACTACTATGAACCCTGAAACCCGTCGCCTTGTTAAGGTTATGCCTGAAGAGGCCGAAAGAACATCCCAAATGTTTGATATGCTTTTGGGCGATGATTTACAGGGTAGAAAAGAATTTATTGCAGAAAACGGCTATCTATATTTAGATGACGCCGACATTAGTTGATTTTTAGAAAAAATCAACAGTGAAGAGTGAAAAGTGAAAAGTGGAAAGTTAATGTGTCGGCAAGGCCGACAAATATAACCGTCGGGCATATGCCCGACACCGAAATTATTCATTATTAATTATTATTTATTATTTACTAAGGAGAAAGATATGGCTCCGAGAAAAAAGCAAGAAACCAAGAAAACAGTAAAACCGAATATTAATGCCTATATTTCGGGCGCAGGTCTCACGGTTGAACAACCCATTACCGAGACCATTGAAACTAACTTTATGACCTATGCCATGAGTGTTATTGTTTCTCGTGCTATCCCCGAAATTGATGGTTTTAAGCCTTCCCATAGAAAACTTTTATACACTATGTATAATATGGGTCTTTTAAACGGCGGAACAATTAAATCGGCAAACATTGTGGGTCGTACAATGCAACTAAACCCCCACGGTGATGCTGCTATTTATGAGACAATGGTGCGTTTGTCCGAAGGTTATCAAGCATTACTTCATCCTTTTGTTGCTTCCAAAGGTTCTTTTGGTAAGGCCTACTCACGTGATATGGCTTATGCCGCATCACGTTACACCGAGGCAAAGTTGGCACCTATCGCCAGTGAGTTGTTTAGCGATATTGATAAGGATACCGTTGATTTTGTAGACAACTACGATGCCACAATGAAGGAACCAACATTGTTCCCCGTAACCTTCCCAACAGTGCTTGTTAATGCAAACACAGGTATTGCGGCAGGTATGGCAAGTTCAATTTGTCCTTTCAATTTGCGTGAAGTTTGCGAAACTACCATCGCTTACATTAAGGATAACGATATTAACGTGGCAGACACCCTTTTAGCACCCGATTTCCCCATTGGCGGTCAAATTTTATACAACCGTGCCGATATTGAGAAAATCTATGAGTCGGGTAGGGGAAGCTTTAAGGTAAGAGGTGTTTACAGTTACGATAAGAGCGAAAACTGTGTTGAAATAACACAAATTCCTCCCACAACTACTGTTGAGGCTATCATTGAAAAGGTAATCGATTTGGTAAAACAAAAGAAGATTACCGAAATCAATGATATTCGTGATGAGACCGATTTAAACGGCCTTAAAATTGCCATTGATTTAAAACGTGGTGCTGACCACGAAAAATTGATGAAGAAAATCCTTAAAATGACCACTTTGGAGGATAGTTTCTCCTGCAACTTCAATATTTTGATTGCAGGTTCACCTCGTGTTATGGGTGTTAAAGAAATTATCGGTGAGTGGGTTGCCTTCCGTGAAGAATGTGTAAAGAGAAGGGTTTATTTCTCTCTTTCTAAAGCACAGGAAAAACTTCACCGTTTACAAGGTCTTGAAAAAATCCTTTTGGATATTGATAAGGCAATAAAAATTGTAAGAGAAACCGAGCAAGAATCTCAGGTTATTCCAAACCTTATGATAGGCTTTGGTATTGATGAAATTCAGGCTGAATATGTTGCCGAAATCAAACTTCGCCATTTAAACCGTGAGTATATTTTAAAGAGAACAGCCGAAATTGAAGATTTAATTAAACAAATTGAAGATATGGAAGCAGTTCTTAAATCTCGCACCAAGGTTCTTAAAATTATCATCAAAGAACTTGAAGAGGTTATTAAGAAATACGGCGAGGACAGAAAAACCGAAATCGTTTCGGATACCAGTGCTTCCGACAGCGATTTTGAGGTTGAAGTTGATGAATCTCCCGTAACCTTGTTCTTTACAAAGGATGGTTACTTTAAGAAAATTACTCCTCAGTCTTTAAGAATGAGCGGTGAGCAAAAGCTTAAAGAGGGCGACGAGATTACTCAGCAGATCGAGAGTGACAACGCTACCGAGCTGTTGTTCTTCTCGAATAAGTGTCAGGTTTACAAGTCCAAAACTTCAGAGTTTGAGGATTCAAAAGCAAGTATTCTTGGCGACTTTATCCCAAGTAAGCTTGAATTTGAGCAGGGCGAAAATGCTATTTATATGGCCGATACTAAGGATTATAAGGGCCATATGATTTTCGTTTTCGATAACGGTCGTATTGCAAAAGTGCCCTTGGCTTCTTATGAAACCAAGACCAACCGTAAGAAACTTATTAAGGCTTATTGTGATAAGTACACAATTCACACTATTTTGCACGTAAAAGAAGAGACCGAGTTGTTGCTCAAATCAACAAACGGCAGAATGCTTATTGTAAACACTGCTTCAATTCCTGCAAAAACCACAAAGGATAATGGTGGTATTGGTGTTATGACCCAAAAGAAAGGACAACGTATTTTGGATGTATCAATTTATGATAACAGCCTTTCGGGTGACCATCGTTACAGAACCCGTAATCTACCTGCAGCAGGTAGCAAAATGCCTGCAGGTGAGGGTGCAAGTCAAGAAATGCTCGACATTTAATCCTTGACTATACTTTTAGAAGGTGTATAATAGAAAAAGTCGCCTTTGGCGGAATTAAAATCATTCCGCCAAAAGCATCTTTGCTTTATGTTAGAACAATTTCTTTCCGTAAAGACGGCTTTAACTGTCAGCTTTGCAAACGCTTTAGTACTGACAGTTATATAATGTGTTTTAAATTCAAAAATATTAAAGTTAAAATTTTCCAAAGGTGGGACAGTTAAAAATGGCAAAAGAACTCGCCAAACAATATGACCCAAAAGACGTTGAAGACCGAATTTATAAAGGTTGGCTTGAGGGTAAATATTTCCATGCAAAATGCGAAAAGGATAAGGATACTTACACAATAGTTATTCCTCCTCCGAACATTACCGGTCAACTCCACATGGGTCACGCTCTTGACAATACTTTACAAGATATCCTCATTCGCTTTAAGCGTATGCAAGGGTTTGATACCTTATGGCTTCCCGGTACCGACCATGCTTCTATCGCTACCGAGGCTAAGATAGTTGAAAAAATGAAATCCGAAGGTGTAACCAAAGATGATATTGGCCGTGATGGTTTCTTGGAACGCGCTTGGGAGTGGAAAAAACAATACGGTGGAAGAATTATCGAGCAGTTAAAGAAACTCGGTTCTTCTTGCGACTGGGATAGAGAACGCTTCACCCTTGACGAAGGCTGTAACAAAGCAGTTAATGAAGTTTTTGAAAGACTTTATAACAAGGGTCTTATTTATAGAGGCGAGCGTATTATCAACTGGTGTCCTCACTGCAAAACCTCTATTTCCGATGCCGAGGTTGAATACGAGGAACAGGCAGGTCATTTTTGGCATTTGCGTTATCCCTTTAAGGATGGCAGTGGTTATTTAGAGTTGGCAACAACCCGACCCGAAACCCTTTTAGGCGATACTGCTGTTGCTGTTAACCCCAACGATGAGCGCTACAAGGATATGGTTGGCAAAACCTTGATTTTGCCCTTGGTTCATAGAGAAATTCCTGTTGTTGCCGATGATTATGTTGAGGCTGATTTTGGTACAGGTGTAGTTAAGATTACCCCTGCTCACGACCCCAATGACTTTGAAGTAGGACTCAGACATAATCTTCCTGTTATTAATGTAATGACCGATGATGCAAAAATTATTGCCGATTACCCCAAATATGCAGGAATGGACCGTTACGAAGCAAGAAAAGCCATCGTTGCCGATTTAGAGGCCGAAGGTGCTTTGGTTAAGGTTGAAGATTACACCCACAATGTAGGTACTTGCTATCGTTGTTCTTCTACCGTTGAACCTCGTGTTTCTAAACAATGGTTTGTTAAAATGAAACCCTTGGCAGGTCCTGCTATTGATGCAGTTAAAGAAGGGGATACAAAGTTTGTTCCCCAAAGATTTGAAAAGGTATATTTCCACTGGCTCGAAAACATTCGTGACTGGTGTATTTCCCGTCAACTTTGGTGGGGTCATAGAATCCCCGCTTGGTACTGTGCTGACTGTGGTGAAATTACCGTTTCTAAAACCGAAGCTTTAGAGTGTAAACACTGTGGCAGCAAAAATATAACCCAAGACCCTGACACTCTTGATACCTGGTTCTCTTCAGCGCTTTGGCCCTTCTCAACATTAGGTTGGCCCGAAGAAACCGAAGACTTTAAACATTATTATCCAACCAACACCTTGGTTACAGGATATGATATTATTCCTTTCTGGGTAATGAGAATGATGTTCTCAGGTTTAGAGCAAACAGGTCAAGTTCCTTTTGATACCGTTTTAATCCACGGTTTGGTTCGTGACTCTCAAGGAAGAAAAATGTCCAAGTCTCTCGGCAACGGTGTTGACCCATTAGAGGTTATTGACACCTACGGCGCCGATGCTTTGAGATTCTCGTTGGCAACCGGTAACAGCCCCGGTAACGATATGCGTTACATTCCTGAAAGGGTTGAGGCAAGCCGTAACTTTGCTAACAAGATTTGGAATGCTGCAAGATTCATCTTAATGAATTTTGATAGCGACGAGATTATTCCTCTCGATACAAATAAGTTAGCACTTGAAGATAAATGGATTTTATCAAAATACAACACCTTGGTTGCCGAAGTTACCGAAAATCTTGATAAGTATGAGTTGGGACTTGCAGTTCAAAAACTTTATGACTTTATTTGGGATATTTTCTGCGACTGGTACATTGAAATTGCAAAGGCTCGTTTAAATGGCGAGGATGAAAATGCTAAAAATACTGCAAGAAGTGTTCTTGTATATGTATTTACCAACACTTTGGCATTACTCCATCCCTTTATGCCTTTTATTACCGAGGAAATTTGGCAATCAATGCCCCATAATGGCGAAGCATTAATGATTACCGAGTGGCCTAAATTCACCAAAGAACTCGAATTCGTTTCAGAAGAGGCTGACTTTGAGAAGATTATGGCAGTAATTAAGGCTGTAAGAAATCGTAGAGCCGAGATGAACGTTCCTCCTTCAAGAAAAGCAAAGGTTCAAATTGCTACTAACTTTGCCGACACCTTTAAAGAGGGTACTGCTTATATTTGCCGTTTGGGTTATGCTTCCGAAGTTGAAATCGGCGACGAGTTTGACAGCGAAGGCGCAGTTAGAGTTATCACCGATGATGCAACTGTTTATATGCCGATGAAGGAACTCGTTGATTTTACTGCTGAACTTGCCCGTCTTAAGAAAGACCTCCAAAAAGCAAATGTTGACAAAGAGTTCTTTGAAAAGAAACTTAACAATCAAGGCTTCTTGGCAAAAGCTCCTGCCCAACTTGTTGAACAACAAAAGGCTCAACTTGCAAAGGTGCTTGAGAAAATTAAAATGATAGAGGACAGTATTGCCGATATCGAAAACGCAAACTAATTTTAAAGGCTGTCTTTGTGACAGCCTTTGTTTGTAGGTGCTTAAATGAATTATAACGAAACTTTAAATTTTATTCATTCCTTGGGAAATTTCGGTCTTATAGCAGGACTTGATAGAATAAAAAAGGTTTTAGAAATTTTGGGAAATCCCCAAAATGATTTTAAATCTATACATATTGCAGGAACGAACGGAAAAGGTTCGGTTACCACTTTTTTGGCTTCCGTTTTTAAGGAAGCAGGGTACAAAACGGGTTCCTTTATTTCTCCTTATATAATTGATTTTAGAGAGCGTATTCAAATAGGTGGAGAGTTTATAAGCAAAACCGATTTGGTAAAGTATGCCCAAATTGTTAAGGATACAGGCGTGACCTTAACCGAGTTTGAGTTTATAACTGCTGTGGCATTTTTGTATTTCAAAGAGAACAAAATTAATATTTTGATTTGCGAAACGGGTCTCGGTGGCCGACTTGACGCCACCAACACTTTAGAAAACTTGGCGGCCACAGTAATAACCAAAATCGGACTTGACCATACTGCTGTTTTGGGTGATACCATAGAGAAAATCACTGAGGAAAAGTGTGGTATTTTGCGTTCCTGCCCTGCGGTTACAACACCTTACCAAGAAACCGATGCCTTGAAGGTTATAAAGTCCAAATCTCAAAACCTGATAATACCCGATGTTTCTTGTTTGGAAGTGGACGGCAACACTTATATATATAAGGGGGAAAAATTCGAACTTTCACTATTGGGTGATTTTCAAATTGAAAATTCCTTGGTGGCAATCGAAACGGCCCGAAACAGTGGATACGATATTTCTTATGACGCTATATATAAAGGAATTAAAAACGCATTTTTCCCTGCAAGACTTGAAGTGATTTGCAGGTCACCACTTGTTCTCTTGGATGGCGCCCATAATCCCGATGGCGCTAAAGTTTTGGCAAAGGAACTTTCCAAGTTATCCACAAAACCGGTTGCCATTATAGGTATGATGGCTGACAAAAATGTAAAAGAGGTTTTAGAAACGGTTTTACCCTATTGCGAAAAAGCCGTTTGTTGCAGTGTGCCAAATAATCCTCGCTCAATTACCGGGGAAGAACTTTTAAATGTGGCAAGTGAATTTTGCCCTTGTGTTACGGCCGATAGTTTGGAGTCGGCAGTGGAAAAAACCAAAGGTGAAAATTGCGTGATTTTTGGTTCTTTGTATTTGGCATCGGCCATAAGACCTTTACTTTTAGAAAAAAATTAATATTACCTTCCTTTTGCGACAATTTTTTTAAGGACAAGCCTTTACAATGTAAAAAAGGCTTGTCCTATTTTTATTTTGGAGGAAATGTTATGTCGGTTCAAATTAATGTAACGGGAGAAGTGGTTACGGCTTATTTGGGTGGAGAACTGGACCACCATACGGCGAAAGAAATGCGAGAAACCATTGACAATGCGATAGAACTTAATATGCCAACACTTTTGGTGCTTGATTTTAAGGATATCAGTTTTATGGATAGTTCGGGTATCGGTTTGGTTATGGGAAGGTATCGCAATTTAATTAAAACAGGGGCCGAACTTCATATAATAGGTGCTCCACCAAATATTTATAAAATGCTTAAACTTGCAGGAATTGAAAGATTAGCAAAATTGGAAGGTAGGTAATTTAAGTGAAAGCAACTAACAAATTTACAATGACTTTGCCGGCGAGGTCTACAAACGAAAGTTTCGCTCGTGCCTGCATTTCGGCCTTTGCATCACAACTTGACCCCACAATAGAGGAAGTTAATGATATTAAAACTGCCGTTTCCGAAGCAGTTACAAATTGTATCGTCCATGCATATAAAGAAAAAGAGATAGGAAAAATATACATAACTGCTTTTTTAAATGACAATAATTCTGTAAAGATTAGAATCAGAGATAAGGGTTGTGGAATTGAAAATGTAACCAAAGCAATGGAACCGCTTTATACAAGTCTTGGTGGTGAAAGAGCAGGTCTCGGGTTCGCAGTTATGGAAAGTTTTATGGATAGTATAAAGGTATCATCTACCGTTGGTAAGGGAACAACGGTTACAATGGTTAAGAAGTTAAGTCCCCGAATTTCGGTTAATGGTTAAGGATGAAAAACAACGAGAACTGTTCATACGGGAAAATTTAGGACTGGTGCACACAATTTGTCGCAGGTTTGCAGGTAAGGGGATAGAGTACGATGACCTTTATCAGTCGGGATGTATTGGACTTATTAAAGCCTATAACGCTTTTGATGAGGAAAGAGGTCTTTGCTTTTCAACCTATGCAGTACCGGTAATAATGGGGTGTGTCAGGCGACTTTTTCGCGATGGTGGTTCGGTTAAGGTTTCAAGAAGTGTTAAAGAATTGGGGATGAAGATAGCAAAAGAGAAAACAAAGTTTAGCCAAAAGTATGGAAGCGAACCTACGGTTTCTCAGTTGTCCCAAATTTTAAATGTGGAAATTGAAGATATAACCGAGGCAATTTGTGCAGCCAGACCCACCATTTCTTTAACTTTTGAAGGGGATGATGGAATAAAAGAAACCGACCTTCCCGATAATACAAAGGGGGATATAGATGATAGATTAGAGGTGGAACAAGCTATTAAAACTTTAAATGAAACCGAACAAAAGGTTATTAAATATAGGTATTTTTATCAGTACACTCAAAGTAAAACTGCATCTCTATTAGGAATGACTCAAGTGCAGGTATCAAGGTGTGAAAAAAAGGCACTGAATAAATTGCGATTAATATTGGAATAATCCACCATTTTATACCATATTTAGTGGGCAAATCGGGCCTAAAAATTTTTTTGAAAAAATTTGTAAAAAAGTGTTGACAAAGCCGGGTGTGTGTGGTATTATAATCGGGCGCCTTAAGAAAAGGCAGCGAAACGGACCTTGAAAATTAAACAACGACAAGTAATAAGGACCCGACGATTCTTATGAGAAATCATATAAATCAAGGACAATTATTAATGCGTCAGCATTAGTAGGGAACGGACTCTGTGCCGTTCCGAAAAATGAGCTATAAAGCTT
>JAZSPH010000089.1:0-3371 GCA_045537355.1 Acutalibacteraceae bacterium
GGTATCAAGCTTTACAATAACGAAAAATACAATGGACCATATAAAGCTAAAAACGCTGCTGTTTTCATCACATGCAACAACGACTCTCCTGTTACCGAAAAATTAAAAGAAAACCATATAGATATCGCATTTATCGACAGCGCCCAAACAAGTGAGATGGAAACTGCCGGTCTTAAAACCTCAAGTGTTCAAAATATTTGTTGGGTTATGACCATAAATAATGACTTTTCCTTAGAAATGCGAACTGCTCTCTTTAAACTTGTTGGTGGTGAAATTTTTGCCAAAAGTTTACCGACCGGATACAAAACTGCAACTTCCTTCTACCCTTCCATTTTAAATGTTGCCATCGATGATGTTATTGTCAATTCCTATGATTTACAGGAAGGCAAAACAATTTACAGCGAAGAAGTTAAAAAACTCGAAAATGCAAAATTCCCTTCCGATATTAAAATCACCTATTTCAACAATGGTTTTGTGAAGCCCATCGTTACCGACATTGTTGGTCATTGGCAAAACAATTTATCGGCTTTTGTTAATATCGAAGAGGCCCAGTCTGCAGATTTATTATTGCCACAACTAAAAAATCAAACCCTTACAATGGCCATATTCCCCGTTAAGGCCGCCAGCAAAAACAGTACTGAATATTTAGCAAATTACGGTGTTTCGGATAATAATTTAAGCAAAGTTCAGGAGGATTTAATGACTGCCAAAAACATTATCCCCCTATTTTTCCAAGACACAACCCTTTGTTACAGTCAAAATATCTTAGAAATATCTTTAAACGAAGATAACGGTTTAATCGATTTCGCATTTATCGTAAAAGAAGAAGACTAATTAACAAAACGTGGCATTCGGCACAGTTTGGGTATCCAGTTTTCCCAACCAAAACATAGGTTAAACTTTAAATTTGTTTCACTGTTATCTATGATATATAGCAAATTTTCTTTGGTGAAACCGTTTATCGCAATGCCTTTAATTATATTTTGAGTTATTAATTTTTTCGAACTAATATCTTGTGGGTTGTACTCTAACATTTCGGTAACTTGAACTCCGGTATACCTTAACCCATCCAATTCAATCCCACCTGCTACATCAACTAAATATCCTATCATTTCATAGTTACATTTAACATCATAATCTACGGTGTAACCATAATTTTCGGCTTCGGTTTCTAAAAAAATCACATTGATAATTTCTTCTGCGAAATTTAAGTTAAGAAGAATTTTGTCTTGGCAAACCGTCATTAAAACCGTTTTATTTTCAGGCACCTGGGTATAATAAGGTACCGACTCTACCGATTCGTTTACCATTGATTTTTTGAGTCTACTATCTAAATAAAAATACCCACAACTAAAAATTACCAATTCAAAGCAAATTAAAAATAGACCTATTTTCAAAAACCTTTTTGTCTTTTTTCTCAAAATAATCACCATTATAATTTTGCCCAAAAAACTTAAAAACCCCACCATTTTCGGTGGGGTTTTTCATTATTTGTAAGAGATTATTACTTTTTCATTATATGACACGGAAATTTCACTTATATTGCCCTCGTTATTTTCAATTAAAATATCAACAATTTTAGTTTCAATTTCTCGTCTTATAGCATTGCGAAGTTCACGGGCACCTCGTTTACCACCTTGACACTTTTCAGCTAAATACTCGCAAATTTTAGTGTCATATTTAAAGGTGATTAACTTTTCTTTTAAGCCTTCGGCTAGTTCATCCAACATAAGTGCTGAAATCTTAATTAATGTTTCACAGCTCAAGGGTGAGAAAACAACAATTTCATCAACACGACCGATAAACTCGGGTCTTAAGAAACTTTCCAAGGCCTTTAAAGCCTTATCTTTTGAAGCATCGGCAACTGTTTTACCAAAACCTAAAAGATTATCACTGCGTTCACTGCCTGCATTAGAGGTCATAACAATAACGGTATTTTCAAAGTTAACCGTTCTGCCTTGTGCATCGGTAATACGGCCATCATCCAAAATTTGGAGCAACACATTTAATACATCGGGATGAGCCTTTTCAATTTCATCGAACAAAATCACGCTGTAAGGTTTACGGCGCACCTTTTCGGTAAGCTGACCTGCCTCATCATAACCAACATATCCGGGAGGCGCTCCAATAAGTCTTGAAACGGCGTGTTTTTCCATAAATTCCGACATATCAAGACGGATTAAGGTTTCGGGAGTGTCAAACAACTGCTCGGATAAAACCTTAACAAGTTGAGTTTTACCAACACCTGTGGGGCCTACAAATATGAAGGAAGCCGGTCGGTGAGCGTTAGAAGTTTTAACCCTTGAACGCTTAACAGCCTCGGCAACCAAACGGGTTGCTTCCTCTTGACCGATGATTTTTTTGTTAAGTTCATCTTCTAGTCCTGACAGCTTTACAAGGTCGTTTTCTTGAATTTTGGTTGCAGGAATGCCTGTCCACAATTCAATAACCTTAGCAATATCCATATCGGTAACAGTAATGTTAGACACACGCTGACAAAGTATTTCCGACTCTTTTTTGTATTTCTCCAAATCAGCCTTAACCAAAGCCTGTTTTTCATAGTCAGGATTTTCAACTTCGGCCTCAAGTTGTTCTAATTTAATGGAACAATCGGCAACCTTTTTATTTGCCAAATAAAGATTATCAATATCCTTATTTTCAAGACTGGCACAAGCACAAGCCTCATCCAAAAGGTCAATAGCCTTATCGGGCAAATAACGGTCGGTTACATATCTTTCGGATAAAATAACACACTTTTTAACAATACTGTCAGGGATAGAAACACTGTGGAAACCTTCGTAATAACCCTTAACACCCAAAAGGATGTTTTCAGCCTCAGCCAAAGAAGGCTCTTCAATGGTGACGGGTTGGAAACGGCGCTCTAATGCAGCATCTTTTTCAATATATTTTCTATATTCTTTAAAGGTAGTAGCACCAATAACCTGAATTTCACCACGAGACAAAGCAGGTTTTAAAATATTAGCAGCGTTCATACTACCTTCGGCCGAATCACCTGCACCTACAAGGTTGTGAATTTCATCAATAAAGAGAATAATGTTTCCTGCTTCTTTAATCTCCTCAACAAGACCTTTAACACGGCTTTCGAATTGACCTCTGAACTGTGTACCTGCCACAAGTCCTGTTAAATCCAAAAGATAAATTTCTTTATCCAAAAGTCTTGCAGGAGCAGTGCCATTTGCGATTTGCAAAGCCAAACCTTCGGCAATGGCAGTTTTACCAACACCTGGCTCACCGATTAAGCAAGGATTATTTTTACTACGACGAGATAAAATTTGAATTGTACGATAAAGTTCTTTATCACGGCCAACGATTATATCAATTTGACCGTTTCTTGCCTTTTCGGTAAGATT
>JAZSPH010000009.1:0-10212 GCA_045537355.1 Acutalibacteraceae bacterium
TTGTAGGCATTGCAGGTTTAAAGCCAACCCTTTCGGCTATCGAGTCGGGAAAAACAATAGCCCTTGCAAACAAGGAAACCTTGGTAACAGGTGGCGAAATTGTAAACCGTAAGGCTAAAGAAAAAGGGGTTAAAATTTTACCTGTCGATAGTGAACACTCGGCAATTTTTCAGTCTTTGCAGGGTGCTCCCGAAGGTAGTCTTAAAAAGATTTTGCTCACAGCTTCAGGTGGTCCTTTCTTTGGTAAAAAGAAAAGCGAGTTGGAAAATGTAACCGTAAAGGAAGCCCTTAACCATCCTAACTGGTCGATGGGCGCTAAAATAACCATCGACTCTGCTACACTTATGAATAAGGGATTAGAGGTTATCGAAGCAGTGCATTTATTCGGTATTCCTGCCGATAATATTGAGGTTTTGGTTCATAGACAAAGCATAATCCATTCGGGCATTGAACTCTCCGACGGTGCCGTTATTGCCCAACTTGGAACCCCCGATATGCGACTTCCAATTCAGTATGCTTTGACCTATCCCGAAAGAAGCGACTATGCTTTTGAAAAACTTGATTTGTTCAAGGTTGGCACTCTAACCTTCGAAAAGCCCGATACCGATACCTTCCGTTGTTTGCCCTTGTGCATAAAAGCAATAAACGGGGGTGGCATTTTACCAACTGTGGTTAATGGCGCCAACGAAGAAGCAGTAAGACTTTTCCTTGATGGCAAATGCGAGTTCTTGCAAATTGCCGAACTTGTGGAAAAAGCCTTAAATTCAGTAAATAATATTAAAGATTTTACTTTAGACGATATTTTTGCTGCCGACAGTTTGGCTCGAGAAATCGTCAGAAAAGGTGATTGATATTTTAAACTTTTTAAATAATGTTTGGCCATACATTGTGGCAGTGCTACTATTTTTAATTCTCATTTTAATACACGAGTTTGGTCATTTTATTTCGGCAAAACTTTTGGGTGTTCGCGTAAACGAGTTTGCCATTGGTTTTGGACCTACCTTGTTTTCAAAACAAGGTAAAGAAACCCTTTACTCCTTTAAACTCATTCCTTTGGGTGGTTATTGCGCTATGGAGGGTGAGGATGAAAATAGTACCGATGAGAGAGCATTTTGCAACAAAAAGGCTTGGAAAAGATTTATTATTGTTGTAATGGGAGCGATTTTCAACCTATTGCTCGGCCTTGTTATTGTGGCTGTTATTTTGGCTCCTTCAAAAATGTTTGCAACCACAACAATTGCCGAATTCACCGAAAATGCTAAGAGTTATGAGACCGGTCTGAAAGTAGAGGATACCATTCTTGAGGTAGATGGCCGAAAGATATTCACCACATACGATTTAAGTTATGCCTTTACAAATGTGGAAGACAGCAAAATTGATATTACGGTTTTGCGAAAAGGCGAGAAAAAACTTTTAAAAAATGTGGAATTTGACTCAGAAACTGAGCAAGGCATTAACTTTTTAAACGTTGACTTTAAGGTTTATGGCGAGAAAAAGACGGTTAGCACCTATATTAAGCAAACCTTTAAAACAGCCCTTTCCTATTGCGCTGTAATTTGGCGAAGCTTAATTGATTTGCTTACAGGCAAATATGGTATTAGCGCTGTTTCAGGACCTGTAGGTGTTACCGTAACGGTGGCAAACGCAGCCAAACAAAGTTTGCAAAATATACTTCCAATAATGGCCCTTATAACCATAAATTTGGGAATTTTCAATTTGCTACCCATCCCTGCTTTGGATGGTGGTAGACTTTTGTTCATTCTTTTTGAAATGATAACAAGAAAGCCCGTACCCCAAAAATATGAATCGGTAATTCATACTGTGGGATTTATAGCATTGTTTGGATTTATGATACTGGTAATGTTTAAGGATATTTGGACACTTATTTTTTAAGGTGATATGATGTTTACAAATGATAAAACAAGAAGGGTGAAGGCAGGCGACCTTTATATAGGTGGAGGAAGCGAAATTTCGGTTCAGTCCATGTTATCGGTACCTGTTCACGATATTGAGGGTAATGTAGAGCAAGCCCGTCGTTTGCAGTCGGCAGGATGCGATATCGTTCGTGTTACCGTGCCCGATAAAGAGGCTTTAAAAACTGTTGAAGCGTTAAAGAAAAGCATAACCATTCCGTTGGTTGCCGATATACATTTTGATTACAAATTGGCTATTGATAGCGTTTCGGCAGGGGTTGACAAGGTTAGAATTAACCCCGGTAACATTGGTGATGATGAAAAGGTAAGACTTGTAGCAAATGCTTGTAAAAATGCAGGTGTTCCTATTAGAATTGGCGTTAATTCAGGCTCACTTGAAAAGAATATCTTGGCTAAATACGGTGGCGTTACCCCCGAGGCTTTGGTTGAAAGTGGTCTTTATCATATTTCGCTTTTGGAGAAGTTTGATTTTAGTGATATTGTTTTATCCCTTAAATCATCCGACCCTCAAATAATGTATAAGGCCTATGAATTAGCAGCCGAAAAATGTTCCTATCCTTTGCATTTGGGAGTGACCGAGGCAGGCACCGAAAATATGGGTGTCATAAAATCCTCGGCTGCCATTGGTGGCTTGCTCTTAAGGGGAATAGGTGATACAATTCGCATTTCCTTGACCGATGACCCTGTTAAAGAGGTTGAGGCAGGTATTAAGTTGCTTAAAGCCTTGTCTATTCGCAAGGGCGGTATAAAATTTGTTTCTTGCCCCACTTGTGGAAGAACCCAAATTGACCTTATCGGTATCGCAAAAGAGGCGGAAAAACGCCTTGAAAATGTCAATAAGGACATAACCGTTGCAATAATGGGTTGTGTTGTAAATGGCCCGGGTGAAGCATCGGCAGCCGATATTGGAATTGCCGGCGGCGATGGTTGTGGCGTACTTTTTAAAAAGGGCAAAATACTTAAAAAATTAAACGAAAATGAACTTTTAAATGCATTGTGTGAAGAAATAGAAAAGATGTAATGGAGTTGTAAAGAATGTCAAAACCCAGTTACAGTGATATTTTCGGTAAATTCCCAGAAGCGGACATCGGAAATTTAATCGACAACTGTACAGTAGTTAAATGTGCATTAAATATTGAAGATAGAACCATAGATTTAAGTTTAGAGGCTAAGGAATATATTTCTTTGGCAGTTAGAAGACAGGTAGCAACCTACATAAAATCAACCTTGCAACTAAAGGATTGCAAGGTTAGTTTCGCTTTCTCGGAAGATGCTTTTTGTGTACAAGCATTAATGGATGTGTCCAAAGAAATTAGATATAAAAACACCTTAATCAACGGATACTTAAATGGTGCAGATTACATTGTAGAAGAAAATAATGTTAAAATTTCTTTGAAACACGGTGGTCTTAAAAAAATTGAAGGCTGTGGTTTTGAAAAGTCGTTTAAACTTCGTGTTAAAGAACTTTTTGGAAAAGAAGTCAACTTGGAGTTTGATGGACAACTTGAGGATGTGGAAATGCCCCTTCCCGAGCCTCCAAAACCGGCACCCCAACCTGCACCCAAAAAAGAGGCCGTGAAAGAGACTGAAATTTCTTTTGAAAAGAGAAATGAAAGACCTCAAAACGGCATAGTTTATTTGGATGACCCAAAACTTTTTTATGGTAGAAGAATTGATAACAACACAAAACCTATGATTGAGGTTAGTGATGAAGATACCGAAATTGTTTGTTGGGGCGAGGTTTTTGATACCGATAGCCGTACAATCAACACCAAACGTGGCGAGGCAGTTATTTTTAACTTTTCCTTTAGTGATTACACTAACTCCTTGACTGCGTCAATGTTTATGGACCCTAAACGAATGGGTGATATTGCACCCATTAAAAAGGGTAGTTTCATTTTGGTTAACGGTGGTTACGAGTTTGATAACTATAAAAAAGAGTTTATTGTAAAACCCCGTTCAATCGCTTTACTTCAAAAATATACCGAGACCGATGATTACGAAGGCCTTAAGAGGGTTGAACTCCATTGCCATACCAATATGTCTTCAAAGGATGCCGTAAGTTCGGCTGAGGATATTATTAATCAGGCTTATAAATGGGGTCATAAGGCTGTTGCCATTACCGACCACGGTGTTGTTCAAGCCTATCCTGCTGCAGCAGGCGCTGTTAAGGGTATTCGTAAATCGGGTGGAGATTTCAAGGTAATTTACGGTGTTGAAGCCTACTTTGTGGATGACAGTGTTCATAAGGTTGATGGCTTGGGTGCCAAAGAACTTTCAAAACTTCGCCATCACCAAATTATTTTGGTTAAGAACCTTACCGGTCTTAAGAATCTTTATAAATTGGTTTCCGAAGCCCATTTAAAAGACTTTAAGGGTAAGCCTTTAACCCTTCGTTCAAAACTCGAAGAGTTGCGTGAAGGTTTGATTATCGGTTCTGCTTGTGAGCAGGGCGACCTTTACCAAGCAATTATTGAGGAAAAGCCTCACGAAGAACTTGTGAGAATTGCTTCCTTCTACGATTATTTGGAAATTCAGCCTCTCGGTAATAACCAGTTTATGGTTAGAGAGTCTTCGGCTCCTGACAAAACCGACAAGAAAACGGGAGCAGTTATACCTAATAAATTCCGTAAGGTTAAGAGCCTTGATGTTATTAAGGACTTTAATCGCAAGGTAGTGGAGTTGGCTGATGAACTTGGCAAACCTGTTGTGGCTACGGGTGACGTTCACTTCCTTAAAAAGAGCGATGATATAATCCGTAAAATCTTAATGGCAGGTCAAGGTTTTGATGACTTTGACAACCAAGCGCCTTTGCACCTTAAAACAACTGCCGAAATGCTTAATGATTTTTCATATTTTGGCGACCGTGCAAAAGAGTTTGTTATTGATAATCCTAATAAAATTGCCGATATGGTGGATGGGGATGTTATTCCCGTGCCCGATGGAAACTTCCCACCTGTAATTGAAGGGTCGGATGATTTACTCAGGGATATTTGTTGGGAAAATGCCCATAAGCGTTACGGCGAAAAGGTCCCCGAAATTGTTGAAAAGCGCCTTGAAAAGGAACTTAACTCAATTATCAACAACGGCTTCTCCATAATGTATATTTCGGCTCAAAAATTGGTAGCTTACTGTGGGGAACACGGCTATTTGGTTGGTTCCCGTGGTTCGGTTGGTT
Organism: Acutalibacteraceae bacterium; assembly: GCA_045537355.1. Taxonomy (GTDB): domain Bacteria; phylum Bacillota; class Clostridia; order Oscillospirales; family Acutalibacteraceae; genus UBA737. The sequence continues at coordinate 5,113 of JAZSPH010000009.1, forward strand.
CTTCCTTTGTTGCAACAATGGCAGGAATTTCCGAGGTTAACCCTTTGGCACCCCACTATGTTTGCCCCAAGTGTCAGTATAGCGAGTTCTTTAACGATGGTAGTGTTGGTTCGGGCTTTGACCTGCCCGAAAAGGCATGTCCCGTTTGTGGTGAAATGCTTGACCGTGATGGCCACGATATTCCTTTCGAAACCTTCCTGGGGTTCAAGGGCGACAAGGTTCCTGATATCGACCTTAACTTCTCCAATGAATTCCAAACCGAGGTTCAAAAATATACCGAAAGCCTATTCGGTAGCGAAAACGTGTTCAAGGCAGGTACTATTACAACCATTGCTGAGAAAACTGCCTTCGGTTTTGCAAAGGCCTATGCCGAGAAAAAGGGAATTACACTAAGTTCTGCCGAACTTAACCGTTTGGCAAAACTTGTGGAAAAGGCAAAGATTAAACAAACAACGGGTCAGCACCCTGCAGGTATGATTGTTGTTCCCAGAGACAAGGAGATTTATGATTTTTGCCCTGTGCAACATCCTGCCGATGACGTTAATTCCGATGTTGTAACAACCCACTTCGACTTCCATTCTATTCACGATACCATTTTGAAGTTGGACGAACTGGGTCACGTTATTCCTACCACATATAAGTATTTGGAAGAGTATTCGGGAATACCTGTAAGTAAGGTTTCCATGAGTGACCCCAAGGTTTATAGCTTGTTTACTTCCACCGAGGCATTGGGTGTTACTCCTGAGGAAATTGAGTCCCAAACCGGAACATTTTGCATCCCCGAGTTTGGAACATCCTTTGTTAGAGGAATGCTTGCCGACTGTAAACCCAAGAACTTCTCTGACCTTTTGCAAATTTCGGGTCTTTCCCACGGTACCGACGTTTACCTTGGCAACGCTAAAGATTTGATTGATAACGGCACCTGTACCATTTCGGAAGTTATCGGTACTCGTGATAATATCATGGTATATCTAATTCACCAAGGTATGGAAGAGGGTAGAGCCTTCAAGATTACCGAGACCGTTCGTAAAGGTTTGGTTGCTAAAGGAAAGATTTCTAAGGAAGATTGGGAAGCAATGGAGGAAGATATGCGTAAGGTCGGTGTGCCCGAGTGGTATATCGGCAGTTGCTATAAGATTAAGTATATGTTCCCCAAAGCCCACGCTGCAGCCTATGTTACTGCTGCAATAAGGGTTGCTTGGTACAAGGTTTACAGACCTCTCGAATTCTACTGTGCTTACTTTACTGCTCGTCCTGAAGATGTTGATGTTCCCGTGCTAATGGGTGGTAGAACTGCCGTTCAAAAATATCTTAGAGATATTAAGGCAAAGGGCAAAGAAGCCACCAAAAAGGAACTTGATGTATATGAAAATATGCTCATTTTCAACGAGATGATGGCAAGAGGTATTGAAGTATTGCCTATTGATATAAATAAGTCCCACGCTATGAAATATGTGCCCGAAGACGGCAAAATGCGTTTGCCTTTCGGTGCTTTGGGAGGCATTGGTGAAAAGGCGGCCTACTCTATTTACGAGGCAGCCCAAAAAGGAAACTTTGTTTCTAAGGAAGATTTCCAAATTGAAGCAGGTGTTTCCAAAACCATCATTCAAAATCTTGCCGATTTAGGCGCTTTGAATGACCTTCCCGATACCAACCAAATGTCTATGTTTTAGTTGACATTAGGTGAAATTCGGTGTAAAATACAAAGGCTGACAGTTTCCTGTCAGCCTTATATTTGCCCGTATAGTTCAACGGATAGAATAAGGTCCTCCTAAGACTTAGATGCAGGTTCGATTCCTACTACGGGTGCCAAAAAACCATCTATCACTTGATAGATGGTTTTTTATTTTATACCTTAATTGACAAAGAATTTTTTCTATGTTACACTATTAGTGGTTCAAATTTTAGAAAGGGTTGATTATATGAGAATTGAAAAAATTAACTTATTTAATGAAAATACTGAGCACGGTTTTATGCCCACTCTTACGGCTTACCTTGTTGATGGGAATCCTGATGTAACCGAAATTCGCCCTGCGGTGATAGTGATGCCGGGTGGCGGATATGGTTATGTTTCTTATAGAGAGGCAGAAAGAATAGCGTTGTTTTACAATGCTGCCGGTTTCCACAGCTTTATACTTGATTATTGCATTGCACCACATAAACATCCACTTCCCATAATGAACGCGGCAAAGTCTATTGAAATTATTCGCGAAAATGCAGCCAACTGGAAGGTTGACCCCGAAAAAATTGCCGTTTGTGGTTTCTCGGCCGGTGGACATTTAGCAGCTTCTATTAGCACCATGTGGAACGATGAAGAAATTTTTGGAAGTGACAAAGAAAAGAATTTACTTCACAGACCAAATGCTACAGTTCTATCTTATCCTGTTATTACTTCGGGTGATTATGCTCATAAAGGTTCTTTTAAAAACCTTATTGGAGAGCCGGAAAACGAACTTTGGGAGAAATATTCTCTTGAAAATAGGGTTGATAAGGGCACTCCGCCTGCATTTTTATGGCATACCTATGATGATACAGTTGTTCCTGTGGAAAATAGTTTGCTTTATGCAAGCGCTTTAAGGAAGTTTAAAATCCCATTTGAAATGCATATATATCCTGACGGACAGCACGGAATGTCACGTGTTTCGGATGAAACATATTGGGCAGTACCCAAATACATAAGAAAATATCCTTGGATGGAAGCATCGGTGGAATGGCTTTATTTACAGTTTGGAATAACAAAATTTTAAAGAAAAATCCCTGAGCAATTTTGCTCAGGGATTTTTGTTATATATTCTTCTTTGAAAAATAGTGGGAAGTGAAGGACAAAATAAATAGTCCTAAAGCAAAGACAAATAAATTTCCAATAAGTGAAATATGGGGATAAGCACCACTATTAAAAATGCTTATTGCGATGTTTGGAATAGAAAACGCAAAACAAAGAATAACCGAACTAAGACCGAAGGATAAAATGTTTTTGAAACATTTATCGTCATCGATGCCGATATAAAGTCTTGCATAATACAAGAAAAACAACATAGCAAGGCAGTAAATTGCGATAAGTATTATATTATCCGAAATAAGCGCCAATTTTGAAATGGTGGTAAAGTCACAAATAACGCGCGAGATTAGATAAATAGTGGGAACTACCGAAAAAAGCGAAGAAAACTCAAACTTAAAAAATTGGGAAGCTGCCAAAGCAAAAAAATAAAAAGCACACAATAAACTAAACACATTAAATAATAATAATTGCCAAGGAAGTACCGAGTAATCGGAACTGAATAAAAAGCGTTCAGCCAAAACAATTGCGCCTAAAACCATAGAAAAAACGGATGTGAGAGTGTTTTTTCGAGGTAAACTTTCGGGCCTTTTGAAACTTAAGGTTGCAAAAAGTCCCACAGATAATGTGCAAAGCAAAATCAAACACAAAAACGCTCTTCCATATCCGATGGTATAACTGTGATAAAATCCTGTTTTAGCATCGATTGTAAAATAAAGTTGCAAAAAGCGAAATATTATACACACCGGAAGGGTTAAATAAAATAAAAACCAAATTCTACCAAGTTTCATATTATATCTCCATACATTAATTAGGGATTAATTTCATACAATTAATTGTATTACTATAGGGTGAAAAAGTCAATAAAAAGGTGAGATTATGAGAAAAATGCTTGGTGTTGCTGCAATAATTACGGCATTTATGTTGTTGGTGCCCTTGGCAGTTTTAGGTGAAGAAAAGGTCACACAAGAAAATGTTACCCAAACGGCAGTTTTGCAAAACAAAAAGGAAAAGAAAGGGGATATATTTAAAGTTTATAATCACCAAACTAAAGAAATTACTGAAATGAGCGCCGAAGATTATATTTTTTGCGTTGTGGCGGCCGAAATGCCTGCCTTATATGAGGTGGAAGCCTTAAAGGCTCAAGCTGTTGCGTCCTATACATACGCCTGTTACAAACGGGAGGAAAATAAAGGTAAGGAATATGACATTTCAACCGACTTTAATACCGACCAAAGTTTTAAATCGGAAGAAAAGGCAAGGGAAGACTGGGGCGAAAATGCCGACGAGTATGTGAGTAAAATCAAAAAGGCCATTAAAGGTGTAACGGGACAAAAAATTACATATAAAGGCAAAACTATTTTGGCAGTTTACCACGCAGTTTCTTGTGGTGTTACATATAGCGCAAGGGATGTTTGGGGCAAAGAGATTAAATATCTTCAAAGTGCCGATTCCAATGGAGATAAAACGGCTAAAAACTATATGCAAACCTTTGAGTATAATGAAAACGAGTTGAAAGAAAAATTAACCCCATTGGTTAGCAAACAAAAAGAAAATACCCCTATTTTAGGACAAATGGACATCAAGGAAAACGGTTTGGTGGAAAGCGTGAAAATATATGGACAAAAGGTGTCTGGCAGTGATATCAGAACTGCTTTGGGTTTGCCTTCTTCAAACTTTAAATTTGAAAAGATAGATGGTATATATGTTTTTACAACCTTGGGTTATGGTCACGGGGTTGGCATGAGTCAAAAGGGTGCCGATTGTTTGGCAAAAGAGGGGATGAATTATAAAAAAATATTAAGCTATTATTACAAGGGAACTAAAATTACAAATTAGGCCTGTTAACAGGTTGTAAAAAAATGTTGTATTTGGTCGAAAAATATGATAAAATAATGGTATCAATTATGAAATCAGGAGATATTATGAGAGCCGACGGAAAAAGATTAAAACATGTTGACCCGATGTATACAATCGTTCCGCATATAATGGATAAGCGATATGATGCAATGAATATGATTACCATTGACATCCCTTATGAGTCTGTGCAAAATTATTTAAATGCAAAGCGCAAAGAGGGAACTCCAATGAGTCATATGGCTGTTATTATTGCAGCATATTTGAGAACCTGCGCTAAATACCCTGCTTTAAATCGTTTTATTATGAATAAAAAGGTTTATGCGAGAAATCATTATGCTGTATCAATGGTTGTTTTAACTCCCGGTACCGATGGTGAAGAAACTATGTCTAAGATGTATTTCGAGCCTACCGATACGATTTTTGATGTTAACAACAAGATTAATGAGTTTAAGTCGGAGGCCAAG
>JAZSPH010000085.1:0-7930 GCA_045537355.1 Acutalibacteraceae bacterium
AAGATTTGCAGGTGCATTTGCAGCTTCTTCAGCGCTTAATGCGAAGGGACGGATAGTTGCGTGGGGGCAAACGAATGAGCAACGGTTGCACTGTGCGCAAGTTGTGTTATCCCAAGCGGGAACCATAACTGCAACACCGCGCTTCTCATATGCAGATGCGCCCTGCTCAAATGTACCGTCAGCATGATCAACGAAAGCAGAAACGGGAAGAAGATCACCGTTCATCTTTCCAACGGGCTTCATGATGCCGTCAACCATCTTGATAAGTTTTGCACTGCCCTTTGTTGTGGGAGCTTCAGCCTTATCTTCAGCATTCTTCCATGATTCGGGAACGTCGATCTTAACGTATGCAGTAGCACCGGCATCAATAGCCTTTTCGTTCATTTCAACGATTTCTTTACCCTTCTTCATGAACTTCTGAGCTTTTTCTTTCATGTAGCCAATAGCATCCTCTGCGGGGAGAACCTTGGAAAGTGAGAAGAAAGCAGACTGTAAAACAGTGTTGGTACGTTTACCAAGACCAATCTCAGCAGCCAAGTCAATAGCGTTAACAGTGTAAAGTTGAACATTGTTCTTAGCAATGTAACGTTTTGCTTCAGCAGGCATATACTTGTCCAACTCTTCAGCAGACCACTGACAGTTGATTAAGAATACACCACCGGGCTTAACATCGTTAACCATCTTGTAACCCTTGATTACATAAGAGGGGTTATGACAAGCAACGAAGTCAGCCTTGTTGATATAGTAAGGACTCTTGATGGGTTTATCGCCAAATCTTAAGTGAGAAATGGTAATACCGCCGGTCTTCTTAGAGTCATATTGGAAGTATGCTTGTACATACTTGTCGGTGTGGTCACCGATAATTTTGATAGAGTCCTTATTAGCACCAACGGTACCGTCACCACCAAGACCCCAGAATTTGCACTCGATAGTGCCTTCGGCAGCAGTGTTGGGAGCCTCTTCTTCGGGGAGAGAAAGACCGGTAACGTCATCGTTGATACCTAATGTGAATTGTGGCTTAGGAGCATCCTTAGCAAATTCGTTAAAAATAGCGAAGATGCTGGAAGGAGGAGTATCCTTAGAACCAAGACCGTAACGACCACCGATAACGGTGTCAATCTTTCTGCCGGTTACAGCCAAAGCAGTAACAACATCCAAGTATAAAGGCTCACCCAAAGAACCGGGTTCCTTTGTTCTGTCAAGAACGGCAATTTTCTTAACGGTAGAGGGGATAGCCTCAACAAGCTTTTCAGCAGAGAAAGGACGATAAAGTCTTACCTTGATAAGACCAACCTTTTCGCCTGCAGCAGTCATATAGTCGATAACTTCTTCAGCAACGTCACAAATGGAGCCCATTGCAACGATAACCTTTTCAGCATCGTCAGCGCCATAGTAGTTAAAGAGTTTGTAATCGGTGCCAAGTTTAGCATTAACCTTGTCCATATACTCTTCAACAATAGCGGGAGTAGCATCATAATATTTGTTGCAAGCCTCACGGTGTTGGAAGAAGATATCTCCATTTTCGTGAGAACCACGCATTACAGGATGCTCGGGGTTAAGAGCACGCTCACGGAATGCCTTAACAGCATCCATATCGCACATTTCTTTTAAGTCCTCGTAATCCCAAACCTGAATTTTTTGAATTTCGTGAGAAGTACGGAAACCATCGAAGAAGTTGATGAAGGGAACTCTTGATTTAATGGTTGCCAAGTGAGCAACAGCACCAAGGTCCATAACTTCTTGGGTATTAGTTTCAGCAAGCATGGCAAAACCGGTTTGACGACAAGCGTAAACGTCAGAATGGTCACCGAAAATGTTAAGAGCGTGAGAAGCTACGCAACGAGCTGACACGTGGAAAACGCTGGGGAGTAATTCACCTGCGATTTTGTACATATTCGGGATCATAAGGAGAAGTCCTTGAGAAGCAGTGTAGGTGGTGGTTAAAGCACCGGCATTAAGTGAGCCGTGAACAGTACCAGCAGCACCGGCTTCGGACTGCATTTCGGAAACCTTAACGGTTGTACCGAAGATGTTTTTAACACCCTGAGCAGACCATTGATCAACATAGTCAGCCATTGGGCTGGATGGAGTAATAGGATAAATACCTGCTACTTCAGTAAACGCATAGGACACATAAGCCGCAGCGTTATTACCATCCATAGTTTTGAATTTTCTGGCCATTGAAAATTCCTCCTAAAATAATATTTGAGACAAAATTTAAATAACAAATTAACAACAAGTCCCATACAGTTAATATTTTATCACTTTTTTTGTGTTTTGTAAACAAAAATATCATAAAAAAACAAAAAAACAGGTGCAATTTGCACCTGTTTTTTGCGATTTTATCAATAATATTTAAAAACATTACCCGAAGCTTTGCCATAACCTTGAAGAAGAGCATTTATTTTGTCGTTTGAATCCTCAATATAATCGGAAAAATGTGTTTGGGTTTTGGTATTAAAACCGATAATTCCAAAGAGTACGGGGAAGGTGGATTTTTCATCGCAAACATCAATATTAGATTCCCACATTTTATAACTCTTTAAATCAGTTGTAATTTCTTTTAGAGAAATTACGGTGTTGTTATAAATGCTTGGGAGAACAATACTTCCATCGGTATTCTCTTTGTCAGGACAAATTTCAAACACCTCGTGGGTTGTTCCCATCATCAGATTATTCTCAATCGTCATATTATTTGAGCACATACCACCTGACCAACATTTAATATGAGCAGACTGTGATTTGTCAGGTCTTTCTTCGCAAAAACCTTCGCCGGCATATAACATATAGTTACCCGAAATTTTAAAGTTATTAATCTTGCCTTTGGCTGTTCTTAACCAATATTCAATAGAGTAGTTGCAATTTTCAATAACATTGTCGGAGTAATCAATGTTAAGTTGATTATACTCCCTGCCGTCATGGTTTGTATATTGTTGGGTAATACCTGCATCGTAAACCTGATGAATATAGTTGTTTATAACCTTAAATCCGTCGCAACCACCCCAAATTTCAATGGCGTTGCCATATCTTGTGGCATAATTTCGGCCAAAGATATTAAAACTTTGAATTGAGCCACCAATCCAACCAAATTCACAGTTTTGAACGGTAAGGTTTTTAATGGTATTAGCTCCAACACCATGACCACCTGTGTATTTAATACAAAGGTTATCGATAGTAACATTGTCGATTCCTGAGGAAACAATAATACCGTATTTTCTAATATTAAATTCAATAGATTCAAAGCGCTTGGCAGGATTTTCTTTGCTGTAAAGATAAAGTTTATTCTCATTGAAATCGTGATAAAAATGTAAGTCGTGTTTCAAATTTACAACCTTTTCATCAAAAGGCTCGGAGGTTGTATTGTTATAGGTTTTACCGTCATCTTCGGTACGAATAATACATTTAATTGCGTTTTTTTCGCCACCGTTGAAAACGAGAGTTCCAATATCATAATCTATTGTGTGATTTCCGATTTCAATTACCCAAATGTTGTCGCTGTATTTCTCCCATTTGGATTCGTTTTCGCTACCGCCTCCATTAAAGGGAGAGGCAAACAAGTTGGGTTTTTTACCTTTTCCGTAAGCAGTGTATGTAACACCTTCACGTGCTATTAACTGACCTCTCCATGTTCCACCACGCTCAAAGCAAACTATTGAATCGGGTTCGGCAGAAAGGTTGACCTTATCAAGTGTTTTCCAAGGGCTTTTTTTGGTTCCTTCGTTTAGGTCATCGCCGTTGGGAGAAACGTAATATATCTTTTTGTCCGAGGGTAACTTCATATTTTTTGTGTTTAAAATACTTTTAATACGTCTTTTGATTTTAGAGTCCCATTTTGTTTTTTTCTGCCATTTTGAAACTCCGCCAAAGGTGTTTGTTATAATTTCGTTTTCCATTATTTCAGCCTCAGTTTTATCGTCTTTAGAAGTGTCTATACCTGCAATACTAGGGTCGACATAAACGCTGTTTGTTGCAGAGGAGTTGTTACTTTCGGGTTTGCTACTTTCACAACCAACTACCCCTAAGATGGTTATCATCACTAAAGATAACGAGAGTATCTTTTTAATATTTAAATTCATAGATTTCTCCTGTAAAGGATTAAATTTCGAAGTCGTCGGGGGAATAATTATCTGAAATTAACTGCTTTTGTGGTTCGCGTTTTAAGGGGTCATACTTGTATTTTCGGCAAAGGTCGTTCTTGTTAACAATACCACGCTTTTGGCAAAGGATTTCTCCGTCGCCTTCAAGGTCGGTACCAAAAAGACAGTGTTCACATTTTCTAATAATATTTTTATCAAACATTTTTTTCATAATATCACCAAATTAATGATACCACATTTCATAGGATTTCTTCAAGTATTTTTCTCGAGTTTTGTCGATTTGAGAGAGAAATAATAAAAATCACTCCTAAAACTAAAAGTGAAACACTTAAGGTTTTGTTTGAAACCAAGGCTTTGGAGGTGAAGGAATATGTTGTGGAAAATGTGCTTATTGGCACAGGGAAAATCTTTAATAAAACAAAGGTTAATAAAGAACTAATTAATCCGTGAAGTGTTCTGAAAATAGCAAAGTCCAGGATTTTAATATGGATATTTCGATTAATTGCCAACACTTGTGCCCAAATACAAAATCCGGAAAATCCAAGCAAAAAAGAAATTAGATATATGCTTTTGGTTTTTGTTATAGCCGTTGTTACTTCCACAAAATACATCAAAGGTTTTAAAAACCTAAATTCATTTGCGAAATATTCTATATAACCTGTAAAAACTGAGAAAAGAATAACAAAAGCACAAATACTTAAAACGGCGCTTGAGGCTTGAGTTGCTGATAATACAAAGTTGTCGATAGGATTTATAATATCTTTGTTTTGTGGTTTTCTTGATGTTACTTTCCCGAAAAAACGGCAAATGGTTAATGAGGATAAAATATGAGCAAAGAATAAAATAACCCCGAGTTTTTTATTGCCTAATATACCACAACCCACTGCCGAAATTATAAAAGCAGGTCCTGCATTGACGCAAAACCGACTCATTTTTCGGGCAGAGTTTGGGGTCAAAATCTTTTCGTTTACAGCTTCATTTAAAAGTTTGGCGCCGATAGGATAGCCACCGACAAGAGAAAAAAGGAATATAAAGAAAGGATAGGCCGAAAGGCCGAACAATTTAAGGGTAATGGGAGAAAGAAAATCCAATTTTTCGAAAATTCCCGACTTAATAAAATAAAGGGTACATACGCCAAAAGGGTAAAGGGAAGGTATTATAACACCCGAACACAGTATAATGGAAGAGGCAATACTTGTTTTGCAAATTTCCGGTTTTAAAATTAGTAAAACCCCAAAAGCAAACAAAAAAACAAAGGTTAAAATTGAAAAAATACGTTTTTTAATTTTCACTCTAATCACCAATAATATATATGTATGATAGCCCCAAAATCTTCATAATATTATTTGAAGGAGCGGATTTGCGTGGCTAAAAAGATTAAATTACCCAAAAAAAGAAGCAAGTGGAGGTTGTTTCGATTAACAAAAGCTGATTTGAACAAGGAACTTTCGGGTTCTGCTCATATTGAAATTTACGGCAACAGCAAAATTGTTATTGACGGATGTTTAGGGGTATACGAATATAAGGAAACATATATCAAACTCAGATTACATAAGGGTGCTGCAATTATATGTGGGAGCGATTTAAATGTGTTGCGTTTTGAAGACAAACTTATCACGATTACCGGAAAAATTGGTGATGTGGAATTTGTATAGGAGAAAATAATGGTTATAAATTTTTATAGAATTATTTTTGGATTTTTGAAGGTGGAGTTTTACGGAGCTTTAAAGGAAAGGGCTTTAACCCTTTGCGCTCAAAACGGAATAAATCTTTGGGGAAATAAATTAAATGAGGGAAAAATTGAATGTTTTGTCTCGGTGAGGGATTTCAAGAGGCTTCAACATTTAAACAGGAAAAAGGATTTTAGGGTACATATACTTAAAAAATACGGTTTTCCTTTTTTGACCATGAGATATCGCAAAAGAGTAGGGATTTTACTGGGAGCGATACTTTGCTTTGTGATTTTGCAATTTATGTCGGGATATATTTGGATGATTGATGTGAACGGAAATAAGGAAATCAAGGATGAAACAATTTTGTCGGCTTGTGAAAGTATTGGAATTACTCCGGGAATTAAGAAAAATAGTATTTATCCAAAACTAGAAAGAGAAAAATTAATGCTTAAACTTGAAGGTGTAGCTTGGGCTTCAATAAACCTTGAAGGCAGTAAATTGACCGTTAATATAACTGAAACTAAGGAAGAGGATGCAAAGGAGGAAGGTTATACAAATCTTTTAGCAACAGCCGACGGCATAATAAAAAAAATGGATATTGTTTCGGGCACCAGCGTGGTAAAGGTGGGTCAAGCAGTTAAAAAGGGCGACCTGTTGGTTTCGGGTATCATCGAAACGGCCGATGGCACAAGATTTGTAAAGTCTAAAGGTACCGTCTTGGCTACAAGCGAAAAAGAAATTAGTTTTAGGGAAGATTTTAAACAAAAAAAGTGGTTGTTTACAGGCAAAGTAAAATGCAAAAAGGTATTGTCGTTTTACGGGTTTAAAATCCCCTTGTTTTTAGGTGGAGAAAAGGGGGATTATGAAACCCGAAAAAGTGTGAAAACAGTTAAACTTTTTTCTAAAGATTTGCCTATTAAAATTTACGAAAAAAGGTATGAATTTAAAAAGGAAGGTTTGGTTTCTTATGACCATCAAAGACTCAAAGAAAAATTGGAAAAACGGTTGGGGGAAATGGATGGAGTAACGGTTATTTCCAAGGAGTTTATAACCGATGAAAAGGGAATGGAGCTTAAAGTTATAGTAAGAAGGGAAGAAAATATTGCCCAAAGCCATAAATTAATAATTAATGCTGGAAATTAGGGGTTTGTTGTGTTAGAATAAAAGTGGATTAAAATATAAGGAGAAGTCTGCTTTGTTTGAACAAACTGTTGATATTGAACGCATCGAAGATTTAATCGATTTGTTCGGTAATTTTGATGAGAATATTAAACTTATTGAAAAGAAATATTCCGTTTCGGTTACCAGTGTCGGTAATCGCATTAAGGTAAAGGGCGATGTTAATGCTGTTAACGATGCCGTCAGAACGATTAAAGGACTTATTCTTATGATAAATAAGGGTGAGCAAATTACCGACCAGTCGGTGGAATATGTTGCTTCTTTGGTGGAAGATGGGGAAGATGAAAGCATTTCATCGGTTACCGATGCCGACTGCATTTGCATCACTGCAAAGGGCAAACCTATTAAACCTAAAACATTGGGTCAAAAAACCTATGTTGAGGCTATTAGAAAGAATACCATAACCATTGGTGTTGGCCCTGCAGGAACGGGTAAAACCTATCTTGCTGTGGCTCAGGCAGTTCACGCTTTCAGAGCAAAGGAAGTTAGCCGAATAATTCTCACTCGCCCTGCAGTTGAAGCAGGTGAAAGTTTAGGATTTTTACCCGGCGACCTTCAACAAAAAATCGATCCATATCTAAGACCTCTTTACGATGCTTTGTTCGAAATGCTTGGCGCTGAGAATTTCCAAAAATGCCAAGAAAGAGGAGATATTGAGGTTGCGCCCTTGGCTTATATGAGAGGCAGAACCTTGGATGACAGTTTTATAATTCTCGATGAAGCACAAAATACAACTTGTGAACAAATGAAGATGTTTTTAACCCGTTTAGGATTTAATTCAAAGGCAGTTGTAACGGGAGATATTACTCAAATTGACCTGCCAAAGGGAAAAACTTCGGGACTCAAAGATGCCGTTAAGATTTTAAAGGGAATTGATGATATTGCAATTTCCAGGCTTAATGCAAAGGATGTTGTGAGACACCGTTTGGTTCAGGAAATTATTAAGGCTTATGAAAGAAACGGAGAAAAGAAATGAGTGTT
>JAZSPH010000091.1:0-6604 GCA_045537355.1 Acutalibacteraceae bacterium
ATAACCGTCCACGACAGAACTCGGCTTACCGACCGACTCCTAAATTAAAAGAAAAAAGCACCCAAATTTGGGTGCTTTTTAATTTATATATTGAATAACAACTCGCCATAGCTTGGATAGGGCCAAACACTTGCAGGAACAACACTTTCGGCCGAGTCAGCATATTTTCTGATATCATCCATAAGTTTTAAAACCTTATCGTGATAAATAACTGCCTTGTCATAAACATCAGTTGTATTGTCCAAAGCGGAAATGGTCATCTTAAGTTCTTCGGTAAGAGCAAAGATTTCCTTTTCGGCGGCCGACAAGCGATAGATTAATTCCCTTTCAACATCACTGTTGATACCACCAATTTTGTTCTTATTAAGAAGTGTTGTACACAACTTATCGGTGTAAGCCGAAATAGCAGGAATAACCTCTTTAGCCATCATATCCAAAAGGGTTAAGGCTTCAATATGTATTATCTTAGCGTAGTTTTCTAAGATAATGTCAACTCTTGAATTAATTTCAGTTCTAGAGAAAACACCATGCTTTTCAAACATTGCAATATTTTTCTCGGTTTTAAGCATGGGCAAAGCATCAACGGTACTCTTAAGATTTAAAAGTCCTCTCTTTTCAGCTTCAATCTCCCATTCCTTTGAATATCCATCACCATTGAAGATAATACGGCGATGAGTATCCATAACCTCTTTAATAATGTTCTTAACTTCGCACTCAAAGTCTTTGGCATTTTCGAGTCGGTCAGCAAACTCGGAGAATACATCGGCAACCATTGTGTTAAGCATAACATTGGTATCCGAAATAGAAGCAGCCGAACCTAAACCTCTAAACTCGAACTTATTACCTGTGAAAGCAAAGGGAGAAGTACGGTTACGGTCGGTATTATCCTTTTTGAAAGCAGGGATAATCTCTGCACCAATATTCATTTTTGCGCGTTTAACATTATCGTGATGAACGCCACAAGAAATATCCTCTAAAATTCCTTCAAGGTCTTCGCCCAAGAAGATAGAAACAATGGCAGGAGGTGCTTCGTTTGCGCCTAAACGATGGTCATTACCTGCAGTTGCAACCGAAATTCTAAGTAAATCCTGATGCAAATCAACTGCACGGATAACAGCTACCAAAGTAAGTAAGAACAACAAGTTTTCTTCGGGCTTTTTACCGGGTTTTAAGAAATTAATACCTGTGTCGGTAGAAAGGGACCAGTTGTTATGCTTACCACTGCCGTTAACGCCATCATAAGGTTTCTCGTGGAGGAGACAAACAAGACCGTGTTTTAAAGCAGTCTTCTTCATCATTTCCATTGTAAGTTGGTTATGGTCGGCAGCAATATTAATGGTAGTAAAGATAGGCGCCAATTCATGCTGAGCAGGAGCAGCCTCATTATGCTCGGTCTTGGCAAGAACACCCAATTTCCAAAGTTCAACATCAAGTTCACGCATAAATGCAGCAACACGAGGTTTCAAAACTCCGAAATAATGGTCATCCATCTCCTGACCTTTTGGTGGCATTGAACCAATAAGGGTTCTGCCACAATAAATAAGGTCGGGGCGTTTGTCATAAAGGGTCTTGTCCACAAGGAAATACTCCTGTTCGGGACCAACCGTTACGTTAACACGCTTAACATCATCGTGTCCAAAAAGTTTAATAATTCTAAGGGCTTGCTTATTAATAGCCTCCATACTGCGAAGCAATGGGGTCTTTTGGTCAAGGGCTTCACCTGTGTAAGAACAAAAGGCAGTAGGAATACAAAGGGTTTCATCCTTAATGAAAGCATAAGAACTGGGGTCCCAAGCAGTGTAACCACGAGCCTCAAAGGTGGCTCTCAAACCACCCGATGGGAATGAAGACGCATCAGGCTCACCTTTGATAAGTTCTTTGCCCGAGAACTCCATAATAACCCCACCATCTTCGGTAGGAGAAATAAAACTATCATGCTTTTCAGCAGTAATACCGGTTAAAGGTTGGAACCAATGGGTATAGTGAGTGGCACCTTTTTCAATAGCCCACTCTTTCATAGCATTAGCAACAGTATCAGCAATGCTACTATCTATTCCCTTACCCTCTTTAATGGTGGATTTAAGAATATTATATGTATCTTCGGGTAAGCGTTCTTTCATAACGGCATCGCCAAACACATTACTGCCGAAAATCTCAATAACCTTGTCCATGGTCAACCTCCTAAATAATATAAAATTATTATACCTTTTTGAGTGAATTTTGTCAAATTAATTATTTGTTATTTAAGGAAACTAAAGCTTCCGCCCATCTTAAAAATGATAAATAAAACTGCCAAAATCAAAACAAGTAATGAAACAACCACCAAAAGTGCTGATTTTTTAGAAAACTTATAGGCAGTTTGGTTTGAAGGAACAAGTTTGGTTTTCTTTAAAGCATTGGTAATTGGCTTATAAATTATAAGCAACGATGTTGCATTAATAATGGCTTTGCAAAGATTAAAAGGTAAAAGCATTGTGGGAATTAATGCCAACACATCGGCAGTGCCAACACCCATATAATAAGGGGTAATGAAAATATTTGCTACCATCATAACGGTAGTAACACTTACAACCGAAACTAATACGGCAATAATAGCGCCCGAAAAACTTCTTTTATACTTATAAACACAGCCGCAAGCAAGGGCAAAGGTGGCGCTTGAAAGGAAATTCATAATTAGTCCGTAAATACCGGTATCGCTAACCGAAAGAAGTTCCAAAACTGCAACAACACCAGCCGAAGCAACACCGTAAATTGGGCCGTACAAAAGAGAAATAACCGAAATTATTGCATCTTTCATATCAAATGTTAAAAAACCAACCTTAAATCTGAAAATAAAGGTCATTAAAAAAGCAAGGGCACAAAAAAGCGCCGTAACAGTAATCTTTTTAACATTAATTTTTTGCATAATAAAACCTCCAAAAAAACACAAAAATCCCCGAAAAAACGGGGATTTTGCAAAAATTATATTCGCATTACCTTCTTCCATCCGGACTTTAACCGTCGGCCTTGGAATTACACCAAATCAACAAATTTTGCAATTTGCTCGCGGGCTTTAACCGCCGGTGAGGAATTACACCTCGCCCCGAAGATATTTATATTTTAAGACTTTAAAAAATGAATGTCAAGTTTTATTTAATCATTTCCAAAAATTCTTCTTCGGAAATAATTTTAATTCCCAAAGACTGGGCCTTTGTCAGTTTGCTACCTGCATCTTCACCTGCTAAAACATAATCGGTTTTCTTGGAAACCGAGGAGGATGTTTTGCCGCCAAAACCTTCTATAATCTCCCCTGCTTCATTTCTTTTCAAGGTAGGCAAAGTGCCCGTCAAAACAAAAGTAAGTCCTTTAAAACGAGTATCGGTAACCTCTTTCAAGGATTTCATATTAAGTCCACTGTCTCTCAAGGAATTTATCATTTCCTTGGTATCGGCAAGGGAGAAAAATTCGACTGCCGATTTTGCCATAATACTGCCGAAACCTTCAATATTTTCGAAATCTTCTAAAGTGGCATTTAAAATCGCATCCATATCGCCAAAGTGTTCGGCCATTAAGGCTGCTGCTTTGGCGCCGATATGCCTGATACCAAAAGCAAAAATCAATTTTGAAATATCTTGTGATTTTGATTTTTCGATAGCTGATTTCATATTTTCAGCCGACTTTTTACCCGTTCTTTCAAGTTTTTCAACCTCGGTAAAATCAAGGGCATAAAGGTCGGTTATGTTAGAAATTAAACCTGCATCTAAAAGTTGTTCCAAAACAGCAGGACCCAAGCCTTCAATATCCATAGCATCGCGAGAAGTAAAGTGAATCAAATGGCGAAGCAACTGAGCAGGACACTCGGCATTAGTGCAACGAATAACTGCCTCGCCCTCTTCTTTGTAAACTTCCGAACCACAGGAAGGACAAACAGTGGGCATTTTATAAACAGTGGAATTTTCGCAATGTTTTGAAACTGCAAGAACCTCGGGAATAATATCCCCTGCCTTGCGAACCACGATGGTATCGCCAATTCCAATTTCCTTTGAAGTGATAAAATCTTCATTGTGAAGAGTGGCACGGGATACGGAAGTACCCGCCAATGTTATGGTATCAAAAATAGCAGTCGGTGTTAAAGCACCTGTTCGACCAACATTAATTTCAATTTCTTTTAAGACAGTTTCCTTTTCCTCGGGAGGATATTTATAGGCCACAGCCCATTTTGGGAATTTGGATGTACTTCCCAAATCCTCACGATAGGCCAAATTATCAACCTTAACAACAGCGCCGTCAATATCAAATTCTAAATCACCACGGCTGTTGCCAATACGTTCAATTTCGGCAATCACCTTGTCAATATCACTGCATTTTGTATAGAAAGGAAGTGTGTTAAACCCGAGTTCCTTTAAGAAATCCAAGGTTTCAATGTGGGAAGAAAATTCTCTACCCACAATTCTTTGAATATTGAAAACAAAAATACTAAGTTCACGCTCGGCAGTAATTTTAGAATTCTTTTGTCTAAGGGAACCTGCTGCTGCATTACGGGGATTTTTTGCAAGTGCCTCCCCCATTAGTTCTTGGCGTTTGAGAAGTTTCAAAAAACTCTCTCTCGGCATATAAACCTCGCCGCGAACCTCCAATTCACCATCAAAATTTATAGCCTTGGGTATGCTTTTGATTTGCAAAAGGTTTGCAGTAACATCCTCACCCGTTATACCATCACCACGGGTGGAACCCCTAAAAAATAAACCATCCTTATATTCAAGGCTTACCGACAAGCCGTCAATTTTAGGCTCAACCGAAAACTCAGTTCTTTTAAGGTCGATTTTGTCGCCGAAAGTTTTAAGTTCTTCGAAATCGAAAACATCCTGCAAACTTTCCATTTTAACCGAATGAACAACTTCATTAAAAAGTCGGTTTGCGGCACCACCAACATTTTGAGTCGGAGAATCTTCCTTTAAGAGTTGAGGGAATTCCTTTTCCAAATCCTCAAGTTCACGAAGCATTCGGTCATATTCGAAATCCTCAATTTCAGGAGAATCATCAATATAATATTTTATATTGTGATACTTGAGTTCTTTACTTAATTCCTCAATTCGTGACTTCGCAGTAGTAAAATCCATCTTTTTTCTCCTATTCTACAATTGCTCCGTAATCATTTATAAGTCCACCCGTATTGTCAGTGGGACTTTCAATAACATTTGTAAACGCATCGGGTGATTTGCCCACAATAACCGTTTGTGCTGCTATGGCAGTGGTGGAAGCATTAATGTTTCGGTTATACCCCATAACAACAAAACTGCCTATAATATCAATATCAACATTTACAATATGTAAAACCTGATTAATACCTGCGCTTTTAAATTCGTGACTAAAATCCACAAAACAGGTAGTTGTAATCTGCATTTTAAGGTTTACATCAGGGCCAAAACCGTTGGTGTAACTATTTCCAAAAAAGGAACCCAAAGGAATTGCAACGACATATCTTTCTTCTCCTTCAATTAGCCTTGCCATTTCATTGGAAATTTTAGATTTGAGACTGTTTATTTGCAAAACGTCAATTTCCAGACTTGTGACATATCCTTCACTATTTTCGCTGAGTTTCACAATATCTTTGTAAGAAATTTCGCCCTTTTCGAAAACATTTACGATAGCCTTGTTGGCGCAATTTAGCATTATTGTTTCGGCAACGCTGGTTGCATATCTTAAAATCACAGGTTGCATCAAATAATAAGCCATAATACTTGCAAATAATGAAATTGTCAAAAATAATACTAAAAGTTTCTTTTTAAAATTTCGTTTTCTTCGCCTTAAAAACACACAATCACCTGCCCACAGTACATATTACGAAAAAGCAGAATAATTGTTAATTACATATCTATTTTACAAAAATTTCGGTAAAATTACAAGTATTAAGTTGAAATTTAAATAGGAAATGTATATAATTAAAGTACCATTAAAAAAGGATGTAAATTCATGTTTAGAAATAAACTCTTAAGCATTATTTTAATAATAATTTCACTTGTAACACTCATGGGTTGTTCCGATAAAACCGAGGAGGCATATATCTATTTTGAGCTTCCTCAACTTCCCTCGACCCTTGACCCCCAAACTGCCAGTAGCGACTCGGAACTTTTAATCGTTCGCAATATTTATGAAGGTCTTTTAAGAAAGAATGAAAAAGGTGAAATTTGCGAAGGTGCAAGTAGCGAATACTCCAAAAACGGACTTACATATACCTTTACTTTAAGGGATGATATGGAGTGGAGCAATGGCGACCCTTTAACTGCCTATGATTTTGTTTTCGGTCTTCGTCGTGCATTAGACCCAAGCACCGCTGCCCCCTTTGCTTCAAGACTTTTCTGCATCAAAAACGCAAGAAAGGTAAATGAGGGAAAACTTTCGGTGAACAAATTGGGAGTTTCAGCCCCTGACAAGAATACAGTAAAAATCACCTTAGCATATGATGATAAGGATTTTTTGCATAATCTCACTACCTCGGTTGCAATGCCTTGCAACGAAAAGTTTTTCAAGGAAAGTGCAGGAAAATACGGCCTGTTTAATGACTATATCATATCCTGTTCAAGTTATCGTTTAACCAAGTGGAACCAAGAAAGCTTTGGTATCA
>JAZSPH010000099.1:0-3754 GCA_045537355.1 Acutalibacteraceae bacterium
GCCGGTATAGTTGTGTTTATGCTTTCGGGCGCAATCAGTTACGTTAAAGATCGTTTGGATTATTGGCTAGACCCTTGGGCTGATGCCACAGGGAAAGGATTTCAAACCATTCAGTCTTTGTTGGCAATTGGTTCAGGCGGAATTCTTGGAAGAGGTATTGGTCAGTCGCGCCAAAAATATTTATGGGTTCCTGAACCTCACAATGATTTTATCTTTTCTATCGTTTGTGAAGAGTTGGGACTTATTGGTGCCGTTGTTATAATAATTCTGTTTTGTCTTCTTATTTGGCGAGGATTTTATATTGCAATGCACGCAAAGGATAAATATGGTTCTCTTTTGGCTATTGGTCTTACTTTCCAAGTTGGACTTCAAGCGATGCTTAATATCTTCGTTGTAACAAATACTATTCCTAATACAGGTATTAGTTTACCATTCTTCAGTTATGGCGGAACATCACTCTTGATTCTTCTTGCGGAAATGGGTATTGTTCTATCCGTTTCTCGTGGATCAAATATTGAAAAAATTTAAACGGGGTGTTGAATTTGAAAATCTTATTTGCAGGCGGAGGTACCGCCGGTCATATTAATCCTGCTTTGGCTGTGGCAGGGTATATTAAAGAAAATCACCCTGATGCTGAGATTTATTATATTGGTACAGCAGGTAGACTTGAAGCAAAGCTCGTGCCCGAAAAGGGTTATGATTTCCGTACAATTGATGTTATGGGATTTTCGAGAAGTTTATCTCCTGCAGGTATAATTAAAAATGTCAATGCGGTTAAAAAGGCAATTACTGCTTCAAATCGCTGCAAAAAATTATTAAAAGAAATTAATCCTGATGTGGTTGTGGGTACAGGCGGATATGTTAGTGGTCCAGTCCTTAAAACTGCTCAAAAAATGGGATTTAAAACGGCTATTCACGAGCAAAATGCTTTCCCCGGTGTTACAACAAAAATGTTGGCTGGTGGGGCTAATACCGTGATGCTCGCAATGAAAGAAGCTCAAAAACACTTAAAGTTAAATAAAAAACCGGTTGTGACCGGTAACCCGATAAGACTTGAACTTTTAAAGATTACGAGGGAAGAGGCAAGAAAGAAATTAGGCCTTGATAATCGCCCCTTGATATTGTCCTTTGGTGGCTCTTTAGGTGCAGAAAAGGTCAACGAAGCAGTTGCCGAACTTATAAAATGGCATAACGGAAAAGGTGAGTTTTATCATATCCACGCTACCGGTAAATTCGGTTACGAAGATATGAAAAATACTTTGAGTGATGTCAAGTTGGCCGACCAAATTGATTTGCGAGAATATATAAATGATATGGATGTTTGTATGGCGGCGGCTGATTTGGTTGTTTGTCGTGCAGGTGCTATTACCTTGGGTGAACTTCAGGCTTGTGGTAAACCTTCCATATTAATTCCTTCTCCTTATGTTGCTGAAAATCATCAATTCCATAATGCTATGACTCTCAAAAAAGCAGGCGCAGCCGAAGTTTTGGAAGAAAAAGATTTAACTGGCGAAACCCTTATTAAAGAGGTTGAAGCTTTAATCAATAACAAACCGAAACTTGAAAAGATGAGTGATAACGCAAAGAAAAGCGCTATTATCGATGCAAATGAGCGAATTTATAACGAAATAATGAAACTTTACGCAGGCGCTTAACCTAAAATCCCTTTTTTGCATAGTATAAACTGAAAACTATGCCAAGAGGGTGTTTATATGTCAAAAATTTTAATAAAAGGCGGGAAAAGGTTAGAAGGTGAAATTGACCTTCAAGGTGCCAAAAACAGTGTTTTACCTATTCTTGCCGGCACCCTTCTTTGTAACGACAAATGCGTTATACATAATTGTCCCAATATTGCTGATGTTGAGACGTCGGTGAAAATCCTTGAGGCCTTGGGTTGTGTTTGCGTAAAGCAGGATAAAACGTTAATAGTCGACCCCGGAAATGCTTATGGTTTTCAAATACCCGATGATTTAATGCGGGAAATGCGCTCTTCGGTGGTTTTTTTGGGTGCTATAATCGGCAAGACTTCAAAAGCTGTTATAAGTAGCCCGGGTGGATGCGAATTGGGTCCCAGGCCCATTGATTTGCATCTGTCGGCCTTAAAGAAAATGGGGGTTACGGTTACGGAGGAACACGGCTTTCTTTATTGCGAAGCCAAGAAAGGACCCGTCGGAACCGAAATTACATTAGGTTTTCCAAGCGTTGGCGCAACTGAAAATATTATTTTAACTGCCGTTAAGGCAAAGGGACTCACAATAATCCATAATGCTGCAAAAGAACCGGAAATCAGTGATTTGGCTGACTTTTTAAATTCGGCAGGAGCCAGAATTTACGGCGGTGGTTCGGATACGGTTTATATACATGGTGTTGATACTTTGAGAGGAACCGAACACTCCATAATACCTGATAGAATTGTTGCTGCAACATATATGGCTTGTTGCGCTGTAACGGGTGGAGAACTTGTTTTAAAGAACGCAATGCCTTCACATATAACCTCGGTTTTATCGGTTTTCAGAGATTCGGGTTGTGATGTTCGTGTTTCGGGCAAAACCCTTAAAATGAATGTAAAAAACAAAATATTAAGGGTACCGACCATTAGAAGTTTGGTTTATCCCGGATTTCCCACCGATGCAGGACCTGTGATAATTGCAATGCTTTGCAAGGCAAAGGGGACCTCGGTTTTTGTGGAAAATATTTTTGAAAATCGTTTTCGTTATGCCGATGAATTAAAACGGCTTGGAGCAAAGATTGAAACACAGGGTAAAATAGCTGTTATTGAAGGGGTTGACAATCTTTCGGGTGCTACCTGTAAATGCACCGACCTTAGAGGAGGAGCTGCCTTGGTTACGGCCGGTCTTTGTGCTAAAGGCGAAACTTTAATAGATGAAATACACCATATCCAAAGGGGATATGACGATATTGTTGATACATTAAGAAAAGTGGGCGCAGATATACAATATATTTAAGGAATGATTTTTTGAAAAAGGAAATTTCTAAAGACGAATTTATTAAAAAAAGAATCGAACGCCAAAAGAAAATCAGAAAAAGGCGGCTTAAAGCTTTCTTTATAATATTTATTATTATGCTTCTATGCGCAGGTGCTGTACTTTCTCTTACGGTATTTTTCCCCATTGAAAGTATCAGTATAAAGGGTAGCGAAATTTATACTGCTGAAGAAATTTTGGAAGCTTCAAAAATAACAAAAGGGGATAACCTTTTTGCAATAAATCGAGCAAAAACCGAAAATGTAATTAAACGCAAACTTCCCTTTGTTGAAAAAATTGCTTTTAAAAGGGAAATACCCGATACTTTGAAGATTATTGTCACCGATGCTGTTGAGTTTGCAACCTTCAAATCAAATAAAAAATATTACACTGTTTCATCATCGGGTTGGGTGTTGAAAGAAAATAAGAAGCAACCCAAAAAACTGATTAATGTGGTTTGTGATGTTAAGTGTAAAGTGGGTAGTGAAGTGGTTTTCAATAAGGCCGAAGAACAAGAATTATTGGAAACAATTTCGGCAGCCCTTGAAGGCAAAGATTTAGATATTAATTTAATTGATGTTACCAATTTCGCATCTCTCAAATTAGAGGTCGATGGTCGTTTTGAGGTTGATTTGGGCAATGCCAATAATATCCCTGAAAAAATCAATCATTTAATGGGAATGGTTAAAAAAATCGACCCCGAAAAAAGCGGTAAAATTAACCTTAGTATGTGGTCAAGTGACAATACAAAAGGTACGTTTATTGCTGAG
>JAZSPH010000071.1:0-3712 GCA_045537355.1 Acutalibacteraceae bacterium
CCCGTTTCGGTTATGGTTGATACCTTTGGCACAGGTAAGGTTGCTGATGAGGAAATCGCAAAGGCTGTAAACGAGATTTTCGACCTTCGCCCCGCCGCTATTATTGAAAAATTAGACCTACGCCGTCCTATTTACACTCCTACTTCGGCATATGGCCATTTTGGAAGAAAAGATGTTGATTTACCTTGGGAAAAATTGGATAAGGTAGAAGCGCTTAAAGCGTGGTTTTGAGGTGTGTTTGGTGTATAAAATTATTGAAAAGAAAACCCTTAATAATCAGGTAACATCCTTAACTCTGGATGCACCCCTTATTGCCAAAAAGGTGCAACCCGGTCAGTTTGTTATTTTGAGAATTGATGATAAAGGGGAGAGAATACCCCTTACTGTTGCTGATTTTGACCGTGAGGCAGGAACAGTAACAATTATTTTCCAAGCTATTGGATTTACAACCAAGAAACTTGCTCTTTTAAATGTTGGAGATTTTGTTAGCGATTGTGTTGGTCCTTTGGGAATGCCCACCGAGTTTGGTGAACCTAAAAAAGCCATTGTTATTGGTGGTGGAGTAGGCTGCGTTATTGCATATCCCCAAACAAAAGCACTTTTTGAAATGGGTATTAACCCCACTGTAATTGCAGGATTTAAGTCTAAGGATATTGTTATCCTTGAAGATGAAATGAAGGCAGTTGCAGGGGAACTTCACATTGCAACCGATGATGGTTCTTACGGCAAAAAAGGTTTTGTAACCGATGTTTTAAAGGATTTATTAGCCAAGGATTCTTACGATTTGGTTATTGCAATTGGTCCTGTTGGTATGATGAAGGCAATTGCCGAAATTACCCGTCCTTTCGGCATTAAAACTATCGTTAGTTTAAACCCCATTATGATTGATGGTACCGGTATGTGTGGCGGTTGCCGTGTCAATGTTGGTGGGCAAGTTAAATTTGCTTGTGTTGATGGCCCCGATTTTGATGCCCATCAGGTTGATTTTGATGAGTTAATGCTTCGTAACACATATTATAAAAAGGAAGAAGCACATGCTTGTAGAATGGGAGGGTTTAACTAATGGCTGATATGTCACCTTTAAAGGTTAAAATGCCTGAACTCGACCCTCAGGTCCGTAACAAGAATTTTGATGAAGTGGCAATGGGATATACAAAGGAAATGGCATTGGCTGAAGCAAATCGTTGTTTGGTTTGTAAAAATCCGTTGTGTGTTAGTGGTTGCCCTGTTAATGTTAAAATCCCTGATTTTATTAAGAAAATCACCCAAGAGGATTTTGAAGGTGCATACCTTACTATAACCGAGACTAATTCTTTACCCTCGATTTGTGGTAGAGTTTGTCCCCAAGAATGCCAATGCGAAGGCAAATGCGTTCGTGGAATTAAGGGCGAAAGCGTTGCTATTGGCAGACTTGAGCGCTTTGTTGCTGATTATTACAGTGAGAATTTTGAACGCAAAATCCCTGAGATTACACCCAACGGCAAAAAGGTTGCTATTGTAGGTTCGGGTCCTGCAGGTCTTACTTGTGCAGGAGATTTGTCAAAGCTTGGTTATGATGTAACTATTTTTGAGGCTTTTCATACCTCGGGTGGTGTTTTGGTTTACGGCATTCCTGAATTCCGTTTACCCAAGTCCATTGTTGCCAAGGAAATTGATGGCCTTAAAAATATGGGTGTTAAAATTGAGAACAATGTTGTTGTCGGCAAAACACTCACCATTGATGAAATTATGAATATGGGATTTGAGGCTGTATTCGTAGGTTCAGGCGCTGGACTTCCTATGTTTATGGGAATTGAAGGCGAGGGAAGTCTTGGTGTTTATTCCGCCAACGAGTTCTTGACACGTATTAATCTTATGAAGGCATATTTGGAAGATTATGATACCCCCATTAAAGCAACTAAATCTATCGCTGTTATCGGTGGTGGAAATGTTGCTATGGATGCTGCCCGTTGCGCTAAGCGTTTGGGCGCTGAACATGTGTATATAATCTATCGCCGTGGCGAAGAAGAAATGCCTGCTCGTAAAGAGGAAATTCATCACGCAAAAGAAGAGGGAATTGAATTTGTCCTTCTTTCAAATCCCAAGAGAATTATTGCCGATGAAAAGGGTGAGGTTACGGGGATAGAGTGCGTTAAAATGGAATTGGGTGAGCCCGATGCCAGTGGAAGAAGACGTCCTGTTGTTGTGCCCGATTCCGAATTTATGCTCGACGTTCAGTCGGTTATTATGGCTTTAGGAACATCGCCTAACCCCTTAATCCAAAGAACAACCGAAGGCATTGAAACAAACAAATGGGGTTGTTTGGTTGTGGATGAAAATATGCTTACCACAAAAGAAGGCGTATATTCCGGTGGTGATGCTGTTACAGGTGCTGCAACAATTATTTTGGCTATGGGTGCAGGTAAAATTGCTGCTCGTTCTATTGATAAGTATTTATCGGCTAAAAATTAACAATTTATTAAAAAACGCTTGACAAACGGAAGATTTTGTGTATAATTATAAGCACAATGAAGTAGACGCCTATGCGACTCACCCTCAGATTTCTTTTAAAAGGGTTAATAAGGTTCCGTTGTCGACGGGGTCTTTATGCGTGGGTGCAAAAGCGTCCACGCTTTTTGTTTGCTTATTTTCGGAGGTGTATCAACATTAGCAGTAAAGAACTTGCAATTAACGAAGCAATAAAATTTAAGGAAGTTCGAGTAATCACGGCTGACGGTTCTCAATTAGGAATTGTCTCCATTGCCAAGGCCTTAGAGGCAGCAGCAAGCGCCGATTTGGATTTGGTTTGTATTTCTCCA
The DNA here is from genome assembly GCA_045537355.1 of Acutalibacteraceae bacterium. GTDB lineage: Bacteria > Bacillota > Clostridia > Oscillospirales > Acutalibacteraceae > UBA737. The sequence continues at coordinate 2,799 of JAZSPH010000071.1, forward strand.
AATGCCGAGCCACCCGTTTGTAAAATAATGGATTACGGTAAATACCGTTTTGAGCAGGCTAAGAGAGAAAAAGAAGCCAAGAAAAATCAAAAGGTTATTGACATTAAGGAAATCCGTTTGACCGGTGTTGGAATTGATACTCACGATTTCGAAACCAAGGCTAACCATGCTGTTCGTTTCTTGAAAGCGGGCGACAAGGTTAAGTTCTCTATCCGTTTCAGAGGTCGAGAGTTAGGACATCCTGACAAGGGTTACGAACTTATGAATCGCTTTGCTGAGTATTGCAGTGAAGTGGCTGTTGTTGAGAAACCTGCAAAAATGGAAAGCCGTAATATGTTTATGTTTTTGGCTCCAAAGTCCGGCAAGTAAATTGTAAATTATTTAGGGAGGAATTATAATGCCTAAGATTAAAACACACAGTGGTGCTAAGAAACGCTTTAAGCTCACCAAAACCGGCAAGGTTAAGCGTGCACATGCTTTCAAGTCCCACATCTTAAACAAGAAAACAACCAAACGTAAGAGAAACCTTCGTAAGACTGTTACTGCTGACGTAACAAATACAGCAACAATCAAGAAGTTAATTCCTTACAAATAAGGAAATTTTAGTGGAGGTAAAGTGAAATGGCACGAATTAAAGGTGCGTTAGCAACACGCAAAAGAAGAAAAAAGATATTAAAACTTGCCAAGGGTTACTTTGGTGCTAAGTCTAAGTTATTTAAAACCGCGAAAGAAGCCGTTATGAAGTCCGGCAATTACGCTTATGTTGGTCGTAGACTTAAGAAGCGTGATTTCCGTCGTCTTTGGATTACCAGAATTTCTGCTGCTGCAAAGATGAACGGTATGAACTATTCTACTTTCATGAACGGTCTTAACAAGGCTGGTATTGAAATCAATCGTAAGATGCTTGCTGATTT
>JAZSPH010000029.1:0-17008 GCA_045537355.1 Acutalibacteraceae bacterium
CTTTCAATATCAACCTTTTGGAGGTAAGCGAGAAGGTTTCTTCTGTGACCTACCATCTTTAAAAGACCACGATAAGAGTGCTTATCCTTTGGATGATCCTTTAAGTGAGCATTGAGCTCGTTGATACGGTTGGTAAGAACTGCGATTTGAACCTCGGGAGAACCGGTGTCGCCTTCGTGAGTTGCATATTCAACCATAATCTCTAGCTTTTTCTCTTTTGTCATTTGTTTTCACCTCTTTTAATGTTTAATCCAAAAACCAAGCCATGGGTCATAGTGACTCCCGAAAGTCGGGCGGACACCCAAAGCATAGTATTAGGTATGCCGATTTCACATCAGCCTTAGTATTCTAACACAAAACTTTTAAAATGTAAAGGAAAATTTTAAAATAATATTATTATATATATAAAACGGCGAATAAAATCGTTGCAATATGAGTTTTTTGGTGGTAAAATGTTAGCGTTAGAAAAAAGGAGTCGAGAAAATGGCTAAAATAGAAAATTTAAGGAACGTTGCAATAATCGCCCACGTTGACCACGGTAAAACCACCTTGGTTGACCAACTTTTAAAACAAAGTGGGACATTTCGTGACAATGAAAATGTTGATGAAAGAGTAATGGACTCTAACGACCTTGAGCGTGAGAGAGGTATTACAATTCTTTCCAAAAATACAAGTGTTATGTACGGCAATGTTAAAATTAATATTGTTGATACTCCTGGACACGCCGACTTCGGTGGTGAGGTTGAGCGTATTTTACAAATGGTAGATGGCGTTTTACTTCTTGTTGATGCTTTTGAAGGTTGTATGCCCCAAACCCGTTTTGTTCTCAAAAAAGCCTTGGCTTTGGGCAAAAAGGCAGTGGTTGTTGTTAATAAAATTGACCGACCAATGGCAAGACCTTTAGAGGTTGTTGACGAGGTTTTGGATTTGTTTATCGAACTTGGTGCCGATGAAGACCAAATTGAATTCCCCGTTGTTTTCGCAAGTGGTCGTGATGGTTACGCCACCCTTAATCCCGAGTCACCTTGCAGTGATATGAAGGCTTTATTTGAGGCCATGGTAAACGAAATTGACCCACCCGAGGGTGATGTTGACGGACCCTTGCAGATTCTTTTTACTAACATTGAGTATGATGAGTATTTAGGCCGAATTGGTGTTGGCCGTGTTATTCGCGGTGCCGTAAAATCGGGACAAAGCGTTGCTGTTTGCCATAAAGACGGCACAAGCACCAATGTTAAAATTGCAAAGCTATTTATGTATAGAGGCTTGAAAAGGTACGAGGCTGAGTCAGCCAAGGTCGGTGATATTATACAGGTTGCAGGTTTGTCTGAACTTGAAATCGGCGAAACTGCTTGTGATACTGCTCACATTGAGCCATTGCCCTTTGTTAAGATTGATGAGCCTACCCTTGCCATGAACTTTATGGTTAACAACTCTCCCTTTGCAGGTAAGGATGGTAAGTTTGTAACCTCAAGAAACTTGCGTGACCGTTTGTTTAAAGAGGTTATGACAAATGTTAGCCTTCGTGTGGAGGAGACCGACAGTGCCGACACCTTTAAGGTTTCGGGCAGAGGAGAATTGCACCTTTCAATTTTGATTGAAACTATGCGCCGTCAGGGTTATGAGTTCCAGGTTTCTCCTCCTGAAGTTATTTACAAGCGTGATGAAAACGGCAACCTTTTAGAGCCTATTGAACTTTTGATGATAGAGGTTCCTGAGGAATATGTGGGTACCGTTATGGAACGCCTTGGAACCCGTAAGGCTGAAATTAAAAATATGGGGACTCGTGACGGTGGTACATCCCACCTTGAGTTTTTAATTCCTGCTCGTGGACTTTTGGGATATCGTTCCCAATTCTTAACCGATACCAACGGCAACGGAATTATGAATCACGTTTTCAATAGTTACGAGCCTTATAAGGGTGATATTGAACAACGTTCTACCGGTTCTATTATTGTTCACGAAACAGGTGAGTCCACAGGTTACGGTTTGTTTAATACCCAAAGCCGTGGTCGACTCTTCATTGGACCCGGTGTGCCTGTTTATGAGGGTATGATTGTGGGTGAAAACCCGAAAAATGATGATATTGTGTGTAACGTGTGCAAAAAGAAGCAAATGACCAACACTCGTGCTTCGGGCTCGGATGATGCCTTGAGATTAGTTCCACCCTCAAAACTCAGTCTCGAGCAGTCTTTGGAATTTATTAAGGATGATGAACTTGTTGAAATTACACCTAACAATATAAGACTTCGCAAAAAGATTTTGAATAAAGAAGAAAGAATGAAAGCAGAATCAAGGAAAAAGTAATGGAATATGTAATTTTCGACCTTGAATGGGATAATGTCTTTTATAAAAAAGAGAAGCGTTTTATAAACCAAATTTTGCAAATCGGCGCTGTTAAACTAGATAGTGATTTTAATATTATTGACAGTTTCAGCGTTACAATTCGTTCTGCCCTTTCCAAAAGGGTTACGGGTAGATTTGCAACCCTTACGGGCATTACCACCGAAAAAATGCTTGCAGGTATTCCTTTGGAACAGGCAGTTGGGTTGTTTAACGAGTTTTCCCGTGATGCTCAGGTTACAATGACCTGGAGCGACTCTGACCTTTTTACCATTGTGGAAAACGAGAAACTTCTTAAAGATGCCGGTGTTTCCTTTAATATGAATTTTTACCTTGACCTTCAAAAGATGGTTCAGGCGAAAATGCGTCAAAAGGGATATGAAAACAAAAATCAGGTGTCTTTGGAGTTTGCTGCCGAATTTTTCGGTATCAGTACCGATGATTATGCAATGCATACGGCAGTTGATGACAGCACTGTTTGTGGAAAACTTCTTAAGATTTGTTACAACGAGGATGTTTTTAAGTCCTTGCTTCGTGACACTAAAAATCCCGAGTTTTATCGCCGACTTCACTTTAAGGCATATCCTATTGTGGATATTAATGACAATGCTTTGGACAAAACAAAGTTTTGTTTCACTTGCCCCGAATGTTCGGCTAAACTTAGCAGAATTTCTAAGTGGAAATATCGCAACCGTTGGTTTTCTTCTCCCTTTAGATGTCCTAAATGTAATAACAGGTACATCGGCAGGGTGTTTGCCAAGATGACCTTTGACGGTGTGACCTATAAACAAAGACTTTCCAAAATTGAAAAAAAGGAACCTCAAAATGAAGTGCAACCTATGCCCGAGAAAGTGCAATAAAGACAGAGAAAATTTAAATGGTTTTTGCAAAATGCCCCTGCTACCAAAAGTAGCAAGGGCTGCTTTGCATTTATGGGAAGAACCGATAATTAGTGGAAATAACGGCTCGGGCACGGTCTTTTTTAGTGGTTGTTCTTTAAGATGTATTTACTGTCAAAACCACGAAATTTCAAGTGGTGGAAAGGGAAAGGAAATTTCCGTTTCCCGTTTGGCCGAAATTTTTAAACAACTTGAAGAAAAAGGGGCCCATAATATAAATTTGGTTTCTCCAACCCATTATGTTTGGGCGATTAAAGAAGCATTTGAAGTTTTTAAACCGAATATTCCCATTGTTTATAATTCGAGTGGATATGAAAATGTGGAAACCCTTAAAATGCTTGAAGGAATAGTTGATATTTATTTAATGGATTTTAAATATTTAGACAGTGAGAAAGCAAAAGAATACTCTGGGGCGCCCGATTACCCACAGGTCGCAAAAGAAGCTATAAAGGAGTGTTATCGCCAACAACCCCAGTGTATTTTGAAGGATGGAATTTTGCAAAAGGGTGTTATTGTGCGCCATTTGGTGCTGCCACAAAACACCAAAACTGCCATTGAGGTTTTTGATTGGGTAAGGGAAAATACGCCTAACGCTTATTTTAGTTTGATGAGTCAATATTTGCCCTTTCACAAGGCACAAGACCACAAAATTTTAAACCGAAAAATCACAAATCGGGAATACGAAAAGGTTGTGGACTATGTTTGCAGTTTCGATTTCCCAAATGTTTTTATTCAAGAAAGAGAGAGTTCAAACGAAAAGTTTATACCTTCCTTTGATTTGGAAGGAGTATAGAAAAGCTGTGTGAATTTTTTTCACACAGCTTTTAATTTTGTCTCGCATTATAACAAGCAGGAGAACATAGAATACTTGGTTCAGTATTGCTATTTTATGGTTTATAATATATAATACTTATAAGGCGAGGTGTCATTATGAACAATTACAATACAACGGCTATTCTAAAAAAATACAGACTTTGTTTATTAGGTGTTTTTGTTGTATTTGTTGCCATTGCTATTATAATGTTGGTATTTACTGATAACAATTTTTTATATGGTTTATCACTGCTTTTTGGTTTTGTTTCAATTAAAATATCTGGAGCGATTTTTTATAATAAATTCTTTAACACCATTTTAACTAACGAATTAAATCTCCCAAAATATATTGATTTGATTGAAACGGGAAAAATCGTTTCAAACAGTCTTCTTGAACACTTGAATATTGCTTATTATTCGGGCGATTATAATAAAGTAATCAACATTTGCAAAATGAAACTCGAAAACAAAAAGTTTGAAAAAGTGAAGCATTTCTATTTGTTGATGCTCGCTCGTTCTTACTTTGAAATAGGCGATTTAGAAAACTTGAAAACAGTTAATGAAATGTTTAAAGGTTTTATAGCAACAAACAAGAACGGAAACAAAATAAAAGAAAAATTGATTTATTTTAAGTTTGTTGATTTGTATCTGTCAGGCGATTTCTCTACCGCAAAAGAACTTTACGAAAAATTATATTCAAGTCAAAAAGAAAACCAAAGCAAAGTTACATTAAATGATGTTTCTATAAGATTTACATTTGCTATTTGTTGTTATAAATGTGGTGAGTTTGCAAAAGCAACTGAATTGTTTAATGATGTAATTGCTCTTGCACCCACTTTTCATTATGCAGAAATAGCAAAAGGATATTTAGAGGCGATAAACAATAACACAGATTATATCCCCGAACAAATAACTTTTGATACGGATACAACAAATATTCCTACCCCTAAATCGAGAAAGAAATTTAAAATCATTTATGTGGTATGTTTTTCCTTGATATTAATTGGTGTAATCGGTTCTGCGATAATTTCAGCAGTGGCTCCGAAACAACCTGTGCATTTCAAAGGAATTGACTATTATTCAACTAAAAGCGATGTTCACTCTATATATGGAAAACCTGACGAAATAAGAGAATATGATTCGTTTGAAGGTCAATATTATGACTTTTACAATGTTGAATATTTGGGAGTAAAGGCAACCATACAGTTCACATATTATTTTGATAGCGATATACTGCACAGTTCGTGGTTTATTATTGATTCAACAAAGTTTTCAAGTTATGATGAATATAAATCGGCTGTTAATAGAACCTATAACTATTTTGAAAAGACACTTGCAAAATATAGAATTGAAGATGAAAGCGACGAAAATGGACGATACATAACGTGGTTCAATGACAAAGGTGGATATTCTTATAGTATGTTTGAAACTGAGTTAACCTTTTCAAAAGAAGAAAATGATATTAGAGAATGTACTGTTTTTGAGTTCTGCAAATATAATGAATAATTCCATACAACAAAAAAGATGCGTAGAAATTCTACGCATCTTTTAAATTTTATAACATTTTAGTATTGCAGTTTAGGTTTTCGGCCAGATTGTAAATTGATTTGTGGCAGGTGAACATCACTGCTTGACCGGTTTTGGAATATTCCTTTAAAAATTCCAAAGTTGTTTCAGCTCTGTTGTCATCATATTGAGTCAGAGTGTCATCCAAGAATAGAGGAATATTCTCATCAATTAATCGAGCTACTGCCAAGCGCATACTTAAATATGCCTGGTCAAAGGTACCACTGCTAAGATATTCGGCCTCACGGCTTATGGGATTAGCAGTTTCTTCAACATTTATTTCAAAAGATTTTGAAATGGTCATATTTGAGTACTTGTTGTTGGTAAGTTCCTTGAAAATCTCGGCCGATTTCTTTTCAAGCTGTGAGCCATAGTTTTGCCTGAGTTCAGCGAAACTTTCTTTTAAAACCTCTATGGCGATGTCGGTACAGTCGCAAAAAGACTTTTGCGCCGATAAAACTTCCACAATTTCGTTTAGTTTTCCTTGCAAAACATCGGGACTTTCCATTCCGTTTATAAGGGCTTTGAGTTGGGTTTCAACCGAAGCTTCGGTGGATTTTCTTTCGGTGATTTGGGATATAAGATTTTCGTATTCGGCTTTAATTTGCTCGAAATCCACATCCTTTAAATCATCGGTATTTTGGGTGTTTTCAAGTTTCAACTTTGCTTCTTCGTAAGAAATATTGTTAAGGTCGCGAAGCAAGAAATTAATTTGTTGCTTTAATTCTTTTTGTTTTAAAACGGCAGTTTCAAGTTTTTGGCTAATGCTTTCTAAATCTTTATCACTGTCGTGAAGTTTTGAAAGCATGGTTGCAAGTTCGTTTTCGGCCGATTTTTCTTCCTCTTTTAACTCCAAAAGTTCGCCTTCGGTTTTGGAAAGAAGGGCTTGTTGGTCTAAAATTACCTGCATATTAGAACTGCTTGCCAATTTAATTGCATGGGTTTTTGCCTTCTTGTCGGCGATTTGGGATTTAATATCATCAATATGGGCTTGTTTATTATCAATGATATTTTGAAGGGACTGGATTTCATCCTCTAAAAGTTTGAGTTTTTTGCCATTTTTGGAAGAAAGAATGCCAACAAGTGCCAAAATCACGCCCAAACCACTGACAATTAAGGTGATAATAGGTTTGATTATGATACCAATAAGACCTAAAACCGTTAAAATTAAACCTACAATTAACAGGGGATTAACGGCTTTAGATTTGTCGCTCTTGGCGAGTTTTTCTTGGTTTAATTTGTTTTGGCGTCCAGTGTTTTCTTGCATTGAAGCTTCAATGTCGTTTAAGTTTTTAGAAAGAACCTGGATGTCATTTTCCAAACTTTCGGGTGTTTCACCATTGTTTGTTTTGGGGCCATTAACCAATAAGTCCAGCTGATTTTTAATAAGGTCGGTTTCCTTTTGTTTGGCATCGGTTTTGGCCTTTGCATTATCAAGTTTGGAAGAAAGGAATTTCAAATTTCTAAGGAAATTTTCATCGGCAGGGGAGCCATCCTTCAAGGCAAGCTTTTTTTTGATTTCTTCTAAAGCCTCTTTTGTGGTTAAAAGTTCCTTGAGTTTGCCAATGTTTTTAACATCCTGCTCTTTGGAAATCTGGCTTTTTAGTTCTTCGGCTTTTTTGATAAGTTTATCGGTCTCAGCTTTGTAAAGGGCAAGTTTCTCCTTGCCTTCGGTGTAACTGTTGTTTGCTGATACACTTGCATCTAACTTATCCTTGATTTCCTTGGCAATAAGGGTTGTTTTGTAAAACTCACCGGTTTTGCCGGTTTTAGATAGAATAGAAAAACGTTCTTTTTCAAGTTTGCCGACAACCTCGCTCAAAGAAAGGCTTTCATCACCGGTTGATACCATGTTGGAAAGTTTGGCATTCAGTTCACTTTCGGCGTTGTTGTTACTGTCGGGAAATCCTAATTGACCGATGAAAACGCTCCTTTCAAAGGCTGATGATGAGAGACCAAAAAGTTTTTCGCCAATGTTTGCGTCGGCAGGTTGTTTTTCACCTAAGTCAAGGTCTATAATACTAATTTTATCGGTAGAGTTCGAAGCACGAAATTCTCTTTCTAACTTGAAATTTCGGCCACCGTGTTCAAATTCAATGCTTCCTGCCATGGGGCTTCCGTCCCAAGGAGTGTATTTTTTACGGATGTTTTTAGAAATTTGGCTACTTCCTTTTTCATTACCGTAAAACATCATTTTAATGAAGGACATAATGGTAGTTTTGCCCTTTTCGTTTTCACCGTAAATGCAGTTAAACCCTTCTTCAAGATTCAAGGTGTAATTTTTAAGTCCACCAAAGGAGATAATATTAATTTTATTGATTTTCATCGAATTTTACCTCCCCTGAAAATGCTTTGAGACCGAGTTTTAAAGCAGTCTTATATTTTTCTTTATCTTCCACGAGAGCGATTTTTTCCAACATTTTTTTAACAAAAATGCCCTTTAAGGTTTTTTCTTTAGAAAGTGACTCAAGGTCGAGTTTAAGACTTGTGCTGTCCTTTAATTTGGTAAAATAAACCTTTTCATTTAATCGGGCAGTAAGGTCGGAAAGATTAATTTCATTTCCTTCTTCTATTTCGCCGATGAGTTCGATTTTATAAAGGTTTTCGCCGTAATTTTCGCCATATTTCTCTTTTAAAATATTTAAAATGATATCGTCGGTAATTTCAAGCCCACTAATATCAATTTTTTCTAAAATATGTTGTCTACGGGCAGTGGGTACAAAATTCAAATCGCAAATTCCTTTGCCAATTTCACCAAGATAAACACCTTTTTGACCCAGTTCATCAAAGCCTTGGCCTTCGGGGCAACCACAGTATGCAAAATAAGTGTTACCGATTTTTTCAATGTCACTTGCCTTATGAATATGACCTAAAGCGATGTAATCCATTTTAGAGGTTTCAATAAAACTTCTTGAAATGGCATTGTAACGGGAAGAGGGGTCACCGAAAAGGTCGCCGTGCAAAAGGGCGATGTTAATAATACCGTCATCTTCGGGAACAAGTTCCATGGAAGATTTACCCTGCATAAAGGCAGTTTCAAAGGAACGACCGTAAACTCTGAGATTTAATTCAGGGAAGGAAAAAACGGTTTCCTCGGTGCCTAAAACATAAAGGTTAGAGGGAAGGTTTTCTTTCCTGAAAGGTGAACGGGGAGTGAGGGGGTCGTGGTTTCCTGCACAGTAGATGACCTTTAAGTCGGGAACTGATTTAATTTTTGCAAAAACGCTTTCAAAAAAACTGTTTTCGGTGTTGTTGGAATTAAAAAGGTCACCTGCGATAAGTAAAACCTTAGTGCCTGTTTTAGAACATAAATTAATAATTCTTTCAAAGGTTAAAAGGGTTTCCTGACGGCGACTTTGAGCCTTGAAGCCTAAAAAACTTTCTTCGGCGCCGATATGTATATCACCACAGTGAAGAATTTTAACTGTTTCCATCGAATTTCTCCTAAAATTTATATATTAAAATTTTATCATTTTTAAAGGTAATATTCAAGTCTTTTGTTAACAGTTTATTTAATTGACATTTGGGTCAAAAAGGGGTAAAATTAATTTATTATAAAGTTCAAAAAAACGGAGATAAAAATGGATTACTCTTCACTCAGGAAACAGGTTATAAAAAAGTATTTTAATAATATGAACGACCGTCAGTTTGAGGCCGTAACCCAAACCGAAGGACCTTTGCTTGTTCTTGCAGGAGCGGGTAGTGGAAAGACCACGGTTTTGGTTAACCGAATTTTAAATCTTGTTAAATTCGGTGCTTCCCCTGATAGTGATATTGTGCCTTATGACGCCGATTTTGATATTAAAATCGGTGAGGATTTCCTTGATGGTAAAGTGTCGGATATTCCTGCCGGTGCTTTTTGTATTGATGCTCCCAAACCTTGGGAGATTTTGGCAATTACCTTTACTAACAAAGCAGCAGGAGAACTTAAAGAAAGAATTGCTAACCGTTTGGGTGATGATGAAAGCGGAGTTTGGGCAGGAACCTTCCACTCGGTTTGTGGAAAAATTTTAAGAACTCGCGACCATGCCGAACGTTTGGGTTATACATCAAGATTTACGGTTTACGATACCGATGACCAACGCCGTCTTATGAAAACCATTATGAAGGAGCACAATATTGATGATAAATTTGTGCCCCACAAAACGGTTCTTTCGGCCATTTCAAGCGCCAAGGATAAACTTATTTCTCCCAGCTGTTTTGCTGCCGAAAACAGTTTTGATAATCGCCGTAAAATAATCGGTGAACTTTACGCCCTTTACCAAAAGGCCCTTAAAAAAGCCGATGCAATGGACTTTGATGATATGATTGTTAATACCGTTAAACTTTTGGATGAAAATCCCGATGTTTTAGAGTATTACAATAATAAATTTAAATACGTAATGGTGGATGAGTATCAGGATACCAACCACGCTCAATATGTTCTCGTAAGCCTTTTGGCTTCGGGACACAATAACCTTTGCGTAGTGGGTGATGACGACCAAAGTATCTATCGCTTCAGAGGCGCCACCATTGAAAATATTTTAAATTTCGAAGAAGAGTATAAAAACGCCAAAACCATCCGTTTGGAGCAAAATTACCGTTCCACATCCAATATTTTGAATGCCGCTAACAAGGTTATTGAAAATAACAAGGGTAGAAAGGGCAAAACCCTTTGGACCGATAATGGGGACGGTAATCTTATATCCGTTCATACTGCAAACGACGAGCGAGAAGAAGCTCGTTATGTTGTTGACAGTATTTTGGAAAATGTTGACAAAGGGGATACCTATTCAAGCAACGCTATCCTTTATAGAATGAACGCCCAGTCTAACGCATTGGAAAACGTATTGGCTCGAAGTGGTATACCCTATAAGGTTATTGGCGGAACAAGGTTCTATGACCGTAAAGAAATTAAGGATGTTGTTTCTTATTTACATTTAATCAACAACAATAAGGATGATATTCGCCTTAGAAGAATTATAAACGAGCCTAAACGCGCCATCGGTGAGACTACCGTTAACTATGCTGCCGAAATCGGAAATCAGTTGGGGCTTTCTATTTACGAAGTTTTAAAAGAAGTGGATGAATATCCCGTTCTTTCCCGTGCTGCTGCCAAAATCAAAGGATTTTGCAGTATAATCGATGAACTTACTGCTCTTTCTGAAGAACTGGAAATTAGCGAACTTTTTCAAAAGGTTTTAGACCTTACTGGTTATATTCGTGCCCTTGAAAACGAGGGCGAAGAAGGTCTTGACCGAATTGAAAACGTTAAGGAATTTGCTTCTAATATTGCTCAATATGAACTTGAAAATGATGAACCGAATTTATCCGACTTTTTGGAGCAGTTGGCCCTTATAAGCGATATCGACTCCTTTGATGAAAGTTCCGATAGGGTAGTTCTTATGACGGTTCATTCAGCCAAGGGACTTGAGTTTAAAAATGTTTATTTGGTTGGTTTAGAGGAAGGTATTTTTCCCGGTAACCAGTCAATATACGGTGGTCCTGAAGAAATTGAAGAAGAACGAAGATTGGCGTACGTTGCAATTACAAGAGCCAAGAGAAAACTTTATATAACAAATACTGCTTCTCGTTTGCTCTTCGGTTCAACAACCCGTAACTTGCCATCAAGATTTTTAAAGGAAATTCCCGAAGAACTTTGTGATATGACCTCTTCGGTTAACAGTTATTCTTCCTTTGGATATTCTTCCTCGTTTTCTTCTTTCGGTTCAGAGAAGCGAGGAGAGTATTATTCTCCCAAAACCCCGATTAATTACACTACTAAGGCAAAAACTTTTGCAAGTAGTTATACTTCAAAACCCAGTACACCCGGTTCGACTAATTCTGCTTTATATACAGTGGGTATGCAGGTTTCGCACAAGACTTTTGGTACAGGACTTATTCTAAAGGCAACCCCAACCGGCCCTGATACTATGTTGGAGATAGCCTTTGACAAGGTTGGAACCAAAAAAATAATGGCTAATTTTGCCAAGTTAGAAATTCTTTAAGGAGGTTTTAAAATGTCGATTTCGAGCGCGGCAGTCAAAGAGACTGCAAAAGAAAGATTAAAAGATAATTATTTAAAGACATTTGTTGCTTCTTTAAGTGTTATTTTCGCTTGGCTTATAACCATTAGTATAGGAAGCGTGTTATCGAGCGTAACGGGGGATATAATTGCTAATGTTATTTTGGTAGCTTTAAATGTTTTTTTGATTGCCCCATTGGGTTTGGGACTTTTAAAATATATTTGGAAAATAGGCTTAGGTGTGGTCGATGGACCGATTGCGATTTTTTATTGGTTTAGCGCTAAAACCCTTTACATAAAATCCCTTAAATTTATTTTGCACTTTGTTTTAAAAGTTTTTATTTGGTTACTTGTTTTAAATATTCCATCCTTCTTGCTTTTGGCTTTTTCGAAAACATTTTTCTTCGAATTATTTAACATTGCTCCTCCTGTTTGGACGGCAAGTCTTGATTTTTACAGTGTTATTTTAAGGAACATTTCCTTTGCGTTGGTTTGCTTTATAATGCTTAAATATTATATGGCTCCTGTTTTGTTTATTGCTGATGAAAATGCTAATGCCGAAGAATGTATGTACAATTCTTCAGTGATTTCTCGCAAAACCGCCTTTGATTTTATAAGCCTTATTTTTAATCAGGTTCATATTGTGCTTTTGAGTTTACTGGTACTACCCATGCCTTTTACCTTGCCTTATCTTTTGAGTTACTATGTTACTCACACGAGATTTGCAGTGGAAGAATATAACTTGCATATTGAAAATATCAAGTTTGCAAAGGCAGGAGTTTTTAATGAGTAAAAAGATAATTTTAGCATCAGCGTCCCCAAGGCGCAAAGAACTTTTATCGGTTATAACCGAGGATTTTTCGGTGTTGCCCTCGGATGCCGAGGAAATAATCCCCGGTGATATTAGTGCCGATGAAACGGCTGAATATTTAGCAAAAATCAAAGCCTTGGCAGTGGCTGACACGCATCCTTTAGATGTGGTAATCGGTGCTGATACTTGTGTTGTGGTAGGAAATGAAATTTTGGGCAAACCTGTGGATTTTAATGATGCCAAACGAATGCTTAATTTACTTTCGGGTAAAACCCACAAAGTAATAACGGGTTGCGCTATTATAAATGATGGTAAAACTGTTTCCTTTTCATCCCAAACCGAGGTTGAGTTTTATCCTTTAAGTGAAACCCAAATTGAGGAATATATAAGCAGTTCGGAACCCTATGACAAAGCAGGGAGTTACGCCATTCAAGGCAAAGCATCCTTATTTGTTAAAGGAATTAAGGGAGATTACTTTAATGTTGTTGGTCTGCCCGTAGCTGAACTTAATTTGAAACTCAAAGAAATGGGAATTTAAAATAAAAAAAGACCTGAAAATCAGGTCTTTTTTTTATGTACATTTCGAATTGTTTTTTTCTTTTTTTGTGGTCTTTGGGGAGTTTTTTGTTTGGAATTATCGGCCACAAGGCAGTTTTCACCGGTGCCGATAAGGTCAAAACGACCACATTTTTTAAGCGCCGAGAGAACAATTTGTTTATTCTCGGGTTTGAAATATTGAAGCAAAGCTCTTTGTTGCGCCTTTTCTTCGGGTGTTCTAGGAACATAAACCGGCTCTAAGGTATAGGGGTCAAGTCCTGTGTAGAACATACAGGTTGATACCGTTCCCGGTGTAGGGTAAAAGTCTTGAACTTGTTCGGGATGCAAACGGTTGCGTTTCAAGAAAAGGGAAAGTTCAATGGCATCTTTAATGGTGCTTCCCGGGTGGGAAGACATTAAATATGGAACTAAATATTGCTTTTTGTCAATGCTTTTTGTTAGCTCATAAAAGCGTTTTTCAAACCTTTTATAAACTTGGATTTTGGGTTTGCCCATATATTTTAAAACATTGTCCGAACAGTGTTCGGGAGCGACCTTTAACTGACCACTTGTATGGTGGGTAACAAGTTCTTTGAAAAAGGTTTCGTCGGAGTCGGCAATAAGATAATCAAAGCGAATACCCGAGCGAATAAAGACCTTTTTGACCTTTGGAAGTTGTCGCAGTTCTCTAAGGAGTTTAAGGTAATCACTGTGGTCCACCTTAACGGCAGGGCACATATTGGGAGCCAAACACTTTTTATCAGGGCAAAGACCAAGTTTGCTTTGCTTATCACAAGCACTGGCACGGAAGTTGGCAGTCGGTCCACCCACATCGTGAATATATCCCTTAAAGTCGGGCATTTGGGTTATTTTCTTAGCCTCATCAATAACTGACTGATGACTTCTAACCGAAATGCTTCTTCCTTGGTGAAAGGCTAAAGCGCAAAAGTTACATGCGCCAAAACAACCACGGTTGTGAATCAAAGAAAATTTAACCTCTGCAATGGCAGGAACGCCACCTTGAGATTCGTAGGATGGATGGTAATCCCTCATAAAGGGTAGGGAATAAACAGCATCCATTTCTTCGGTTGTAAGTGGGGGCATGGGAGGATTTTGCACAACAATTTTATTGCCGCTTTTTTGAATTATGGTTTTGCCTCTTACGGCATCGTGTTCCGACTGTTGAATACGGGTTGCGATGGCATACTGCTTTTTGGATTCTTTAACAATTTCAAAAGAAGCACATTCCAAAGCACCTTTAATTGGTGTATAGTCGGTACTGTTTATTGCGTAGCAAGTGCCTTTGATATCTTTTAAATCGGCTATGTTTTCGCCTGAGTTTAGACGGTTTGCAATTTCCACAATATGCTTTTCGCCCATACCATACATTAAAAGGTCGGCTGTGGAGTCAAGAAGTATGGAAGGTCTTACCTTATCATCCCAGTAATCGTAATGGGCAAAACGGCGTAAAGAAGCCTCGACACCACCAATAGCAATGGGAATATCACCAAAAATTTCACGAAGTTTTTTGGTGTAAACAATAACGGCTCGGTCGGGTCGGCGACCTGCTTTTCCACCTGGAGTATAAGCATCGTCGTTTCTTTTCTTTTTGGCGGCAGTGTAGTGGGCAACCATTGAATCAATATTGCCTGAATTTACAAGAAATCCGAGTCTCGGTTTGCCGAAACGCTTAAAGTCATCATCGCTTACAGGTTGGGGGATGATACAAACCTTATAACCCTCTTTTTCCAACACACGTGAGATTATAGCCGTGCCAAAACTGGGGTGGTCCACATAAGCGTCACCCGTTACAATTATAAAGTCAGGGGTGTCAAACCCTAAACTTATCATTTCTTTTTTGGTTATAGGTAAAAAGGGCATAAAATCATCCTAAAAATAAATATAGTTTATTGTATCATAATATTTTTTGATTTTCAAGGTGGTAATGGCAATGGAAGAAAACCAAGGTGCATATTTAAATGTAATGATAACCGAAACCTTATGTATGGTATTGGTTTTACTTTCGGTTATTACCATTAAATACCTTTTTAAATCGGAGTTTAAAACCTTGCAAAAGTGGTATATAGAGGAGTTTTGTAACGATACTTTAATCGAAGAGGTGATAGAATGAAATTTAAATTGCTCGGCAGTGAAATATACATATCCTTTCTTTTTGTTGCTGTAATTTCTCTTATGCTTGCAACCGATAAAACGGGCCTGGCTTTGCCTACATTATTTGCTGTCAGTTTTCACGAAATTGGGCATTTGCTTGCAATGTGGATAATTGGAACACCACCTAAGAGCATTAGGCTTATACCTGCTTCGGTGCAAATCACAAGAAATATGTCGGATGGGTATAAAAGTGATATTAAGGTAGCTTTGGCAGGGCCGATGGTGAACTTTATTTTGTTTCTAACACTTTATGTTAATTATTTGATTTTCGGTAATGATGGGATTTTATATTACTCTCTAATTAACTTGATTATAGGGCTTTTTAATCTTTTGCCCGTAACGGGTCTTGATGGAGGAACGGTGCTTTTTTCGGTTATAACTAAAAAGAGTAATGTGGATAGGGCAATGCTGATTTTAAGGACTATTAGTTTGTGCTTGGGAGCGGTTTGTTTGTTTTTGGCAGTAACCTTGACGTTAAGGGGAAAACTCAATGTTTCGGTTTACATAATATCCATATATCTCTTTTTGTCGGTGCTTATTAAAATATAGTTGAAACCATAGGTCAAATAGGTTATAATTCTAAAAGAATATTTAAAAATGAGGATTTTTAATGGAAAGACAAAAGTTTGAAAAATTACTGCTTTCGGTACAAAAACCGGGTAGATATTCAGGTGGCGAGATTAATAGTGTTATAAAGGATAAATCAAAGGTGGATGTTCGGTTTGCCTTTTGTTTCCCTGATACTTATGAAATCGGTATGTCTCACCTTGGAATGAAAATTCTTTACTCTCAATTTAATGAGCGTGATGATATTTGGTGTGAGCGTGTTTTTGCCCCTTGGCTTGATTTTGAAGAGGTTTTAAGGAAAAATAATATGCCCCTTTTTGCCCTTGAAAGTCGTGACCCTATTAAGGATTTTGATTTTATCGGTTTTACCTTGCAGTATGAAATGGCATATACCAATGTGCTTAATATGATAGATTTGGCAGGTTTACCCTTAAAGTCAAAGGATAGAAAAGATTTGTCACCTTTGGTTGTTGCCGGTGGTCCTTGCGCTTGTAATCCCGAACCCTTGGCTGAATTTGTTGACTTGTTCTTCATTGGTGAAGGTGAAGAGGTTGATTTGGAACTTATCGACCTTTACAAGGAGTTTAAGAAAAAGGGCGCAAGTAAGGAAGAATTCTTGCGTGAGGCTGCTAAAATCGAGGGTATTTATGTTCCTTCTCTTTATAAGGATGAATATACCGAAGATGGTATTTTAAAATCCCTTAATCCCGAAGAGGGAATAGCACCAAGCATTAAGAAAAGAATTATTAAGGATATGGACAAGTCCTATTATCCCGAAAAGTTTGTTGTGCCTTTTATTGAAATTGTACACGACCGTGCAGTTCAAGAGGTGTTCAGAGGTTGTATTCGTGGTTGCCGTTTTTGTCAAGCAGGATTTATTTATCGCCCTGTTAGAGAAAAGAGTGTTGACACTGTAAACAAACAGGCAAAATGCCTTTGCGAAAGCACAGGTTACGATGAAATTTCCTTATCTTCTTTGAGCACAAGCGATTATAGAGGAATTGAGCCTCTTCTTAATAAGTTGCTTGAGTGGACCGAGAAAAGCCACGTAAGTTTGGCTTTACCTTCTCTTAGAATTGATAATTTCTCGGATGAACTTTTAGAGAAGATTAAACATGTTAGAAAAAGCGGCTTGACCTTTGCTCCCGAAGCCGGAACCCAAAGACTTCGTGATGTTATAAACAAGAACCTTACCGAAGAGGAAATTTTGACCACCTGCCGTACTGCTTTTGCAGGTGGATACACATCGGTTAAACTTTACTTTATGATTGGTCTCCCCACCGAGACCGATGAGGA
>JAZSPH010000057.1:0-1909 GCA_045537355.1 Acutalibacteraceae bacterium
AAATCACCGGTTTACAAATCCTTGAAGGCTTCGGTCAGACCGAAAGCACAATGATTATCGGTAATATGACCGGTGCGCCCCATAAAATTGGTTCAATGGGTAAACCTTCGCCCATTTATGATGTTCACGTAATCGATGCCGACGGTAACGAGGCTGAGGTTGGTGAAACCGGTGAAATCGTTATTAACATTGAAAACGGTTTGCCCTGTGGTCTTGCTACTTGTTACTTTGGTGATGAAGAAAAGACGCGTGAGACTTGGGATGGTAAGTATTACCACACAGGCGATACTGCTTGGGTGGATGAAGATGGCTTCTACTGGTATGTTGGCCGTGTAGATGATGTTATTAAATCTTCGGGTTACCGAATTGGACCTTTCGAGATTGAAAGCGTTATTATGGAACTTCCCTTTGTTCTTGAGTGTGGCGTTTCGGCGGCACCCGACGAGGTTAGAGGTCAGGTTGTTAAGGCAAGCATCGTTTTAGTTGCCGGCACCGAGCCTACCGAAGAACTTAAAAAGCAAATTCAGTCTTATGTTAAAGAGCGTACTGCTCCTTACAAGTATCCTCGTATTGTTGAATTCAGAGAGAGTTTACCCAAGACTGTAAGCGGTAAAATCCAAAGAAATAAGTTGTAAGTTTATGGAATATAAAAGAATTACAATGCTTTGTGGTCATTACGGAAGTGGAAAAACCAATATTGCTCTTAATATGGCTTATAGGCTTAAAGAAACTAAAGAAAATGTTGCTATTGCAGATTTGGATATTGTAAATCCATATTTCCGTACTAAAGACAGCGAAGCCGAACTTAAAGAAAATGGAATTCGATTAATTGCTTCCGAATATGCAGGAACAAATGTGGATATCCCTGCATTACCTCAAGATATGTATTCTTTAACTGATGATAAAAATGTTTACGCAGTTATAGATGTTGGGGGAGATGACCGTGGTGCTTTGGCACTTGGAAGAATTATGCCAAGCATTAAAGAGGAAAATGATTATGAGATTTTTCTTGTAATTAATAAATATCGTCCTTTAACCCCTGATGTAGAGTCAACACTTGAAGTTATGGCTGAAATTGAAATAGCAGGTAATTTTAAATTCACAGGAATTATTAACAATTCCAATTTAGGTGTTTTAACAACTGCCGAGGATGTTTTGAATTCTGCTGAATATGCTGAAAGTGTTGCAAAAGCCACAGGTTTGCCCTTGGTTTATACATCGGTTAACGAAACACTTTATAATGAACTTGAAGGTAAGATTGATAATCTTTTTTCCTTGAAGCTTCAAAAGAAAATAAATTAAACTTTGTGAAAAGGAGTGCATAAATATGGCAAAGTTGACTTTTAAAACTGACAAATGCAAAGGTTGTGGTCTTTGCGTTGACGTATGCCCTAAGCAGGTTTTAGCACTGGCAAAGGACAAAATCAATAAAAAAGGACATAACCCTGTAGAAGCCGTAAACGAAGAGGCTTGTATTGGATGTGCTTTCTGCGCTACAATGTGTCCTGATTGTATTATTAAGGTTGAAAGGTAAGTGAAAAATATGGCTGATAAGGTTTTAATGAAAGGTAATGAAGCAATTGCCGAAGCCGCTATTATTGCCGGCTGTCGCCATTACTTCGGTTATCCTATAACTCCACAAACTGAAATCGCTGCTTATATGGCTAAAAGAATGCCAAAAATCGGTGGTTGTTTCTTACAGGCTGAAAGCGAAATCGCCGCTATTAATATGGTTTACGGCGTTGCTTCTACTGGTTTTAGAGTTATGACTTCTTCTTCAAGCCCCGGTATTTCTTTGAAGGGTGAGGGAATTTCTTACTTGGCAGGTGCTGATATGCCTGCATTAATCGTTAATATTCAACGTGGTGGTCCCGGTCTTGGTGGTATTCAACCCTCTCAAGCCGACTAT
>JAZSPH010000030.1:0-8269 GCA_045537355.1 Acutalibacteraceae bacterium
ACATAAGCCAACGATTCGTTTTTTCTCAAACGCCTAGCCATTACAACCAACCTTGCGCCATCAAAGTCTTCACAAGAAGTGATAAGTGTTAGATACTCATCCTCTATATTTAAATCTATTGATGAGCGAACAAAACTTCTCTTCTTTACTTCGTTTATCCATTTATTATAGGTTTTGCTCGAAAAATCCTTTTGACAAACATTGAAAGAATTGTCTTGATTTTTATTTGAGTCAATAACAAATACTGCAAAAACACGATAATCATAGTCTTTTTGAGTCTTGGTTAAGGTAATGGTTGGATTTTCTCTTATGAAATGTATTTTTCTGTACTGATGTAAGGTTGAAAATAAAGAACCATCCTCTTTGGTGTTGCCGTATAAAACAATATTTCTATCAGAAAAATCAGAACGGCAATCCAAAAACACTGTTCCATAATCGCTCTTATTACCTAAAGCATTATGGTTAAGATAATATTCATTATCATCCGTTTGGTAAACAGGATTATTAAGTTCGGTATTTTTAATCTTAATCCAAGCAATATAATCATTATTTTCTTGTTTTAAAAGCAAATTACCGTGCTCAAGGGAAAACCATTCTCGTTCTTTAGTTATGGTCTTTCTCTCTACATAGTTTTTGCCAAAATATCCCATTGAATAAATACAACTGCTCAAAATTCCTATAATACATAAGAAAAATATGATTTTAACTATAATACGCGATATATTGTCAGTTTGATTAGGAATACTTTCAACAAGAATTTTTTTGAAATTACTTAAAAACTTACTTTCTTTATATCTTGCCATATTAATCTATAAATGTGTATTCGGTATTGGCAATAGCTTCTTCTATTAGCCTGTCAATATCCAAACCTTCCTCCGCTTTCTCGCAAAGTTCCACTGTGGGACGGGTTTTGGGATGTTTAGGAGTAAAGACCGTACAACAATCCTCGTAAGGTAAAATTGATGTTTCAAAAGCGTCAATTTTACGGGAAATTCTAATAATTTCTTCCTTATCCATACCAATTAAAGGTCTTAAAACCGGCACATTGGTTACAATATCGGTTGTAACCAGTGCTGGTAAAGTCTGACTTGCAACCTGTCCTAAGCTCTCACCTGTTATAAGGGCCAAACTACCGCTGTTTCTTGCAATTTTTTCAGCAATACGCATCATCATACGTCTCATAATTAGTGTGAAATACTCTTCGGGACAATTATTGGCAATTTCATCCTGAATATCGGTAAAAGGAACGATAGCAAGATTAATGCTTCCGCTATATCTTGCAACCTTTGAAAGCAAGGTTTTAACCTTCATCTCAGCCCTTGCGCTTGTGTATGGAGGACTTGCAAAATGAATTGCATTTAATCTAAGTCCTCGCTTTGCCATTGTCCAAGCAGCAACAGGACTGTCAATACCACCTGAAATTAATATGGAAGCTGTTCCTGCAGTGCCCACGGGCAAACCACCTGCACCTGGGATTTGTTCAGCTCTAACATAAGCCGAAAAATCTCTGATTTCCACATTAACAACCACGTCAGGATTATGAACATCCACCTTCAAATGATGGAATTTAGACAACAATGTTCCACCTAATTCACGGCAAATTTCAGGAGATTTTAAGGGGAATTTTTTATCAGAGCGTTTTGCCTCAACCTTAAAAGTTTTAACATTTTTAAGGGTGTTTGCCAAATATTCAACCGACTTGGATAAAATATCCTCCATTGTTTTTTCGCAAACACATGCACGGCTGAAAGCGGCAATACCAAAAATAAAGCTTACCCTTTCCAATGCTTCCTCAAAATCAAAATCATCATCTTTAGGTTCAATATATATTGCCGATTGGGCCTTTCTAATTTCAACCTTGCCCAAACTTTTAAGTCTTCTTCTAATGTTTTTTATCATTATATCCTCAAAGGTGCATCTATTAAGACCCTTTAAGGCAAGTTCTCCGTTTTTAATAAGTATGATTTCTTTCATTAATTTGACCTTCTTAATCTTTGTGTAGCCTCTTTTAAAGTGGAAACCAGCGCATCAATATCTTCTTTAGTATTATGGTGAGAAAGGCTAATTCTAAGGGCCGAATCGGTTTCAGCCTGACTTAAACCTAACCCCTTTAAAACATAACTTTGCTCTCCTTTGGCACAAGCACTACCCGAAGATACAAATATATTCTTTCTTTCAAGAAAATGAAGTAAAGTTTCGGAACGATAACCCACAACCGAAATGTTTATAATATAGGGTAAAGCATTGTGGGGTGAGTTGATTTTAATAAATCCGCTTCCTTCAAAAGTTTTAATTGCATAATCGTTTAAAGACTTAATTTTTTCTAAACTTTTAATTGTATCGGCAAGGGATGACACAGCGCCATCAAATGCTGCTATCAAGGGTACCGACTCGGTTCCTGAGCGCAAACCTCTCTCCTGTCCTCCACCGGTCAGGAAAGGTTTAATGGCAACCCCTTTTTTGCAATACAAAAAGCCTATACCTTTTGGGGCAAAAACCTTATGACCACTGGCAGATAATAAATCTACCCCTAAATCCTTAACGTTAATGGGTAATTTACCGAAACCTTGAACTGCATCACAATGGAAAACTGCTTTAGGACTTAAACTCTTAACAAGTTTAACTGCTTCTTTAATGGGCTGAATTGAACCGATTTCGTTATTAACGAACATTATACTCACTAATACCGTTTTGGTAGTCAGAGCATTTTTAAGGTCATCTAAGGAAATGACACCCTCACTGTCGGTTTTAAGTTTTATAACCTCAAAGCCTTTTTCTTCGAGTCTTTTAACTGTTTCCAAAACCGAAGGATGCTCAATTTCGGTGGTAATAACTCGATTACCCCATTTTTTATGGGCTACCGACATAATGGCCGTATTATTAGCCTCGGTTCCGCTCCCTGTGAAGACTATTTCGTCGGGTGAAGCCTTAATGAATTTTGCAATATTTTCCCTTGCATCATTTAAAACAATTTCGGCCTCCATACCCAATCTATGCAAAGAGGATGGGTTGCCCCAAGTGGTTTTAAGGCAGGCATTCATATATTCTATCGCCTTATCACAAGGCTTGGTTGTTGCGCTGTTATCAAGATAAATTAGCCTTTCCAAAAACTCCCTCTTTTCATACAATTATACAGTATATATTTTAGCATAAAAGACATCGATATACAATACCCAATATTTCATAAATTCCAATTTTTTAAAATAAAATTATATGGGTGTTGTGTATGTTATTTTTGGAAAATCTTTTATCGGGAACACTTCCCTTTTCTTTTTTAACCGTTTGCGGAATTTATATTAGTCTTAAAACAAACTTTTGCCAAATCACCCGTTTTAGTGAGAGCTTAAAGCTTACCCTTAAGGCTTTTTTAAAAAAAGAAAAGGCGGAGGATATCACCTCGGTTAAATCGGCATGTACTGCCCTTTCGGCCACCGTTGGAACGGGAAATATTGCAGGGGTTGCAGGGGCTATTGCCATTGGTGGAGCAGGAGCAATTTTTTGGATGTGGGTAAGCGCTGTTTTGGGGATGTGCATAAAATCGGCCGAAATCACCCTTGCGATAATTTACCGAGAAAAAACGAAAGACGGATTCACAGGCGGACCGATTTATTACATAAAAAACGGACTCGGTGCGAAATTTAAACCTTTAAGTTTTTTGTTTTGCGTGTCTTCCCTATTGGCAGTTTTTTGTAGTGGCAATATAACCCAAGCGA
Source organism: Acutalibacteraceae bacterium (assembly GCA_045537355.1). Taxonomy (GTDB): domain Bacteria; phylum Bacillota; class Clostridia; order Oscillospirales; family Acutalibacteraceae; genus UBA737. Next base: position 3,714 of record JAZSPH010000030.1, read on the forward strand.
ACTCGGCTATTATTTCCTTTTGTACCACGCCCGTTTCAAAACTTTTTTGGGGCATATTATTCACAGTCGGTTGTTATTTTGTGATTAATGGCAGTTTAAATAAAATCGCCAACCTGACCGAAAAACTCGTACCCTTTATGTCCTTACTCTATATAGCTATCAGCCTTTTTATTATCCTTTCGAATTTTTCTTATTTACCCATAGCAATTTCTATGATTTTCAAGGGTGCTTTCAACCCCAAAGCCGTTACAGGTGGTGCTGTTGGCAGCGTTTGGACGGCCATTTTCATTGGTGCTTCAAGGGGTGTTTTCTCCAACGAGGCAGGCCTTGGCACATCGGCTATGGCCCACTCGGTTGCAGTTGATGCCAACCCAAAAGTGCAAGGCTTATACGGAATTTTTGAAGTTTTTGTTGATACAATTCTTCTTTGCACCCTTACCGGATTGACAATTCTCTGCAGTGGGGTTAAAATTAATTATGGTGTCTCGGCATCCACCGAACTTGTAAGCAATGCCCTAAATACCCAAATGGGAAATTTCGGCAATATTTGTCTTAGTATTATGATGTGCCTTTTTGCCTTCTCAAGCATTGTTGGTTGGGCGTTATACGGAAGATTAATTGTGAAATACATTTTCGGGAATTTGGGGGTTAAAGTTTTTACTTTCCTTTACCCTTTGTGTTGCATTTTGGGGGCAATCTTTAACAGCGCTATTGTTTGGCGACTTGCATCCCTTTGCAACGGCATTATGCTTTGCACAAATCTTACGGCAGTTTTACTACTGACTCATAAATTTAAACCTTATTTAAAAAAGGAGAAAAAAATTGAAAATTAAAGAAATTCAAAATTTGCTGAATGAAGAGTCTTGCGCTTTAATTTCAAGTGATGTTAATCGCTTCTATTTATGTGAATTTCCGTCTTCGGCAGGTAACATTATAATAACCAAGAACAGTGCCACATTACTTATCGACTTCAGATATTTTGAAAAGGCTAAAAAGACGGTAAAAAATATGGATGTTTTGCTTTGTGTCAGCCTTTATAAAGATATAAAATCGGTTTTGACACTCAAAAAAATTAAAAACATTTATATTGAAACCGAACACACCACACTGGAAACCTTTAACCGAATGGAAAAAGGGTTGGAAGATTTTTGCATTTTAAAGGACAGTGCTTTAAGTAAAAAATTAAACGCATTAAGGCAAATCAAAACCCCTCGTGAAATGGAGTTTATTAAGAAGGCTCAAACCATAACCGACCAGGCTTTCACCCATATTTTAAACTTTATTAAAGTGGGGAAAACCGAGAAGGAAATTGCCTTGGAACTCGAGTTTTTTATGCGCAAAAACGGAAGTAAAGGTGTCGCCTTTGAAACAATTGCCGTTTCAGGCAAAAATTCCTCTCTTCCCCACGGTGTTCCCACCGATAAGCCATTAGAAAAGGGTGATTTCTTAACCATGGATTTCGGTGCAGTCTTTGAAGGTTATTGCTCGGATATGACCCGAACCGTGGCTTTGGGACAGGTTTCAGAGAAACAACAAGAAATTTATGACACAGTTTTACAAGCGCAACTTGAAGCCTTGAAAAACATTAAACCAAACGTGAAGTGCAAAGAAATTGACAAAATTGCACGAGATATTATATCCCAAAAGGGTTACGGGGAATGTTTCGGCCACGGATTAGGCCACAGTGTTGGCATCGAAATCCACGAAAACCCTGCCTTTAACACAAGGGATGAATCGCCAATTAAAAAAGGTATGGTAATCACGGTTGAGCCGGGAATTTACCTGCCCGATAAATTTGGTGTTCGAATTGAAGATATGGTAATAATCACCGAAGATGGTTTTGAAAACATCACTGAAAGCGACAAAAATTTAATAATCATATAAAAGAAAAAGAGCAGTTTACACTGCTCTTTTTCTTTTAAGGGGTTTGAGGAGAGAATTTCTCAAAATTTGAGAAACCATACTCAAACGGATGCGGCTTCCGTTTGGTACAACTATATATTACATTAAAATTTTATCTATTTTGTTGGTATTTTGTGAACGATTTTTTAATTTTAAAATTGAATATTAAAAAATTTTAGGTCAATAATAATGATACCGATAAATGAAAGGAATGATTTACTTGAAATACGAGGAAGATAAAATTTCTCGAAATGACGATAAAAAAAGTACCGGTTTAATTATAGCCATTGCTATTGCCATTATAATTGTTGCTGCTGCCGCTTGGTTTGCACTTTCGCGCCTTAATTCGGGTGGTACGGGTGATATGGTGTCCGACATGAAATCTGATCTTGGCAGTGTTTATGATGATACAAAATCCGATATCAAATCCGACATTAGCTCCACCACCTCAGATATCAAATCCGATATCAGTTCAAATACCTCAAATATAAAGTCGGAATATAACAGCGCCACTTCATCATATAATAGTAATATATCAAGCATGACATCATCGGGTAGCACTATGCCCACAGGTGACAACGTTTCATCGGTACCTTATGAAAAAAACTTTTCCTTGCCGTGCGAAGGTGAAATTTTGAAAAATTTCAGCGACAAGGAATTGGTTTACTCCAAAACTTTTGGTGATATGCGACTTCACAGTGGCACCGACATTGCATGTGAAAAAGGCACCAGCGTTAGTGCTTGTGGTGACGGAAAAATTATCGGTATTGATGAAAGCAGTCAATACGGCACCGTAGTTTCCTTGGAACTAAGCGGAGGTCTTACTGCAAAATACGCTTCCCTTAAAGACCTTAAGGTTAAATTGGGTGACGAGGTTAAATCCGGTGACATCTTGGGAGTTACCACCACAGTTCCTGCCGAATGTAACGATGAAGAACATCTTCACTTAGAAATTTACAAAGACGGCATTGCAACCGACCCCTTTGAAGCCTTAAATTTAAAAGATTAACCTGCCCTCGACCATTTCGCTTAGGGGCATAAAAAAACTGACTGTCAAATATTCTGACAGTCAGTTTTTTAAATTAATTCGAATTTAGCTTGCAAACCGATATTTTGGGGTGTCTTGTGGATATTTAGGACTTGTCTTTCCTTTTTAAGGGCATATCTTATGGTATTTTCGGTGCCACCCTTTTGGCCGTCATACCAAGTGATTACATAATCACTATTATCCACCATATAAATATTTCTTTGCTGATAACACCCACTAAAATATCTATCATTTAAAACAATAACTTCATCTGATTTTTCCAAAACAGCGTTAAATCGCTCTTTCCAGTCCTTTGAAAAATTATAATTTTGATTTTTAAAAGGCAAAACGCAAATTAGTTTTAAAGGTTCTCTGAAAGCATTTTTAACTGCAAGAACAGTCTCTGCCGAGATAATGTCAAAACCCATTGCCATTCCACAGTAAAACCTATTGCAACCATTTTCGGCAAGGGATAAAACCTGTTCAAAAAGAGCATTTTCAAATTGCTGATATTCAAGCGACTCTCTATTTAATTTAAAAGGAAATTTTTCGGGTCTGTAACCCGTAAAACAACAAGCAGTTTGGTTTTGAGACATCATTTCACCTCGCTAATAACAAATTACTAAGATATTATAGCATATTGAAAATAAAGTCGCAACACTAAAAGAGATTTAAAAAAGTAAAAATCCCGTCCACTTTCGTGAACGGGATTTTTGTGTAGTTTGAACTTAATTACACGAATGAAAGGGCTCTGAAAACGAAGATATTACTACCCTTTTTTTAATTCTCGGATAGATTTTTCAATTTTTCTCTTTCCAAAATAAAATCCTAAAATCACAGAGCCAATTCTGAAAATTAGAATTACTATAAAAGGAATTATTAATCTAAAAAGTGTAACTTCACGCATATCCGTAACAGTTTGATTTGAATAGTAACTTTGCCAAATAATTCCCGTTTCAGAAACACTTGCACCTGCTGTGTACATATAAAACCCATTAAAATAGGAAAGAATAGAATGTAGAACTACACCAATAATACAAGGTAAAAGGAATTTTTTAAGACCGACAGTTTTAAAATCCATTTTTTCTTTATAAAAACAAAACGTAATGAACACAGTTTCTAAAATCAACGCAATACCGGCAAACACACAGGTTTGATAAAGTTCATTATCGACCAAAAACCTTATTGGAATTATAAATAATAAAGAAACGAGCATTGCAATCAATATTGACACTTGGAACATAAGAAAATACTGTAAACCTTTAAGAAAAAAGTTTTTCATATCATCACCGACCCTTGATATATTATAGCATAAAAGCGTAGAAGGTGCAAGATTTAATGAAATATGGCTTTGCCATATGAAATAATCCTAACGGATTATGAAATATTTTGCTGACGCAAAATGTGAAATAAAATTCGCCTCTTGACATTTGCGAAGCAAATATTTCATACGCTTTAGCGTATTTCACAGCAAAGCTATTTCACTCGCCGAAGGCGAATTTCATTGAAAAAAGGACTTCACTTTCGTGAAGTCCTTTTTTCTGGGAGTTTTGAACTTAATGACACGAATGAAAGGGCTCTGAAAACTGAGAGTTTTCTTACATTTGTTTAAATTTATTGTAAGTTA
>JAZSPH010000002.1:0-55903 GCA_045537355.1 Acutalibacteraceae bacterium
AATGGAGCAACCATTACCTAAGTGACAGGTGATAATCTTAAGGTCTTTAATATCCTTGCCCATAACTTCGGCGCATCTCTTACTTACGAAGTCGTGGGATGTACCGTGAGCACCGTATTTTCTAACCTTGTAATCGGTGTAATACTTGTAAGGAATGGGGAACATATAAGCCTTAGCAGGCATTGTTTGATGGAAAGAGGTATCAAACACTGCAACTTGGGGTTTCTCGGTACCAAAGGTTTCGATACAAGCCTTAATAGCCAAAACGTGAGCAGGGTTATGCAAAGGAGCCAAAGCGCCCAACTCATCAATATCATTAAGAGCCTCGGGAGTAATAATGCAAGAGCCTTTAAAGATGCTGCCACCCTGCACAATACGGTGACCAATGGCGCTGATTTCATCAAAAGAGTCAATAACCTTTGCATCACTCTTGGTCATAGCGTAAACAACAGCCTGAAAAGCCTCACTGTGGGTAGGCATTGGGGTTTCAGCCTCATAAACACTGCCGTTATCTGCCTTATGGTTAATACGGCTTCCTTCAACACCAATTCTTTCGCAAAGACCTTTACAAAGAACTTGCTCGTTTTCCATATCAATAAGTTGATATTTAAGAGAAGAGCTTCCTGCGTTAACAACGAAAATTTTCATTTGCTTTCCTCCTTGCATAAATGCAAAAAATATGTTAAATTATTCTTATATATAATACTTTAAATTTCCGTAGATTTCAAGGGTTTTTCGCAAAAAAGAGGTGAAAAAATGGCAACTGTCGGTATAATTGCAGAATTTAACCCCCTGCACACAGGTCACGAGTACCTTTTGGCTCGTGCAAAAGAGTTAGGAGACGTGGTTTGTGTTATAAGTTCAAACTTCGTTCAAAGGGGTGATACTGCCATCGCCCCCAAAGAAATTAGGGCCAAAGCCGCCCTTTTAAAAGGCGCCGATTTGGTTGCCGAACTCCCCGTTTTTTGGAGTATGTCCACGGCCCAAAATTTCGCACTCGGCGGGGTTAGCAGTCTTGTAAATTTAGGTTGCGACACCCTTGTTTTCGGCAGTGAAGAGGGTGAAATCGAGCCCCTTTTGGAAATTGCCGATATCCTTTTGGGCGAGGATTTTCCCCCTGTTTTAAACCGATATTTAAAAGAAGGAATTACCTTTGCGGCAGCACGTCAAAAAGCCCTTGAAAACTTGGGTTGCAAGGCGGGAATTTTGGATAAACCCAACAACAATTTAGGCATTGAATACATTGTTGCAGCCAAGAAACTTGGCGCAAATTTGGAGTTTAAAACGATAAAACGCCAAGGCGCCGACCACGACAGCCGAGAGGAAAAAGACTTCGTTTCGGCCTCCCTTTTAAGAGAGAAATTATTGGAAGGTGACCGAGATTTTTGCCAAAAATATATGAGCGCCGATGTTTTGGATTTGTTCTCTCAAGAGAGCCTTTCGGACATTAAAAATATTGAAACCTCCATCCTTGCAGTTTTAAGAACAAAGACCTTGGAAGACCTTAAAAAACTGCCCGATATTAGCGAAGGGGTGGAAAACAAACTTTTTTCTGCAATAAAGGTTGCAACCGATTTAAATTCCTTGTATAATGAAATCAAGGTTAAGCGTTATCCCTTGGCGAGAATTAGAAGGCTTGTCCTTTCAGCCTTTTTGGGACTTGATAATTCATTTTTTATGAAGGAAGTTCCCTTTGTTCGTGTGCTCGGTTTTAACAAATCGGGTGAAGATGTGCTTAAAAAGGCCACAAAAACCTCAAAAGTCCCCATTGTCACCAAGGTTTCGGACATTAAGGATACTCAACTTTTCGGTGCTGAAAATTTAGCCACCGACCTTTACGCTTTATCCCTTAAAAAGCCACTGGAAAGTGGGAAAAATTACACCCTTAAACTTATTAAAAATTAAAATTAACATAAGAGGAGTTTTAAAAAAATGGTAACTTTAAAAACAGTTGACAGCTACAAAGATTACGGCAAATGCGTGGAACTTTCCAACGGTGTTATCACTGCCCTTGTTACAGTGGAAATCGGTCCCCGTATTATTTCTTTTGGTTACACCGGTGGCCAAAACTTTATGAACGACAATAGAGTTTTGCTTGGTGGAAAACCAATGGACAAGCCTTATACCGACTTTTTCGGCGAGGGAAAGAGATGGGAAAGTTTGGGTGGCCACAGAGTTTGGTTGTCCCCCGAAAGTTATCCCGAAACCTACACTCCTGATGACAAACCTTGTAAGGTTGTTCCCACCGATGACGGCGCAATTTTCGTTTATGCCGAAGACACTGAAATTGCCGTTCAAAAGGAAATGGAAATCAAAATGGACGCCGACGATACCAATATGCAGGTCATTATGCGCGTTAAGAACAAAAGCTCCGAAACCCGTGAGTTTGCCGTTTGGTCTCTTTCGGTTTGCGCTCAAAACGGCACCCTTATTCTTCCTATGAACACTTTTGATACCGGCCTTCTCCCCAACCGTCAAATCACCTTCTGGCCTTATACCGACCCCAAGGCACCTAACTTCTATTTCGGCAAGAAATACACAACCGTTAAACAAATTGCCGAAGGCGAAACCTATTGCGCTAAAATCGGTACCGATTTAAACTGTGGCACTGCTTACTATGTTTTAGGTGATGAAATCCTTTACAAAACCTATAACACCGAGCACCCAACTGCAAAATATCCCGATGGAAACTGCTCTTTCGAGACCTATGTTTGCAATGCTATGATCGAATTTGAAACCCTGTCTCCCCTTAAAAATATTGCCAAAGGTGAAACCCATGAACACATCGAGCGTTGGAGCCTTTGCAAGAAGCCCTGCGATGTTGATTTTGAGGATGATAATTCCATCGATAATTTGCTTTCAAAAATTTAAAAAATACTTGCATTTTATATATTAATGTGTTATACTGTGCTTAGTTTTGAGAAAGGTGAGTGGTGAAAGCCACTCACTTTTGTTTTCTCTCATATTTTAAAGGAGGTAAAACTTTGGCAAATGTAGCAGAAAAAGTCTATTCTTTAATTGAAGAAACGGTTAAAAATCAAGGTGCAACCCTTTGGGATGTTAAGTTCCTTAAAGAGGGTGCCAACTGGTACTTAAGGGTGTTTATTGACAAACCCGATGGTATCAACATTGATGACTGCACCAACGTTTCCCACGCCATCGACCCCGTTATTGACGAGGCCGACCCCATTGACAAGGCCTATTTCTTGGAGGTTTGTTCTTGTGGTATCGAGCGCGAACTCACCAAAGCCTGGCATTTCGAAGCCGTTAAGGGCCAAAAGGTTAAGGTTAGACTTTATAAAGCAATAGATGGTAAAAAGGAATTTTCGGGAATTTTAACCGAAGCCGGAGAAAATATTATTATTTCCACCGAAAACGGAGATTTAAATTTCCAAAAGGCCGATATTTCCAAGGCTTACCTTGACGATTTTGAAAATTAATTAATATATTTTGTTTGGAGGAAAATAGAAAAATGGCAAGACAAAAGAAAGTTACCAAAAAAGAAAACGATTATTCAGAGTTTTTTGAAGCGTTAAAACTTATGGAAGAAGAAAGAGGCATCCCTCAACAATTTATTGCTGAGAAGATTGCTGACGCTATCGTGGTTGCTGCCCGTAAGGATTACGGCGGAAATGAAATCGTTTCTTGCGTTATCGATCCCGAGAAGAAAATCTTCAGCGTAACTGCAAGAAAGACCGTTGTTGATGACGTTTTGGATCCTTACACCGAGATTTCCAAAGAGGCTGCTTGTGAAATCAATCCAAATGCCATCGAAGATGGATTTGTTGACATTGTTTTAGACCCAAGAAAGTTCGGCCGTGTTGTTGCTCAAAATTCCAAGAACAACTTCCGTCAAGGAGTTCGTGAGGCTGAACGTGGTCAAGCATTGGCCGAGTTCCAAAGCCACAACAAAGAACTTCTCACTGCTCACGTTGAGAAAATCGACCCCAAAACCGGTAATGCAATTCTTACCATTTCAGGTAAAGAAGCAACCTTACCCAAAATCGAGCAGGTTCCCGATGAGGTTATTTCCGAAGGCGACCACATTAAGGTTTACGTGGTTGACGTTAAGGAGACCGAGCGTGGCGCTCGTGTAATGCTTTCTCGTACCCATCCGGGTCTTGTTAAGCGTTTGTTTGAAACCGAAGTTCCCGAAATTTTTGACGGAACCATCGAAATCAAGGCAATTTCCCGCCAAGCAGGCTCAAGAACCAAACTTGCTGTTTGGTGTAAAGACCCCGAAGTTGATGCTGTTGGCGCTTGTATCGGTCCTAAGGGTGCTCGTGTTAACGCAATTGTAGAAGAACTCAAGGGCGAGAAAATTGACATTGTAAAATACAGTGAAAATCCCGAAGAATTTGTGGCAGAAGCCCTTTCTCCCGCAAAGGTTGTATCGGTTGAAATTCAAAGTGAAGAACCCAAAGTTTGCAAAGCAAAAGTTCCCGAGGCTCAACTTTCCTTGGCTATCGGCAACAAGGGTCAAAACGTTCGCCTTGCTGCTAAGCTTACAGGTTGGAAAATCGATATTCACCCCGAAAGCGGATTTTTCGGCGAATAATTTAAAAATTAAGGTGCTAATATGACAACAAAAAAAGTGCCAATGCGAATGTGCATTGGATGTAGAGAAATGAAACCCAAGCGTGAGCTTATCAGGGTTGTTAAAACCCCCGAAAACGAAATAAAGTTAGACCTTACAGGCAAACTAAACGGCAGAGGTGCTTATGTATGCCCTTGCAGTGATTGTCTTAAAAAGGTTAGAAAGCAAAACGCTTTAGCCCACACCTTTTCCATGAAAATCGACCCCGTTATTTACGACGGTCTTGAAAAGGAGTTGGAACAAAGTGACCAATAAAACCCTTACCCTATTGGGATTTGCTTCCAAAGCAGGTAAATTAGGTTACGGATTTTCGGCTGCTTTAGAAAATATAAACGGAGGAAAATCAAAACTTATTTTGACAGCTTCCGATTTATCCCCAAAAAGCCAAAAAGAAATTTTGTTTCATGCCGAGAAAAAGGGTATAGAAGTTTTAAATCTTCAAAATACAAATATTTTTTCGTTGTCTTATGCAATCGGACATAAATGCGGTGTTGTTTCCGTAAATGATGGCGGTTTCGCCAAAGCCATAAAGGAGGATTTTCTTAATGACCAATAAATACAAGTTAAGTGATTTGGCCAAAGATTTCGGCGTTAAATCCAAGGATATTATCGATATTATTTCTTCCCTCACAGGAAACGAGAAAAAATCAGGTGCTACCTTAGATGAAACCGAAGTTGCATTGGTTTTCAATAAACTTACATTAGACAATCAGGTTAAAAGTTTTGACACTTATTTTGCCACCGGTAGCGAGGCAAGAGAAAAGGCAAAACAAGACCGTGAGGATAAGAAAAACAAAAAGTTAGCCGAGCAAATGGCTATTTTAGAACAACTTAAGGCTGCTGCAGCTGCTCAAAACGGCGAAAAGGCTCCCGAAACAAAAACCGAGGAGAAAAAGCCTGAAGTTAAGAAGGCCGAGAAGAAGGCTGAGCCCAAGCCCGAAGTTAAAAAAGAAGTTAAGACTGAAGAGCCAAAGAAGGCTGAAACCAAAAGGGCAGAGCCTAAGAAAGAGGCTAAAAAGGAAGTTAAAGCCGAGGAGCCTAAGAAGGAATTCAAACCTTCCGATCCTAATCCCTTCGTTTCCAAGAAGAAGGATAAAACTCCCGGTGCCGCTCCCAATAGAGGTCCTGCTGAAATCAGACACGTTGATACCCGTACCTCTAACATTAACATTGATAAATACAACGAGAAATATGAGTCCATTGCTCCTGCAAACGCAATGAAGGACAATTATTCCAAAAAGCAAAAGATTAAACAAAAATCTCAGGATTATCGTCGTCCTCAAGGCGCTAAGCGTGAAACCGAGGCCGATAAGATGAGAAGAATTCAGCTTGAGCGCATCAAGAAGACCCCCATCACCGTAACCGTTGGTGAGGAGATTACCGTTGGTGAACTCGCTGCTGCAATGAAGAAGACTGCTGCCGAGGTTATTAAGGAATTAATGAAACTCGGTATGATGACCAACGTTAATCAGGTTATCGACTACGATACTGCCGAGATTGTTGTTACCGAAATGGGCGCAAAAATCCAAAAGGCAGTTGTTGTTACAATTGAAGAGCAAATTATGGACGTTACCGAAGACAGCGATGACAACCTCAAACACAGAGACCCCGTTGTTGTTGTAATGGGTCACGTTGACCACGGTAAGACTTCCTTGCTTGATGCTATTCGTGATACTGCTGTTACCGACACCGAGGCAGGTGGTATTACACAGCACATCGGTGCTTACCGTGTAAACTGCAACGGAAACGACATCACCTTCCTTGACACACCCGGACACGCAGCGTTTACCTCCATGCGCCAAAGAGGTGCAATGGCTACCGACATTGCTGTCTTGGTTGTTGCTGCTGACGACGGTATTATGCCACAAACAATTGAGGCTATCAACCACGCAAAAGCTGCAAAGGTTCAAATTATTGTTGCTATCAATAAGATGGATAAGCCCGAGGCTAATCCCGACAGAATTTTACAACAACTTACCGAGCATGAGTTGGTACCCGAAGAGTGGGGCGGCGACATTATTTGCGTTCCCGTTTCGGCTAAAACTCACATGGGTATTGATAACCTTTTGGAGAATATTCTCCTTATTGCTGAAATGCAAGAATTAAAGGCTAACCCCGACCGTAAGGCTCACGGTATTGTTATTGAGGCTCGACTTGACAAAGGTCGTGGTCCTGTTGCTTCCTTGCTTGTTCAAAACGGAACACTCAAGAGTGGCGACATTATCGTTGCAGGTACTGCTGTTGGTCGTGTTCGTGTTATGACCAACGAAAACGGTATTTCCCTCAAAGAAGCAGGTCCTTCTGTTCCTGTTGAGATTACCGGTCTTGCCGAAACACCTAATGCAGGCGATGTTTTCGATGCCGTTTCGGATGAGCGTTTGGCTCGTGAACTCGTTGAGCAAAGAAAGCAAAAGGCTAAAGACGAGTTAAACAATGCAAAACAAAAGGTTACTCTCGATAATCTCTTCCAAAACTTGAGCCAAGGCGACCTTAAAGAACTTAATGTTATCGTTAAAGCTGACGTTCAAGGTAGTGTTGAGGCCGTTAGAGAAAACCTTATTAAACTTTCTAACGATGAGGTTAGAGTTAACGTTGTTCACGGTGGTGTTGGTGCCGTTAACGAGTCCGACGTTATGCTTGCCGGAACAAGTGGCGCTATCATCGTAGGATTCAACGTTCGTCCCGATGCTGTTGCTGCTGCCGCTGCCGAGAGAGATGGCGTTGATATGAGAATGTATCGCGTAATTTACGATTGTATCGAAGAAATTACTGCCGCTATCAAGGGTATGTTGGCTCCCAAATACCGTGAAAACCTTATCGGTACTGCCGAAGTTAGAAGCGTTTACAAAATTTCCAATGTTGGTACCGTTGCCGGTTGTTACATTACAAACGGTAAGGTTAGCCGTAACTGCGAAATCCGCTTAGTTCGTGACGGTATTGTTATTTGTGAAGATAAGATTGACTCTTTGCGCCGTTTCAAGGATGATGTTAAAGAAGTGGCTCAAGGATACGAGTGTGGTATTGGTCTTGAGAAATTTGCCGACATTAAGGAAGGCGATATTTTCGAAGCCTTTATTATGGAGGAGTACAGAGACTAATGGCAGGGTATAAAATTAACCGTATAACCTCTGATGTTAGAATTGCTTTATCCGAACTTTTAAGAGAAATCAAGGACCCGAGAGTAAGCAAACTTTTAAGTATTGTAAAGATTGACATCTCGGGTGACCTTTCTTATGCAACCATATATGTAAGTGCCATTGAAGGCTATGAAACAACCGTCTCCTCGGTCAAAGCCCTCAAAGGCGCTTCAGGTTACCTAAGAAGAGAATTAGGTTCTCGCCTTAAACTCCGTAAAGTTCCCGAACTTCGCTTTATTGCCGACGATTCCATTAACATCAGTGCCAATATTTCAAGAATTATTGAGAATATTAAAGAGGATAATGTGAATGATGAGGAAAACTAACGAGGGAGTAAAAGAGTTGACCCTCCGTCAAACAGCAAGGTTTCTTAAAAAACACGATAATTATATCATTTTAACCCATGCTTCCCCTGACGGAGACACCTTAGGCTCAGCCTATGCTCTTTATTATGCCCTTAACGAAATCGGTAAAGTGGCTGAAGTTATTTGCCCCGATGTAATTCCAAGCAAATATAATTACTTCACCCGTAAAACTGACCATATCGACAAAACTCAGGCTACAATTATTGCGGTAGATGTGGCTGACAAACGCCTTTTAGGCGCTTTGGAAGAGGAATTTGGCCACAAGGTTGACCTTTGTATCGACCACCATATTTCCAACACAAGGTATGCCAAGAATTTGTACCTCGATGCCGATGCTGCAGCTTGTGCCGAGTGTATATTTGACCTGATTTCTACAATGAAGGTCCATATTAACAATATTACTGCAAAAGCTATTTACACAGGTCTTGCCACCGATACGGGTTGTTTCAAATATTCAACCGTAACCAAAAAGACCTTGCTTATTTGCGCCGAACTTTATGAATATAACATTGGTGCTGCCGAAATTAACCGACTTATGTTTGATACCAAGTCGAAAAAACTCATAGAACTTGAAGCCATGGTGCTAAACAGTGCTGAGTTCCATTTTGACGATAAGTGTATGCTTTTGACCGTTACTGCCGAAATGCAGGCTGAAACCGGTTGCAGTGGTACCGAACTTGAAGGTATTGCCATTATTTCCCGCAGTGTTGAAGGCATTTGTGCAGGTATAACCTTAAAACAAATCGGCGACGATGAATTTAAGGTTTCCCTTCGCACCTATCCTCCCCTTGATGCTTCGGCTATTTGCAAAACCTTGGGTGGTGGCGGACACAAAGGTGCTGCCGGTGCCACCATTAACGGTAGTTTAAGCGAAGCGAAAGAAAAGGTCCTCGCTGCCGTTAAAGAAAGTTTGGATGCTTTATGTTAGGTCTAATTCTTTTAGACAAACCTGAGGGTATCACATCCTTTTCAGCAGTAAACGGAATTAAACGCCGTGCTCACGAAAAACGAGTGGGGCACACAGGAACCCTTGACCCTATGGCCACAGGGGTTTTGCCCATTCTTTTAGGTCGGGCAACTGCCCTTTCTTCCCTTCTTTTAGAGGGTGACAAGAAGTACATTGCCGAAATCAAATTAGGCGTTACCACCGATACTGATGATATTACCGGCCATATTCTTGAAGAAAGGGAAGTTAACATAACTTTCGAACAGTTAAAAACTGCTCTTGACGGTTTTTTAGGGGAAAGTGACCAAATCCCCCCTGCCTATAGTGCCATAAAAAAGGATGGTGTACGCCTTTATAAGTTGGCAAGAGAAGGCAAAACGGTGGAGGTTCCAAGCCGTAAAATTAGGGTCTATGAAGTTAACATAACATCGGAATTAAGCGCCGAAAACATTGTTAAGGTAGAGTTCTTCGTTTCCAAAGGCACCTATATTCGCTCCCTTGCCCGTGATTTGGGTGAGGTTTTAGGTTGTGGTGCCACCCTTTACAGTTTGCGAAGAACCAAAACTTCTCAGTTTGACATTAAGGATTGTATCCCCCTTGATGATTTGACCGAGGAAAATATTGAAAACCACCTTTTAAGTGAAGAAATTGTAGTTTCCCATTTGAGAGAAATTTTCGTAACCGAAAAACAGGCTGTCCGTTTTTCTAATGGTGGACAACTGAGTTTCGACCGACTGAATATTCCCACCGATGATTTCGGCGAGAATGAATTATTTAGAATAAAGTATAAAGATGTATTTTTAGGTGTTGGTTTTGCCGACCTTAAAAAAAAAGAAATTGGAATTAAATGTGTGATAAGGAGTGAATTTTAATGCTGAACGCTGTGGCTTTGGGTACCTTTGATGGATTGCATCGCGGTCATTTATCCGTGCTTTCTATTCCCGACGGCTTTAACAAAACAGCATTAATCTTCTCCCTGCCACCAAGACAGGTTAAAACCGGTGACATTCACCTTCTTTTGACCCCCGAAGAAAAGATAAGTAGGTTTGAAAAATTAGGGTTTGAGGTTAAACTCTTAAACTTTGATGAGGTCAAACATCTTTCCCCCGAAGAATTTTTGGAATTCATCAAAAAAGAATTAAACCCAAAACTTATTTCTTGTGGGTTTAATTATCATTTTGGATTTAAGGGCAAGGGCGACAGCGAAACCCTTAAAACCTTTTGCCAAGAAAACGGTATCACCTTGCGCCTTTGCGACCCTGTTTGTGAGGGAGGAGAACCCGTTTCTTCCAGCCGTATCAGAAATTATCTTAAAAATGGTGAAATTAAGAAGGCAAACCTGCTTTTAGGTTATGACTTTTCCTTTACTGCCCCCGTAATTAAGGGGGACGGTCGTGGCAAAACCTTAGGTTTCCCTACCATTAACCAAGCCTACCCCAAAACCCTCGCCCCTTTAAAATTTGGGGTGTATCTTAGCGAAATTAATATTGAAAACAAAATCTACAGGGGGATTACAAATATCGGTGTCAGACCCACCTTCCCTTTGGATTACATAATAAGTGAAACCTTTATTAAGGACTTTTCGGGTGATTTGTATGAAAAAAATCTTAAAATCACCTTGAAAGAATTTTTAAGAGAAGAGAAAAAGTTCTCAAACCCACAAGAACTTAAAAAACAGGTTTTAAAAGATATAGAAAGGATTTAAGGAGTGTAAAAATGGCAACTAAAAAGAAAACTCGGTCCACAAAAAAAGCTCAAGCAAAAAATACTGCCAATCGCCACCTGGTTTCGGTTATATGGTTTGCGATTTCTCTATTTTTCCTTTGTGTTGTATTTATTGAAGGAGAAAATTTGTGGCTTGGACTCCACAATATAATTTTCGGATTATTCGGTGTTACTGCCTTTGCCGTTCCATTTTTATTGGGATTTGTTGCAATTATGTATGCACTTGATAAAATAAACGGTTCTTTTAAAGCAAAAATGATAGAATCGGCTATACTAATCCTGCTTATCGGCGCTGCTGTTGATGTATTTTCTTCACACGGTGATGTGGGATTTGGTGAGCATCTTGTTTCGGCATATACAAGTGGTGTCGCCCTTAAAAGTGGTGGATTTTTCGGTGCCCTTGTTGGCCAACCTATCTTTTTGGGATTTGGTAAAACCGGCGCTTGTATCACCATTGTGCTTTTAATCTTTGTATTCCTAATGTTGGTTACAGGTACAACCTTAATCGCCCTTTTCAAGGCCCTTTCCAAACCGGTTAAAACGGTTAAGGCTCAGGTCGAAGAGGCTTACCACGATGCCCAAGAAAAGGAAACAAAGGGTGGCAAAACCCTTAAAATTATCAAGGGATTTGACCCCAACATTTCGGTTGATGATATCCCCAAAAAGCGCAAAAGCAAAACCGAAGACCTTGACCACAAACAAGCAAAGGTTGTCAGCACATATTATGATGAACCCATGCCCCAGGAAGTTTTGGCTGCTCCCGAAGGCGCTGAGGACAGAGAAAACCTTGACCGTGCCCTCGATTTGGCCGAGGAAGAAAAAATCGACTTCAAGGCCGAAACAAAGGAGTTTACCGAAAATCTTGAAAACGCCGAAAAGGTGGAAAACTCCTATGTTTTCCCACCTCTTACCCTTTTAAAGAAGAGTTTAAACCCCGAGGCTGCAACCCAGGGTGCCCAACTTACTGCCGAACATCTTATCAATACTCTTAAGAGTTTCGGTGTTGAGGCAAGGGTTGTAAACATCAGCCGTGGACCCACAGTTACCCGTTACGAGCTGCAACCTTCGGCAGGTGTTAAGATTAGCAAAATCACCAATTTGGCCGATGATATTGCCCTTAACCTTGCTGCTGCAGGTGTTCGAATTGAGGCTCCTATCCCTAACAAAGCTGCTGTTGGTATTGAAGTTCCCAATAAACAGAGTGATGTTGTTGATGTTAGAGGAATTTTTGAATCCCCCGACTTTATTTCGGCAAAATCAAAACTCACCGTTGCCCTTGGCCGTGACATTGGTGGCAACGCCGTTGTTACCGACCTTGCAAAAATGCCCCATGGTCTTATTGCAGGTGCTACAGGTTCGGGTAAATCTGTATGTATAAACTCAATTATTATGAGCATACTTTATAAGGCGACCCCTGAAGAGGTTAAACTTTTAATGATTGACCCCAAGGTTGTTGAACTTGGTGTTTATAACGGAATTCCCCACCTTTTGGTACCCGTTGTTACCGACCCAAGAAAGGCTTCGGGCGCATTGGGTTGGGCAGTTACCGAAATGGAAAAACGTTATAAAATGTTTGCCGACCGTGGTGTTCGTAATGTTGAGGGTTACAACAAGTTTGTTGAGGAATCGGGCGATGAAGACCTTGAGAAACTTCCCCATATTGTAATCATTATTGACGAGTTGGCTGACCTTATGATGACCTCTCCCAAGGAGGTTGAAGACTCCATTAATCGCATCGCTGCCAAGGCTCGTGCTGCAGGTATGCACTTACTCGTTGCAACCCAACGTCCTTCGGTTGATGTTGTTACAGGTGTTATTAAGGCTAACATTCCAACACGTATTGCCTTTGCAGTTTCAAGCCAAATTGACAGCCGTACCATTTTGGACGGCTCGGGTGCCGAAAAACTTTTGGGCCGTGGCGATATGCTCTTCCGTTTTGCAGGAGCTCCCAAGCCTAACCGTATTCAAGGCTGTTTCGTTAGTGACAGCGAAGTTGAGTCGGTTGTTGATTTCATCAAAAAAGGCAAAACTGCCAATTATGATGACAATATTATGGTTGAAATTGAGCGCCAAGCTGCTGTTGAGAAAAAACAAAAAACCGGTCTTGCCGAGGATGGACCCGAGGAAGATTCAATGCTCAGCGAGGCAATTAGAGTTGTTGTGGAAAACGGTATGGCTTCCACCTCACTTTTACAAAGAAAGTTAAAACTCGGCTATGCCCGTGCTGCCCGTATTGTTGATGAAATGGAACAACGAGGTGTTGTTGGTCCTTACAAGGGCGCAAAACCCCGTGATGTACTTATTACAATGGACCAACTTATGGAAATGGAAGCAGCAGGAGAGGACTAAATGGCCAAAAGCTTTAATGCTAAGCTAAATAATATTTTGAAAATAGTAACGGTGGCGCTTTGCGTTACCGTTACTTTTGTTTCTATTATCGCTGTCGATAACAGCGCTTACAATCTAACGAGCCGAAATGCCATTCAAGACGACTCCTATGTTAGAATGATTGATGTGGGCCAAGGGGACAGTATTCTCCTTTACAGCAATGGTTATTCAGCCTTAATCGACACCGGCCCTGCCGAAAATTCCGAAGACCTGATAGCCGACCTGCACTCCATTGGAATTGATATTATTGATGTGCTGATTTTAACCCATTTGCATATTGACCACACAGGTGGAGTGACCGACCTTTACAATAATTTCCAAATTGAAAATCTGATTTTGCCCGGACTTTCCACCTTTAGCGAGGGAATTTACTCTGCCCAGTTTGCCATTGATAAAATGACAAGAAACGGCAAAGGGGTTTACTCGGCAAAAGAGAGTATGGAGTTTTCATTGGGAGAAATTGATGTCAAAATTCTTGCAAGTTATTATGATAACGAAATCGAAAATAATCGCTCCCTTATTATTAAAGCCTTTTTAAAGGACAAAAGTTTTCTCTTTATGGGTGATGCCGAGGCCCAAGCCGAGAAACTGTTGATAAAGGAAAACAAAGACCTTAACTGCGATATTTTAAAGGTGGCTCACCACGGAAGCAGTACATCTACCATAAAGGACTTTTTAGAAATTGCAACACCCGAAATTGCCTTAATTTCGGTGGGCAAAAATAATATTTACAACCATCCCCATCGTGCCACCATCACCCTTTTGAAGAAATTCGACTGCAAAATCTACCGCACCGACAAAGACGGAAGTATCACCGTTAAGGTTGTAAATAATAAAATAAAAGTAGAGAAAGAAAAATAGCTAATCGCCCTCATAATTATTGATTAGCTGTTTTTAGGTTTATCTGTAAATGGGTCAAGGGCTTTGCCCTTGTCGTTTAAGGGGGTTAGGGCGACAAAGAAGATACTGCAACACATAGGTGCCTTGCCGACAAATTTAAAACTTTAGTTTTTTGTCGGCAGTTTTTGCGTTAATTCTAAACTGTCGCCCAAGGGGGAAATCGAAATTCCCCCTTAAAGGCGAATCTTTCCGCCATTTCTTTTCGCCTACATAAGAAATGGCGTGCCCTGTCGCGGCATGAGCGACAATGTGATTTATAAAAAAACGACCTCCCAAAAAATTAAATGGGGGTCGTTTTTAATTTTTAAAATATTCAGTTATTTTTTGGGCCGTTTGGGATTTTATTCCGTTTACCTTGCAAAGGTCATCCATTGTGGCCTCTTTGATTTTCGCCACACTGCCAAAATGTTTCAAAAGCAGTTTGGCCTTTTCTTTGCCGATGCCCTCAATATTCAAAAGTTCAGTGCCCTTAACCGATTTAGACTGAAGTTTTTTGTGGTAACCAATAGCAAAACGGTGAACCTCATCCTGAATATTGGTAACGAGTGTAAATGCCCTTCGGTTGGATTTGATGGCGATATCTCCACCCGTTGTGGCAATGGCACGGGTGCGATGCTTAGAGTCCTTAACCATACCGAAAACGGGGACATTGATTCCGTGTTTTTGGAGAACCGGAAGAACAGCCGAAATTTGACCTTTGGCACCGTCAAGCAAAATTAAATCGGGCAAGGTTTTAAAACCTTCGTCATCACTCGTTTTATATTCTTCAAAACGGCGTTCTAAAACCTCGGCCATAGAACGGTAATCATCCTGACCCAAAAATCCTTTGATTTTAAACTTTTTATAAGCAGGTTTGAAGGGTCTTGCATCCTTGAAAACCACCATTCCTGCCACATTGTCGCTGCCGGCAGTGTTGGAAATGTCGTAAGCCTCAATGTATCTCGGGGTACTTTCTAGTCCCAAAAGGGTTTGAAGTTCGTTTAAGGCCGACATTTCTTTGCCCGTTCTTTGGGTCTTTTCCGAAAGATTTTCGGCCGAGTTTCTAAGGCACATTTCCACAAGTTTTAACTGCTCCCCAGCCTTTGGAGTAATAAAACTTACCTTCTTGCCCTCTTTTTCACAAAGCCACTCCTCTAAAAGGGAGAATTCTTGGCTCTCGCTATCCAAAAGTATTCTCGATGGCGCCTCATTTGAAGAATAATAACGGGGTAAAAATTCGTTGTAAAGGGCAATTTTATCCTTAAATCCTTCAACGAAGAAATGTTTTTTATCGGTCAGTTTAAAGTTTCTGAATTGAAGCAAAGCAACACAAGCCTTTTCGCCCAAAAAGGCAGTGGCAATAACATCCTGCGCCTTGTAAGAAATGCTGACAACCCTTTGTTTTTCACGAATTTTGGTAATGGCGTTTATACGGTCTCTGAGTTTTGCAGCCTCTTCAAAGTTTAAATTCTCCGCCGCAATTTCCATTTTTTCTCGCAAAACATCTAAACTTAAAGCCTCGCTGTCACCACTTTTAATAAACTCCTTGGCCGAATTAATGCTTTCCATATAATCCTTATGACTGACTTTTCCACGGCACGGAGCCGAGCAAATGCCTATATGATAGTTTAGGCAAGGTTTTGAAATTTTATCGAAGTCACGGTTGCAGTCGGGGATTTTAAAAATCTTTCGCGCCTCGTCCACCGTTTCTTTAACAACATAACCCGAATTAAAGGGGCCGATAAACTCATTCTCTCCATCCTTTTGCTTACAGCTGCAAATTTTAGGCCACTTTTCACGGGTGATTTTGATATAGGAATAACCCTTATCATCCTTGAGAAGAATATTATACTTAGGTTGATTTTGTTTAATAAGGGAGTTTTCTAAAATAAGCGCCTCAAACTCGCTTTGACAAAGAATATAATCAAAGTCGGCCACATGGCTTACCATTTGGCGCACCTTTTCGGTATGCTGACTGCCTTTGCCGAAATACTGCGTAACTCTATTTTTAAGGGCCTTTGCCTTGCCGATATAGATTATCTCCCCCGATTTATTTTTCATAATATAAACACCGGGAGTTTTAGGCAAACGATTGGCCTTTTGTTTCAAAGTTATTAAATTGTCCACTAAAAGCCACCGCCCTTTCTTTTTAATTAGTTTATCATTTTTAAAGCCCTTTTTCAAGTATTGACAAATATTTAAAAGTAGTTAAAATTAAATTAGGTGATAAAATGAACGATATGTTTTTAAGAAGTTCCCTTCTTTTAGGGGAGGATGCAACCGAGAAACTGGGGACCAAAAAGGTGGCCCTTTTCGGCGTTGGAGGAGTTGGAAGTTTTTGTTTTGAAGCGCTGGTTCGAACCGGTGTTGGAGAAATCCATATTTTTGACAGCGACTGTGTTGAAACCACCAACCTTAATCGCCAACTAATCGCCACGCTGGGCACCTTGGGTGAGCCAAAGGTACTCTCGGCAAAAGCCAGAGGCGAAAGCATTAATAAGGATGTTAAAATTATACCCCACGAAGTTTTCTATTCGGCCGAAAATTCAGCCGAGTTTGACCTATCGGAATTTGACTATATAATCGATGCCATTGACTCGGTAGCTTCTAAAACCGAACTTATTTTAAAGGCAAAAGAAAGCAATACACCCATCATCAGTTCAATGGGTACCGGAAACAAACTTGACCCAACAGCCTTTAAAATCGCCGATATTTACAAGACCGAAGGTTGCCCCTTGGCTCGTGTTATGCGATACGAACTCAAAAAATTGGGTGTAAAGAAATTAAAATGTCTTTATTCCCCCGAAAAGCCCATTAAACCCGAAAACGGCAAGGTTGGAAGTGCTGTTTTTGTAACGGGTACTGCAGGTCTTATAATTGCCGGTGAAGTGATTAAAGATTTACTTGACAAATAAACAAGTAGTAGTATAATTATCACATACAGAGTAGATATTTTTGCGTTAAGTGTCCTGAAGACGGGGAGTTGCTTTGGGAACGAAGAGGTTAAACTCACGGTAAAAATATCGCATCCCGCTGACGATAATTTAAGGACTTTTATATCCTCCTATTATTCGTATGACGGGTAAAGGAGGATTTTTTATGAACAAAAGAAGACTGGCATTAGTAAAACTCATTTTCACAGCCCTGCTCATTGCCCTTAATATTATTATTGAGCGTGTACCTGCCTTTAAAAGTGTTAGCAGCCACATTAGTTTATCGGTTATAACCCTTGGTTTCTCGGCAATTTATTTAGGAATTGGTTACACTGTGGCAGTTGCCGCCATAGGCGACTTATTGGGTGCTTTGATTTTACCCTTCGGCGCTTACAACCCACTTTTCACCTTAACCAACGCATTGGTTGGTTTGATTATCGGTTTGTCGCTTCACAAAAAGGCTAATATTTTTAACATTTGTTGGGGTGTTTTAGCAAACAAAATTATCTGCACCCTTTTGCTCAACAGTCTTTGGATTGCGATTTTTTACAAAGGCGGCGTTTACGCTTTCCCTGCAACAATGGTGCTTCGCATTGAGCAAACAATTATTATGACAGCCACCGAAATTACAGCCCTTTTGGTTCTTTACTGGGTTAAGAGTCCCGTTAGAAAAACCCTTAATAAAGCCGTTAAGTTTTAAAAACAAAAGCAGTCAGTTTAAACTGACTGCTTTTTTAATTCTTCTAAATTTTCTGACATTTTAGCGTGAATAATATCACCTAACTGAACGGTATTCAATTCAGCATAATCTTCAGGCCCTATAACCTCGATTAATCTGAATTTTACAAGAGTTTTTCTTCTTAAAAAGTTCTTGCTGATAGAATATGTATTTTCCAAAACGCAAACTGCAATGGGTTTGCCCGACTTTAAAGCTATTTTAAAGGCGCCGTTTCTAAAGGGCACAACCGTTCCGTCGGTGTTGGTGCGGCCCTCGGGGAAAATGGCAACCGATTTGTCCCCACCTTTAAGGTATTTAATTGCAGTAATAATCGTTTTAGCTGCCTCTCGGTCGTGCTCACGGTCAATGAAAAGACCAGAAAGCAAATGCATTGCCTTTGCAATAAAGGGCAACTCCTCGATAATATCCTTTTTGCCGATAAAACAAATTCGGCTTTTGGGGAAAGCAGTATAAATCACAGCAGGGTCAAAATCGTGTTGATGGTTGCAAACAAAGAAGGTGTTTTCGGGGTTTTCCAATTTTTCAAGACCATCACACTCAACCTTAATTTTAAGCACCCAAAAAGCAATGGGCAAAGAGTGGTTAAGCAAAAATCTAAAGAATTTTTCTCCTTTGGGCTCCTTTTTCATACTCGTAAAAAGCACCATTGCTGCCAAAAGTATGAACTGAAGAAGTACCAATGCCACAAAGATACAAATGAAAATAACGGGCACTGCCCACCAACCGTAACTTCTAGTAAACAAGGGAGAAAATCTATCCCAAATCAATACTCCCACAGCACTTAAAATTAAATATAGTTTACAAGCTGTCATTTTTCCACCTCAATTTTGTTTTCTTACAATAGCATATTCATCATCGAGCCTGAAATATGGGCAAGATTTGTTGTCTCCACTCAAAAAACGGCACATTTCATCCTCATCGATGGGTGCATCGCAAAAATATTCTTGTAATTCGTCGTCAAATGTGAAGTTCACACAACTGTCGCAAATACTCAATTTAAAATCTCCTTGTAAATATCGCCCTTTTTAATGCCTGTAATTTTTGCCGCCTCTTTGGCCGACATTGATGCCGACTCGCCCTTATCCATCAAGCCTTTGGCAATGCTCACAGCATCCGAAAGAGTGTATTCTTCTTTAACTTCCGTTACACCCTTGACGATAAGCACAAACTCACCTTTGGGTGGGTTTATTTCATATTCGGCCAAAGCACCGCTTATGGTAGTTATGAAAACGTTTTCGTGAATTTTGGTAAGTTCTTTCACAAGGGCAATTTCACGGTCTCCAAAGACTGCCAACATATCTTTAAGGGTAGTTTGCAATTTGTGGGGTGCCTCGTAAAAAACCATAGTGCGTTTTTCAAGTTTTAACTCATCCAAATGTTCTTTACGGCTGAGTTTATTGACCGACAAAAAGCCTTCAAAACAAAATCTTCCCGTGGGGAAACCCGAAATTGCCAAGGCAGTTGCCACGGCCGTAGGACCCGGCACCGACTCGATTTCAACCCCTGCTTCACGGCATTTTCTAACCAAATCTTCACCCGGGTCGGAAATGGCAGGCATACCTGCGTCGCTAACCAAGGCGCAAGACTCGCCCTTTAAAATACGGTCGATTATAAACCCATCTTTAAGACCCTTGTTATGCTCAAAATAGGAAACCATTTCCTTTTTTATCTCAAAACGGTTGAGAAGTTTTAAGGTCACACGGGTGTCCTCGGCGGCAATAAAGTCAACCTTCTCTAAGGTTTCTAAACCACGGGGGCTAATATCCCCCAAATTGCCGATAGGCGTTCCCACAACATAAAGTTTTCCCATATTATAGGTAAGCCTCCTTGTACGCTCCGTAAATTTCTATCATTTCACGTGACAATCCACCGTCTTCTTCAACATAAAGGGTGGGCTCAATTCTAAGACCGATATTACCCGAACGGCGACCCTCAACCAAAACAAGCCAAGGTTCTTCGCCCTTTCTTTGGCAAACAAGTCGAAGCCTTTTAGGTTCCACCTTATACTTTGTCATAAGACTCATCAGTTCCGAAAGTCTCTCAGGTCGGTGGCACATACAAAGTCTGCCACCCGTTTGTAAAAGTTTGGCGCCAACCGAAACAATATCTTCCAAGGTGCACTCGGTTTCGTGACGGGCAACCTGCAAAACTCTATCGGGATTTTTGAGTCCCCCGTTAGGAGCTTTATATGGTGGGTTACAGGTGACCAAGGTATGACAACCAAACTCCACCTTGCCCTTTAAATCGGTAAGGTTTGAGTTTACAATCCTAAAATTTTCAATATTTTGGTCGGCCACTGTTTTGCAAGCAATAACCGTGGCCTCATCGCTAATATCAACGCCCGTTGCTAATTTCAAATTCCCTTCCCTTAACATCAAAAGGGGGATAATTCCACAACCCGTTCCCAAATCAACCATCTTGTCCTTAAGTTTAGCCGATGCAAAATTACTTAAAAGCACAGCATCGGTACCAAAGGTATGATGGTCGGTAACGTAGACGAAAAAGCCCTTTCCTAAGGGCTCTTTTCTTAACTTCTGGTCCATTTTACACCCTGTGGTGTATCCTCAAGAATAATGCCCATAGCCTTTAATTGGTCGCGAATTTCATCGGCGCGTTTGAAATCTTTGTTCTTACGAGCAGTTGTGCGCTCCTCAATTAAAGCCTCAATGTCGCTGTCGAGGGCTTCGGTTTTACGGTTATAAACCAAACCTAAAACACCTGTTAATTGGTCGAAAATATCAGCACAAGCCTCTAAAGTCACCTTACCTGCGCCGTTTGCAATGGCAGTGTTAATATCACGAACAAGAACGAAGATAGCAGCCAAAGCGTCAGCTGTGTTCAAATCGTCCTCCATTGCAGTAATAAATTCTTGCTTTCTTTCTTCGATAAAGCCGGGAATTTCGCCACCATCGGCAGCATTTTTAAGTGCAAAATCAATATTATCACGGCAGGTGTAAAGTCTTTCAAGAGAATTCTTTGCCTGTTCGATAATATCAACCGAATAGTTAATGGGACTGCGATATTGAGAAGAAATAAGGAAATAACGAATAGGCTCGTAACCGAATTTTTCAGCAACATCACGAACTGTAAAGAAGTTATTTAAGGATTTAGACATTTTGTGGTTGTCCACGTTAATAAATCCGTTGTGCATCCAGTAGTGAGCAAACTCGCAACCGTTTGCAGCTTCGCTTTGAGCAATTTCGTTCTCATGGTGGGGGAAAATAAGGTCAAGACCACCACAGTGAATATCAATAGTCTTACCTAAATATCTACCTGCCATTGCCGAACACTCAATGTGCCAACCGGGTCTACCCTTGCCCCAAGGGGACTCCCAATAAGGCTCACCTTCCTTGGCCGATTTCCAAAGGCAAAAGTCCATTTGGTCTTCTTTTAAGGTATCCACATTAAGGCGCTCACTGGCACCTGCTTCCAAATCCTCTAAAGGTTGGTGAGAAAGTTTACCATAGCCATCGAATTTCTTTGCACGATAGTAAACATCGCCGTTAGACTCGTAAGCATAGCCATTTTCAATAAGGGATTTGATTATATCTTGAATTTGCTCAATGTTTTCGGTGGCTTTTGGATGAACAGTAGCCTCACGAACATTAAGACCTTTCGCATCGGTCCAGAACTCGCCGATAAAACGCTCGGCAACCTCAGGAACGGTAATTCCCTCGGCGTTAGCCTTGTTGATAAGTTTATCATCAATATCGGTAAAGTTTTGAACGAAGTTTACCTTTAAACCTCTCCACTCAAAATAACGGCGAAGCACATCGAAAACGCAAAGGGGACGAGCGTTACCAATGTGGATATAGTTATAAACGGTGGGACCACAAGCGTAGATTTTAACCTCGCCTTCGGTTATGGGTTTAAATTCATCTTTAGTTCTTGTTAATGTATTAAAAATTTTCATCTATTTACTCCTTAGGACTTTGTTGCCTTTTCTAATTCGGCCAAACGAGCCTCAAGACTGTCCATTCTTTGTTTAACGGGGTCGGGGATATGGATTTGGTCAAGAGGTTTCGGGGCAACCTTTTTACCATCCTGACGAACAACACGGGCAGGAACGCCCACAACGGTCGAGTTGGGGGGCACTTCTTCAAGAACAACTGCTCCCGCAGCAACACGAGAATTGTCCCCAATTTTAAAGGGTCCCAAAACTTTAGCGCCTGCGCTAATCATAACATTGTTACCAATAGTGGGGTGGCGCTTACCGGTGTCCTTACCTGTACCACCCAAGGTAACACCTTGGTAAATCAAAACATCATCACCGATTTCGGTGGTCTCACCAATAACGATACCTGTTCCGTGGTCGATAACCAAACGGCGACCGATGGTAGCGCCGGGGTGAATTTCAATGCCTGTTTTTCTCGCAGCACTTTGGGAAATAAGCCTTGCCATAAAGAACCAACCGTGGCGATAAAAGAAATTGGCACGGCGATACATTCTTATAGCCTTAAATCCCGGATATAGAAAATAGATTTCAAGGTCACTTTTAACCGCAGGGTCACGGTCACGGAAGGCCTTGATATCTTCCTTTAGTCTTTCAAACATAAGTTGCCTCCTATTTTGAGGAATTGATATATTGCTTACTACCGTTTAAATAAATTAAACCTGACACAGTACATAATACGGCGCTAATCCAGAAAAGTGAACAAATAACTATGTCACAAACCTTAACGAACTGGGGTGCATCAATGCCAAAATCCTTAATAAGAGTGTAAGCAAATAAAGCGAGAATAATACCTGCCATTTGGCTTACGGTCTTGCACTTGCCCCAAATATTAGCAGCGATAACCTTACCACCACTGGAAACAACAACCAAACGAATTGAAGAAACCATAAATTCTCTGAAAAGAACGATAAAGGTGATTAAGGTGATTTGTAAACAAATCGCAGGTTTGTCAGCATACATACAAATAAATCCTAAATATGCCGATGTGGTAAGCATTTTGTCGGCAAGGGGGTCTAAAAACTTACCAAAGTCGGTAACAAGATTATATTTTCTTGCCATTTTGCCATCAATCATATCGGTCAAAGAAGCGCCGATAAACAAAATGAGAGAAATTAAATAGTGATAGGGGAAATTGAAAATCATTGTTGCCATAAAAATAGGGGTTGCTATCATTCTTCCTACTGTTAATTTGTTTGGTGTGTTCATACTTCTAACTCTCCTAATAAATCATAATCTAAACAGTCGTTAATTCTAACCGTTACATAGTCGCCAATTTTAAGGGGTCTGTCCGACATAAAGAAGGTTTTACCGTCAATTTCGGGGGCATCCCAAGGGGCGCGACCGAAATAACATTTAATGTAATCGTCCCAACCTTCAACCAAAATCTCGGTGAGAAGTCCCACCTTTTCGGTATTTTTGTCGGCCGAAATGAGATTTTGCATCTCCATTATATTATCGCATCTATCCTGCTTGGTTTGTTCATCAACCTGGTCGGGCATTAATGCTGCAACCGTATCCTCCTCGGCAGAATATGTGAAACAACCTAATTTATCAAATCTTTTTTCCTTAACAAACTCGGCAACCTCGGTAAACTGCTCATCGGTCTCCCCGGGGAAGCCTGTTATAAGGGTTGTTCTAAGGGTCATTTCGGGAATTGTTTCTCTAATTTTATCAATAACCGAAGTTATGCACTCTTTGTTGCCCTTACGGTTCATTTTTTTCAAAATTTCATCGTTTATATGTTGAATTGGAATGTCCAAATACTTGACGAGTTTTTTCTCCCTTTTGATAACCTCCAAAAGCGAGTCGGTTATCTTTTCGGGGTATGTATAAAGGGTTCTAATCCAGTGAAGCCCCTCGATTTTACAAAGTTCGCCAAGCAAAACATCAAGTTTTGGCTCACCGTAAAGGTCGGTGCCGTAAGCAGTGGTATCCTGTGCCACAACAATAAGTTCGGTAACGCCACGAGAGGCCAAATCCTTTGCTTCAGCAACACAGTCCTCAATGGTTCGGCTTCTCATTCGGCCACGGATTTTGGGGATTGCACAATAACTGCAACAGTTGTCGCAACCATCTCCCACCTTTAAGTATGCTGTAAAGGGAACGCCACCTAAAATTCGGTCTCCGTTTAAATCCAAATCGGTTTTTTCACCGTAATAGTTTTGAGTGTTACCTTCAACTGCGCTTTTTACGATTTCGGCAATTTTGGAGTTTGCGCCAATTCCAACGCAAACATCAACCTCGGGAATTTCCTCGGTAATGTCATCACGATAGCGCTCGGCAAGACAGCCCGTAACAATAAGGGCTTTACAGTTGCCATCGGTCTTATACTTTGAGGCTTCAAGAATATTCTCAATAGCCTCGGCTTTAGCCGACTCAATAAAACCACAGGTGTTAATTATGATGGCATCAGCATCGGCTTCGGCAGGGGTTATTTCCAAACCACCGGCCGTAATAAGTGCCAACATTTTTTCAGCATCAACCTGATTTTTAGGGCATCCCAAGGATACCATACAAACCTTTAACATTTTTAATCCTCGCTAAAATCCTCTAAATACTTCTTTAACGCCCTACTCACATCTCCGTAAGAAAATCCACGGCGCACCAAAGCAGCATAAACCTTTTGGTAGTTCTCTTTGTCTCCAAGTTTCTGGGCGTATTTTTTCTCGATAAGTTTTAAAATCGCATCTTCTTCATCCGAATCGTTTTCTTCCAAAAGTTCACGGCAAAGGTCATAAGGCAAACCTTTTTGAAACATTTTTTGCATTGCCGCTCGTTTGGAATTGCCCGATGAAATCAACTTTTCACAAAGCCTTTCACCGAAACGACGGTCATCAAGAAGACCTAACTCCACAAGTTTTGCAATAACAGCGCTTGAGGCTTTTTTATCAAAACCTTTTTGAATAAGTTTATCGAAAAGCGCCTTTTCGCTGTAATCCATTCGGTCCAAATACCAAAGGGCACTTGCCTTTGCCCTTACATAGTCCGACTGAAATTTGAGATTTTCAAGTTCCTCGCTCCCAATTTCCATATCGGTCGTTAAACTATGTTCGGCGCAAACATCCTTATCGAGCAAGACTTCCTGTCCGTTTGAAAAGGAAACCGAATTCAGGTGAAGTTTAGAGGGTTTAATCTCTACAATTTTCATTAATCTTCGTCAACCGCAATGTCGATGTCAACCTTTTTACGGGGTCTTGAAGTGGGTTCCTCGGGCATAATTTCAATCTCCCCGGCCTCGATAACAGCTTCGGGACCTTCCTTCAAGGTTGCGATAATCTTGTTCTCGATTTCCTCAGCCAACTCAGGGTTATCCTCGAAAAGTTGTTTTGCATTGTCACGGCCTTGGCCTAAACGAATATCGCCATAGTAGAACCAAGCGCCCGATTTTTTCAAAATTCCAAGTTCAACACCGGCATCAAGAATTTCGCCTGTGTGGGAAATGCCCTTACCGTAAATAATATCAAACTCGGCAGTCTTAAATGGGGGAGCAACCTTGTTCTTAACAATTTTAACACGGGTGTTGTTACCGATAACCTCGGCACCGTCCTTAATAGCCTCGCCCTTTCTAACATCAATTCTAACACTTGAGTAGAACTTCAAAGCACGACCACCCGGGGTGGTTTCGGGGTTTCCGTACATAACACCTATTTTTTCACGAAGTTGGTTAATAAAGATAGCAGCGCAACCTGTTTTGGAAAGGGCACCTGCCAACTTTCTCATTGCTTGTGACATTAAACGAGCGAGTTGTCCAACGTGGCTGTCACCCATTTCGCCATCAATTTCAGCCTTAGTAACCAACGCTGCAACCGAGTCGATAACCAACAACTGAATAGCACCTGAACGAACTAAAGCTTCGGCAATTTCCAATGCTTGTTCGCCCGAATCGGGTTGAGAAACCAGCAAAGAATCAATATCTACACCCAATTTTTCAGCGTAAACAGGGTCAAGGGCATGTTCAACGTCAATAAATGCAGCAGTGCCACCTGCTTTTTGAGCCTCGGCAACACAGTGGAGAGCAACGGTGGTTTTACCTGAAGATTCAGGTCCAAAAATTTCAACAATTCTTCCCTTTGGAATACCACCAATACCTAAAGCCATATCAAGCATAAGTGAGCCTGTCTTAATATGCTCAACATTCATACCAACATTTTCGCCCAAGAGCATAACGGCGCCTTTACCAAACTTCTTTTCGATTTGGTCCATCGCAGTTTTAAGGGCTTTTATCTTTTCTTCATCTTCAACTCTTCTTGCGGGAGCTTTTCCTTGAACTTTAGCCATTTTAGTTTCCTCCGTTATCTTTAGTACCAATAACGCATCTTCCAATGCCGTTAAGGTCGTTTTTAATTTCTATGTTTAAATATCCCTTTGCACAAAGTAGGTCTTTAACCTTTTCGGCCTGTTTAAAACCTACCTCAAAACAAAGTTTTCCACCCTTCTTTATACAAGGGGTGTAATTATTAATTATTGCTTTATAAAATTCCAAGCCCTCATCCTCGGCCAAAAGAGCCGTCTCGGGCTCAAACTGAACCTCGGGTGAGCAATATTTCATCTCATCTTCGGGGATGTATGGCGGATTACTTACCACCAAGTCAAAACTCTCATCCTCGAATTCAGGAGTCTCGAAAATATCGCCCTTTAAAACCGTGGCTTTGGAATTGTTAAGTTCCACATTTTCCTTTGCGTACCTTAAAGCCTCATCATACTTTTCAATTAACGTCACTTCCGAGTCGGGTATTTCAAGGTCGATGGTAATTCCAATGCAACCCGTTCCGGCGCAAAGGTCCAAAATTTTTGGGGCCTTTGTCTCGGTCAAACTTGCGATAGCAGTTTCCACAACCACTTCGGTGTCGGCACGGGGAATTAAGACACCCACGCCCACCTTAAAGGTTCTGCCATAAAAATCCCAGTTGCCGAAAATGTACTGCAAGGGGTAATGAACCTCTCGCTGATGGACAATAGCAATTAAATTATTCTCCTGAAACTCGGTCAAAGGCTTGTTATAATCGGTTAAAATTTGTGTTGGGGTAAAGCCTGTTACGTGCATTATAATTTGCTTGGCTTCGAAAACGTAGTCCCTAACCCCTGCCGCTTCCAACTTTTTCTTGGTTGAGTTATAAGCCTCAAATATCGTCATTATTTTCTTCCTCGGTGTTACAAGCATTAAGGGCTGCGATAGCAATTTCTATCATACCGTCATCGGGCTCTTTGGTGGTTATTCTTTGTAGCCAAAGACCGGGAGCCGAAATGATTTTTGTTACAATATTATCGTATTTTCCACAAAGTTTTAAAACTTCGTAACCCACGCCACAGGTCAAAGGAATAAGTAAAACCTTAATTGCAATCCAAACTATTGCCGAGTCATAAACACCCTTAAACAAGATTTGGACAACTGTGGAAATTACAACACTTAAAAGAATCATAAGTATCATAAAGGATGTTCCGCAACGGGGATGAAAACGCTTTTGTTCTCTCACGTTTTCCACAGTCAATGGAAGACCCTTTTCAAAACAAAAGATGGTTTTGTGCTCAGCGCCATGGTACATAAAAGTTCGTTTTATATCATTCATAAAGGAAACGAGCCAAACATAAGTCACGAAAACGGTGAGTTTCACCGACTGTTCAATTAAAGAACGGCTTACTGCCGAAAAATCACTTTTGAAAAGCCACTCAAGCAGTCCAACTAAATAACGGGGCAGTGCTGTAAATAAAACAAGCGCCAAGAAGGCACCCAAAACTGCACCGATTATCATAATCACGCTAATCAATACGTTTTGCTTTTTCTCTTCCGTCTCGGTTTTGGGTTTCTCGTCCTCATCCAAATCGGTAAATCCCGATTTCTCGGCCGAAAGCATAAGCGCTTTATAGCCGTTTATCATAGACTCAATAAAGGCCACCACACCTCTTATCAAGGGGAGTGAAAAGATTTTGCATTTTTTCTTGAGATTAATTTCCTGGGCATCACAAATCTCGATTTCTCCCTCTTTTGTTCTGACTGCCATTGCAGATTTGGTGGGAGATTTCATCATAATTCCTTCAATCAAGGCCTGGCCACCGATTGAAGTATATTTACATTTGCTCATTTGTTTCCTCGCTTGTATTTTCGCTTACCGAACTCAAAGGAATCTCATCCTCTTGTGGGGCGATTTCTTCCTCAGGTTCATAAATGGGTAAAACTATGGTAACGGTCGTACCTGCGCCCTCGGTACTTTCAATAAACAAAAGCCCCGAATGCTGTTTTATAATTTCATCGGCAACTGCAAGACCGATACCCGAACCACGGACAGTCTTGTTTGCTTTATAAAATTTCTCTTTAACCCTGTCAATATCCTGGGCAGGTATTCCGACACCCGTATCCGAAACGGTAATTCTGACACAGGCTTTTTCGGTGGTTTGGGTGATAAGCACCTGACCACCACTTTCGGTATACTTAACTGCGTTATCAATGATGTTGATAAATACCTGTTTCAAACGGTCTTGGTCGCCCAAAACCTGAATTTCATCTAAGTTGGCATTGCAAATAAAATCAATTCCGTTTTGACGGGCAAGTTCGGCATACATATCGGCCGATTCGGATAAAATCCTTGTAACATCCAAGGGAACCGAAAGCACCTGAAGTCGGCCTGTTTCCATACGGGAGAAGTCAAGCAACTCTTCCACAAGACCCGACAAACGGTTTGCCTCGCTAAGCACCACATCAAGACCACGGTTTACAAGTTCATCGTCGGTGCCAACACTCATTTTTGCTGTTTCACCCCAACCCCTAATAGCAGTGAGAGGGGTTCTGAGTTCGTGGGACACCGAAGAAATAAAATCGTTTTTTAGGTTTTGGGCGGCCTGAAGTTCCGAAGCCATATAGTTAATCGACTCGCCCAACTGACCGATTTCATCATCTTTTCCGATTTCAATTCTCGATTCAAAATCACCCATTGCGATTTTTCTTGCCATATTACCAACGGCGTTTATGGGAATTACGATGGATTTAATGAAATAAATACCCGAAAAACCGAAAATCACAAGAACGGCAAAGCCCGAAAGACCGGACATTAAGGTGAATATGTTGCACATTTTGTTAACTGCTTTAAGGGAAACAATCCAACGGTAAACACCCAAAAAGTTTCCGGAAATATCATACAAAGGGGTAGAACAAACC
Source organism: Acutalibacteraceae bacterium (assembly GCA_045537355.1). Classification (GTDB taxonomy): domain Bacteria; phylum Bacillota; class Clostridia; order Oscillospirales; family Acutalibacteraceae; genus UBA737. The sequence goes on from JAZSPH010000002.1 coordinate 28,815, forward strand.
AAAATGCTTTCACCATCGCTGGTTTTAGTTTTCATGGTTTGAGCCTTCTTTGTTTCAATAGCCTTTGAATAATCAAGTTTTTCATACTCGTTTAGTTGGAAACCCGTGGTCGAAACTGCCATCTCGCCATTATGGTCAAAAACCTGAACTTCGATTTTTGTTTTGTATTTAAAGTTTCCTGCAATTTCAATGGCAGAATCCTTGAAACTTTGTTTTGTTGCACCCTCTAAAACATTAAATTCATGGGCATAATCGTTTGCCAAGGATTCAATTCTTTCGTAATAAACCGAACGGAAAATTATGGAGAAAGACACAGTTGCAACGGTTACAAAAACAGCCACAATTAAAAATACGTTTAAAAACCAACGGGCAGTAATTCCCTTGAAATTTATCTTGTTTAAAATTTTCAAACTTGCCTTCTCCTTTCCTAAAGTTTAATTTATTTTTTTAATTTGTGTTCCACTTATATCCCATACCCCAAACGGTTAACAAATGTCGGGGCTCGGACGGGTCATCCTCCACCTTTTTACGTAGGCGACGGATGTTTACATCAACAATCTTTTCTTCACCAAAATAACCTGTACCCCAAACCTTGTTAAGAATATCGGTACGATCAAGAGCAATATCAGGGTTTGAGAAGAAATATTCAATCATTTGGAACTCAACCTGAGTAAGTTCGATATTTTTGCCGTTTTTAACCAAGGTACGGCGTCTTAAATTCAAAGTAAAATCACCCAAGGTTATATCATCGCTTTGAACAGGGGTAACCTTTTTGTTTTGCATTTCAACTCGGCGATAAAGGGAGTCCACACGAGCCAACAATTCGGTAGGGCTAAAGGGCTTGGTTATATAATCATCTGCCCCCAACATCAAGCCACTGATTTTGTCCATTTCCTGGGTTCTTGCGGTCAACATTATAATTCCCAGGGTTTCGCTTCTTTGTCTTAACTCTTTGCAAAGTGTGAATCCGTCCATACCGGGCATTGAAATATCTAAAAGGGCAATTTGAAATCCTTCAAGGTCATTATCGTAAATATCCAAAGCCTCTTCACCCGAGCCGGCTTCGGTAATATCATAACCCACTCTTTTGAGATTAATTGCCTCAAACTCGCGAATAGCTGCTTCATCTTCAACAATAAGTATTCTTTTCACAAGTTTTCACTCTCCTAATAAAATTTTAAGTCGTTTTTAACCTTCTCGGCTGTAACGCCTTGGGATTTTGCCAGTTCGGAAATATAACAAACAAGAGAGGTCTCTCCATTATTAACAATTTCAATAACATCCTCGCCTTTATATTCCCCTGCATCCCATTCTTTCTTGCCGACTGCCTTAATGTAAAGCAACCGATCGGTGGAAACGTTATTTTCACTGTCAAAACCATAAATCTCGGTCAAGGAATTTTCAGGGTCGCTTAAGATAGCAATGGAACCCAACCACTTTTTAGGGATAGCATAATAAAATTTATCGTTAAGATTCATATATGTTGTGAGTTTGGAGGTTAGGGTTTCACCTGTATAAGAACACCAGTCGGTCAAATACTGTTTCTCACCCTCGTTGCTTTTTGTAACGGTGGCAACTTCATACCTAATGGGAATTTCAATAATTCCATCCGAGTCAATATCGCGACTTTCAAGGGTTGCAGTTCTGAGTGTCAAGGTTGTTTCTCTTGTTTCGGGATTCATAAAGGGATTTTGCAGTTGTCCCTTTTCAAGGAATAATACCTCAGTAACAGCGCCAACGCCCTTGATTTCATCAATGTAAATTGCAGGTTTTCCGGTGGAAAGGGTTGAAACAACAGGATGATTCAAGGTTTTTACCGTACTGTCAAGCTCGCAGGAAGAAATTGTTGTCACACCAACCGAAGTCAAGGTGTAAAGGAAGGCTGTGTTACGAGATTCGGCAGGAGAAGAATTAACGATAAACACTTCTTGCTTTCCGTCTTCATCTAAATCACAATAGGTAAAGTGGGTGTATTGTTCCAATAATCGTTGGGTGAGAGATTTTTCGCCCAAACTATATACTGCAAGTTTTCTCTCGCTTGTACCGTAAATTTCCCAACCAACCAAAATTTCATCAATGCCGTCTGCATCCAGGTCAGAAAACTCAATACGGTCAACACCACCTGCTACAATACTTTGAATTGCAACAGAAACCCATTTTTCGCCCTTATTTGCAATAGCGTTAATGTTCATTTTTGTGGTTTCACGTTCAAGGGTGCTATAAAAAGCAAAGGCCTCTAAGGTGCCATCCTTATTGACGTCGTGTTGTATGATGGCTGAACGATAATTTCCTCTTGAAGGGTATTCCAAAGTGTAAGAAGCTCGCACACTTTCTTTTATGGCTGTGTTAATCGGAAGAAGGTCGCCGGTAAGTTCCGGAGGCGATAAAAGTTCAGCCGTTTCGGCGCTGAAAATATCACATCCGCACAAAGTTAAAGCTATTGAAAAACACGCTAAAATACTAAGAATTTTTCTTGCCATAATGCTACCTCCTTACACATAACTATTCACCATAAATTATAGCACAAACGCCCAAAAAAATAAAGCATTTTTACACTATTTTTTTCGCAAAATTGAAAGTCGTACCAAAAGGGCCCAAACTCTAAATCCAAGGGGCAAGAAAGGAAAATTATTGGCACCATCTAGCACGGCAACTGCTAAAAAAACTACCTGACAAAAACATCATATTTCTTAATTTGGGCAACAAAAAACCCACGCCGAAGCGTGGGTTAAAAATTTGTTAGGAATTAAATCCAGCCGGGAGTATAGGGTTTACTGTCCGTATCCTTCTCCATTTCGTCGTCTATTGGGCCGCCTGAAGGTTTGCTGGATGATTGATTTTTAGAACTCGAACTTTCTTCTTTGGAACTTGTACCCTCTTCTTTAGAACCGGTTTCCTTGTCTTCAGAACCGGTATCATTATCTTCGGAACTATTGTCCTTATCTTTGGAACCGGTATCTTTAGAAGTGGTATCTTTAGAAGTGGTATCTTTGTCCTTAGAACTGTTGTCCTTATCTTTGGAACTGGTATCCTTATCTTTAGAACTTGAGTCCTTATCTTTGGAACTAGTGTCCTTATCCTTGGAACCGGTATCCTTATCTTTGGAACTGGTATCCTTATCTTTAGAACTTGAGTCCTCATTCTTGGAACTAGTATCTTTATCTTTAGAACCGGTATCCTTATCCTCGGAAGCACTGTCCTTAGAACTTTCGCCCTCAGAACTATTGTCAGAAACGTTGGTGTCAGAATCATCTGCATCAGAATCATTGGATTCTAAACCTTCAAGTTTATCTAACGCGCCGGCATCAACGGTATCCTCATCCTTATCAGGTACAAGCTCAACTTTACCGATATCAGAGGTTTCCTCCTCGCTGTCATCACCGAGAATTTCCTCAATATCTCCTCCGGAAAGAATACTGCTTTCGTTCTTAGGCTCCTCGGTCTTCTTTTTGCCACAACCGGCAAACAAAGCAACAACAAGGGCCAAAGTAACAACTAAAGAAATTTTAATGATATTATTCATAGTAATTGGTGCCTAAATCACCGATGTAAGTAAGAGCGTTAGCAACGCCGGTGCAAGAATTTGTTAATACGTCGCCATTGATTACAACGTATCCGCCTTCTTCACCTTCATAAATAACATAAGGTCTAACAGAAACTTCTCTATCCTTATTAAGACCGGTGATAGAAAGGGTGTATACAAAGTAGTTACCAGCAGGATCATACTTATAATACTTTTCAGCACGAGTAAATATAGTGGTAGAAGCATTCTTAACCTTTATGTCCATGCTATTAGCATTAACGAGTTCAACACCAAAATCAGCGAAATCGTTTGCACTTACATTATTTGTGTAACCTAAAGAATATCCGCATCTTCTGGCAGTATATGTCTTGTCACCGATAGTGATTTTGTTAGCAGCAACTACATCTTGAGCAGAACCACCGGCGAAATCAACACGGGTACCGAAACGAAGAGTGGTTTCTGCAGTAGCCTTTTGAGCGCCAAGACCTCTTAAAGCCTTGTATTCAAAAGTAACAGCCTCGCTACCTACTTCAACACTGTCATCAAGAGTTTCATTGATATCGCAAACTTGGATGCCTTCCAATGTGAAATCGAATTCGGTAGCATCAGTAAGTTTTGTAACATCAAGGTCGAAACAAATGTCAGCCCAGTGGGTAGAACCAACAGTTACATCATCAGTAACTACAGCAAATTTAACTTCACCATCAGTTGTCTTATCAAAGAACTCGCCGGTTTTGTTATCATCATCTTCAATAAATCTACCGGTATCTTCACTGAGAGCAATACCATCATTGGTAGGATATGTTAATGTTGCCATCATTGCGCCACATTTTACATCGGTAGTAATACTAACGATAATTTTGTCGCCGTTCTCATTGTAACGAGCAAGAAGTCCAACATTAGGATTAAACTCGCCTGCTGCGCTTGAGGAAATTGCAAATGCAGTAAGACACATAGTTACTGCTAAAGCTAAAACTAAAATTCTCTTAAAGCTTTTCATTATATGTATCCTCCTATCCTTATTGTCCGTCGGGGATTAAGCCGCCGCCGATTTCATTGTCTCCGCCTTCACCGGGGAAAATCGGACTTGTTGTTACGATATCCGAAGCGGAAAATGAGTAAATTGTGATTTCTGGAAAATCGAATCTTTCCTTCATGTTTCTATCTCCTAACAAAAAATAATTTACAAAAAGGGACAATAACACATATTGTATAGTCATTATGCCACAACTTTTTCAAAATGTCAATACATCTTTTTATATTTTTATTAAAAAAACTTCTTTTTTTTTGCAAAGAAATTAGGGTGCACTATATGTAGTGGTTTGTGGTTTTTGTTTACATAAAGTAATACACTGTATCCCATGCAGGAAGGGAAGGAAAGTGGCGCATATACACCTTATATTCAGGGTTAATATCTAAAACTGCTTGGGGCAAAGTCCAAAAATCTTCGGTTCGGTGATATGCCGAGATTATCATCTTTGGTTTGTGCTTTAAAATGGTCTCTTTTGCCCCCTTGACAGCCTTTAATTCCTCCCCCTCAACATCCATTTTAATAAAAGTTATTTTTTTGCCCTTTAAAATATCGTCGACGGTGGAAAACTCGGTCAGGGCACCAACGCCCACCACCGAATTTCGGCCACCCTTCATCGAAAAATGACCTTTACCCGTAAAGTCCGAGACGCAAACATTCAAACAACGGATGTTCTCAAGGTCTTTTGTGTTGTTCTCGAGTTTCTTAAAGGTCTTTCTGTCGGGCTCGACTGCGATTATTCGGCCATACTCGGGACATCTGTTTGCAAACTCAAGGGCAGTATCTCCATTATACGCCCCCAAATCCAAAAAGCTCTCGCCCTTTTGGAGTTTTAAAAAACTGTCATAAGGTTCATCTGCATCGGTTTCGCAACCAAAAAGATAAGAAATATCCCCCGAAAGGCGATATCTTAATATGTTCTCAAATGTTTGCTTGGATTTTTCATCGGCCAAAAGGGAATAGACTTCTTCCAGTTCCTCCCTTTGGCTATGGCAAAGTCGGGAATTTAAAAGCCCATCGCCCACAACCGGCACATCAGGAGCGTACAATTCTTGCTCCTTTGCAATTCTTTTAATATTTTCCATGACATCGGACAAATGGGTGCCGAAACACAGCAAAACTATCATTTGCCCAAATCGGTTTTTCAATGTATCGTAACTCTCAACGGGAAAACCGTGGAAAAGTTTGTTTCTAACAAACCCACTTGACGCAAAAACGCCCTTAAACTCGATGCCGTATTCATCCAAAACCTTAATTATTTTATCCGCACCGTTGCCCATGCCGTAAAGAACAATAGGTTTATCGGCGCCCTTTAAATATTCCCACAAATCCATTAAAATTCCTCGATTAATTTAAAATATATATTCCAAAATTAAGATAAGCAGCAAAGGTTACCCACAAAAGATAAGGCATCATCAAAACGCCTGCCCATTTGTCTATCTTCCAAAACTTGACCGTGGTTATAATTATTAAAACCCACATTATAACAAGCCAAATAAAGGCAAAAAGATACATTTCCCACCTGAAAAAGATAATCGACCAAAAGAAATTAAAGAAAAGTTGAAGCCCGTAAAAAAGCATGGCATTATTTTTCTTATACTCAGGTCCATCGGCATTTAAAACCTTGAAACTCGCCCAGCCCATCATTAAATAAAGCAAGGTCCAAACCACAGGGAAGAGCCAACCCGGTGGCGAAAGGGGAGGCTTGTTCAATATTTTAAATCCGTCCATCCCACCCGTCAGCAAGGCCGAAAGTCCACCGACAAGCAGGGGTATTGCCAAGGCAACCAGTAGTTGTTTTCTTTCAGTTTTCATAAAATCACCCTTTTTAGTATATGACCTAAAGGGTGGTTTTAATCCTTATATATCCATTTTTAAGGGGCAAACACTCGCCCTCGGTTTCCTTTTTACAGATTTCACCGTAAAGAAACTCATTCTCGGTTACACCTTTATATATAATACCGTAACCGTAAAAAGCTCTTAAAATTTTATCGGCTTTTTCCACCGTGTAATCACTTAAAACAGTACGGTCAAGGTCACCGGGTTCTTGCCAATATTCACCCTCGCCTTGGGGCGTTGCATTTTCGAAATAGGTTTTGGGGTCTTTCAAAAACTCACCCAAAATTTCGGGAGCGATTTTCAAAATCTTTGCCGTCAAGGTCTCCAAATTTTCTTTGTCAGCCAAAGGAATTTCCCTTTGCAAAATAATGTCTCCCGTATCAAAACCTTCGGCCAATTTGTGAAGTGTAACCCCCGAAGAAACACCCTTTAAAATGTTTACGGGCATGGGCCAAGCCCCACGACCTATTGGCAAAAGTGAGGGGTGGATGTTGACCTGCATCATCTTGGAAGACAAGGGAATTTTTGCGGCATACCCTGCCACAATCATCATTTGAGCGCCCGATTTTTCCAAATTTGCAATATCTTGCTTTGTTACCTTTTGAGTGCCGAGTGGGATATTATGTTCCTTTGCAATTTGGGTGATTTTCTCCACACTGTCATAGGGGTCGTTGGTAAATGTAAAGACCTTTGCAACCTCAAACCCATTATCAATACAAGTTTCAAGACAGTTTGAAAACAAATCAATACCAAAATATGCAATTTTCATAACATCACCTCTTTGAATCTATTATATCATATCAGCAACCACCAGGCAATAACTATTAAAAGAAACAGGGCAAGGAGATTTTCTCCTTGCCCTGATGGTTTATTACTTAAGTTTTAACTTAAATATTAAATTAAACAACTACACCTTTTTTAACAGTGTAATATTTGCCGTTGGTGTGCTTAACACGACCATTTTTAGCAGTGTTAACTACACCTTTTTCTACATAGTAATACTTACCATTGGTATGCTTAACAAGACCTGTTTTAGCGTTATTAACTACACCTTTTTCTACATAGTAATACTTGCCGTTGGTGTGCTTAACAAGGCCTGTTTTAGCATTGTTAACCTTACCGCTTTGAACATAGTAATACTTGCCGTTGGTGTGTTTAACAAGACCGGTTGAAGTAGTCTTAACGCCTTTAACTACATGATAGTACTTGCCATCGCTATGTTTCACAAGACCTGTTTTGGAAGTGGTAACTTTGCCACCTTCTACATAATACCATTTACCATTGGAATGCTTAACGAGAAGTGTTGCAGTGCTCTTAACACCTTTAACTACATAATAGTAAATGCCATTGGTGTGCTTAACAAGACCGGTTTTAGCAAAGTTAACTTTACCGTTTTGTACATAGTAATACTTTCCGTTGGTGTGCTTAACAAGAAGGGTTGAAGTAGTTTTAATGCCTTTGCTTACATAATAGTAATTACCATCAGTATGTTTAACAAGGCCTGTTTTAGCAGTGTTAACTATTCCTTTTTCTACATAATAATACTTGCCGTTTGTATGTTTAACAAGACCTGTTTTTGCAGTGTTAACCTTACCTTCTTGAACATAATAGTACTTACCGTTAGTATGCTTAACAAGGCCGGTCTTAGTAAAATCAACTACGCCCTTATTTACATAGTAGTACTTGCCGTCGGTATGCTTAAATAGAATGGTGTCAGCAACTTTTTTGCCATTTACTACGTGGTAATATTTACCGTTTTCCTTTACAAGAAGGTTAGATGCCATAGCATGACATCTCTTGCAAAGTTCTGCTGTGTTATTGGCAAAATCATGACCTTTCGAGCAACTGGGATGAGTAGCAAGATATGCACCATTATCTAATTTTAAGAATGGTACACCTTGGCTTTTAAGTACATAAAAACCAACCCAAGCTTCTTCGGTTGTATTAGGCTCTATTTCGGTTCCATAATCTGGATAGCTACCAAAAGTGCAAGTGGATATCAAAGTGGATTTTTGACCTGTTGGCAAATATGTATTTATCCAATCAATTACATCTGAAAATTCGAGGGTTGATTTTCCAAGATTCTTAACCTCGAATTTCATCAAATACCATTGACAAGAAGAATTGTTACTGGGATTATACATATTTTGAGAAACCGCAATGCTTTCAGCTTCTCTGCCGGTGTACATTTCGGTCATTTGAATTTCATAAGGAATAGCAACATCAGTTACCTTTAATTTTTGCCATGCATTGTATGCACTTTTAATGCCCTTATTGGCTACATTAACTGTTGTAGAATCATTTCTTACTATAAAGTGTGTTTTATCAGTAGGATAGGAATTCTTCAAACTATAAGAAGAATCAGGCTTAACTAATGTAACAAAAGAACTTCCATTGGTTGGTGCGGTATGCCAGGAATATAAACTATAAAATTCTTTTATAATCTCAATATCATATTTTCCGGGTTCATAACCGGTTGTATCCCATGTAGAAGTAATGCTACCGTAATTACTATATTTATTGTTGATTTCATACTCTGCATTAGCAACCCTCTCGCCTGCTGGAGAATAAATGTTTATGGTAACTCTCTCGTTATTGTATGCAGGAAAATAAGTGAAAACTAACGGAACAGTATCGCCACAATATATTTGCATGCCCATGTTTTTGTGCATAACTGTGGGATAACTTGCAGCCGAAGCAGTAAGGGATGATAATGGTAAAACAGCAACTGTTAATATAATCATTACTGTTAATACCAAAGATAAAATTTTCTTTTTCATAATTTTCTCTCCTTTTAATTTTTAGAAATTGAAAATTTTTTAAAACCTTTGTTTTTAAAACAAAGAAATTAACCAATACTATTATCAATACCACAATAATACGGACTCCAAAATATACCAAATTGGGATATTTTTATTATACCAACATGGGATAATAATGTCAAGGAGTGATTTTATGAGATTGAGAGAAATCAGAAGATCTAAAGGCATTTCCCAATTAAAGATGGCGCTTGACTTAAACACCAATCAAAACACAATAAGTAGATATGAAACGGGCGAAAGAGAACCCGGAATATCCGAACTCATAAAAATTGCAGACTATTTCAACGTTTCAATAGACTACCTTTTAGAAAGAACCAATAACCCCAATATACAAAAATAAAAGCCGTGAAATTCACGGCTTTTTTTATAGCATAAAAACGATAAAGTCGCAAGTGGGATATTATGACTTTTTGCAATTTGGGTGATTTTTTCCACACTGTCATAAGGGTCGTTGGTAAAAGTGAAAACCTTTGCCACCTCAAACCCATTACCAATACAAGTTTCAAGACAGTTTAAAAACAAATCAATACCAAAATACGCAATTTTCATAACATCACCTCTTTGAATCTATTATATCATATCCACAACAAATAGCGCAATAACTATTAAACCAAAAAATCCGCCCTCTTTCGAGAACAGATTTTTTGTTTGGTGCACCTGAGCATTCTATAATCGAACCATTTGTCTATACCCACAGTGCTAATTTACATATAATTTGAAGAATGGATTTTTAAACTGTTTTATGTCATAGATTGATTTCGTTTCTTAATTCAATTCAACAACAATATATTCTCCATAAGTAATATTATTTCCCAGTGAGTTTACAACATCAATCTCAATAGGAATTGATAGTTCCAATTTATTGTCGTTATAAATTTCATAAGTCGGTCCGTCTTCGCCTATTCTATATCCTTTTATGGTGTCGCCATAAGTGCTTTTAATAAACTCATCAACCTTTTTCAGATAAACCTCTTTGTCGACACCTTTTATTGCGATGTTATCATACATTCCAACATCGTAGGAATTGAAAAATGAAAATTCACCTTTTGGAGTTAATCTAATTGTAACACATTCTGATGTGGGTATTCCGTTGATATTTTTCCAAAAATAATACCAAGTATTTTCACTATAATTCCTTTTAACTTCCTCAACCTGGTCATATTTAAAATCGGGCATTATAGCGTTTAAATATTTTTTTGCCAACTCAAGTGAATTTTTGTTTTCATTCGGGAAAATATTCAGCGGAGTTTTAGCGGAAAAAAATCTGATTTTTCCTGATTTTGTTATGTATACTTCTATATCTTCATTTGCGAAAATATCATCATTTCGGATTTTGTATGGATTTTTACTGCTTTTTAAATAGGGAACATTTTTAAATTCTTTTCCCAAAAAGCTTATAGTTTTCTCCGTAATGCTTTTATCAATGTAGTCTTCATATTTTGAATTTTTATCTACGGAATATGGTTTTTTTATATTTGTTACATTATCATTTGAGTTTCTGAAAGAAAGCTTTACATTTCGAATATCAGGTGTAATTATTATTTTATTGTTTTGCAAATCATCGGTTTGGGTGGTATTGGTCTTTTTATCGTCGCTCTTATTATCTGAAATTTTGGACGTAGACTCTTTTGGAGACTCAACCTTGCTGCTTTCGGTCTTTTGAGAGGAAACAGTACTTTGATTTTTGCTGATAACAGTGTTTGAGGTTTCATTTTTACTGTCATTTTGCGCAACATACGGCGCGTCATTACCGTCGTCGGTTTGGGTGATATTAGTCTTTTTATTACCACAACCCGAAAAAGCAAAAACCAAAACCAAAATCATAATAAAAGCAAAAAGTTTTTTCATAAAGCATACACCCTTTCTGAAAATATTATAGCATTATAAAACAAAAAGTGCAAGGCAAAGCCTTGCAAAAATACTTATTACTTCTTACTTTTTACCTATTACTTCCCAAAAATCCCGTTCAAGAATTTTTAGTGAAAAGTGAAGAGTGAAGAGTGAAAAGGTAATAAGTAAAAATCCCGCCCACTTACGTGAACGGGATTTTTGGTGCCGATGACCGGACTTGAACCGGTACGGTATCGCTACCGAGGGATTTTAAGTCCCTTGTGTCTGCCTATTCCACCACATCGGCGTATTTACAATAATATAATAATTTGTTTGCCTTGTCAAGGTTTTTTTGAAATTTCGTACCACCCTTTTTTCGGGTGGTACGAACAGGTTTGATTAGTCGTTTACATAGGGGAGTAAAGCCATTTGACGAGCGCGTTTAATAGCGGTTGTCAAAGCACGTTGGTGAGCAGCGCAGGTGCCGGTTGCACGGCGGGGTAAAATCTTAGCACGCTCAGAAATGTACTTACGAAGACGGGCTACATCCTTATAATCTATGCTTTCAACACGGTCAACGCAGAAGTGGCAAACCTTTCTACGAGCTTTCTTGTGCATAGGTCTATCGTTTCTCTCGTTCTCCATTGTTAAAGCCTCCTTATTTTAAATTTTTTAATTGCTTAGAATGGCAAATCGTCATCCGAAGCAGAGCCTAAATCGGCAAAATCGTTTACGTCAGCATTGCTGAAGCTTGCAGGCTCACCACTTGCAGCAGGAGCGCCGTCACGTTTGCTTTCAACAAACTGAACATTATTAGCAACAACTTCAAAAGCAGTACGGTTGTTACCGTTCTTGTCGGTATATCTACGGGTTTGAATTGAACCCTCAATACCGATAAGGCTGCCTTTTTTGAAATATTTTGAAATAAATTCAGCAGAAGAACGCCAAGCAACGATATTAATAAAATCGGTTTGTCTTTCTTCTCCTGCACGATAACGGCGATCAACGGCAATAGAAAAAGATACTACCGATGTGCCATTTGGAGTGGTTTTAAGCTCGGGGTCAGCGGTCAAACGACCGGTTAATACAACCAAGTTAAACATTTTTTAGTCCTCCATTACTTTTTGATTACCATAACGCGTAAAACACCGTCAGTAATCTTTACGATACGCTCAAGCTCAGCGGGGAATTCGGGTTCGCTTTCGAAATTGTAGAAAACGTAGTAACCTTCAGCCTCGTCATTGATAAGGTAAGCTAAACGACGTTTGCCCCACTCATCAACGCTCTCAATAGTACCGTTCTTAGAAATAAGCTCATTGATTTTCTCTTTAAGTGCATTAGTAGCCTCTTCGCCACCTGCAACAGAGAAAATAACGCCAGCTTCGTACTTATTGGTCATTCTCTTTGCACCTCCCTTTGGACATTTGACCCTATTCGTTTTAAATAGAGTAAGGAGCTAATAGATAAAAATTTCTCATTAGCACCCGATATTATATCAGCAAAGCAGACCTTTGTCAATAAAAATCTTGATTTTTGCCGTTTTTTATATATAATAAGGTATGAAAGGGTGATAGTATGCTATTAGCCATTGATATTGGCAACACAAATATAACCTTGGGCGCCTTCCTTGAAGCAAATCTTCAGTTTACTGCCCGACTTGCTACCGATACTCGCAAAACTGCCGACCAATACGCAGTTGAGATTAAAAATCTTTTGTCCCTTTATTCCTTGCAAACCGAGGAAATTGAGGACTCAATTATCGCATCGGTAGTTCCTGCTGTTGGAAAAAGCATTAGCCGTGCCGTTTCCAAACTTTGTAATATTGTCCCCCTAATGCTCGGCCCCGGTGTTAAAACCGGACTTAACATTAAAATTGATGACCCTTCCCAACTTGGTGCCGACCTTGTTGCAGGTGCTGTTGGCGCTTTGGATGTTTACAATGCTCCTTGTGTTGTAATTGATATGGGCACTGCTTCCACCGTTAGTGTTCTCGACCGAAACGGCGCTTTTGTTGGTGGCGTTATTGCCGCAGGCGTTCGCCTTACCCTTAAAGCGTTGACCGAAAACACTGCTCAACTTTCCTCAATTCCCATTGAGGCTCCAAAGTCGGTAATCGGTTCTAACACTGCCGAATGTATGCAGTCGGGGTTAGTTTACGGCGCTGCCGCTATGATTGACGGTTTACTTTTACGCATTGAAAAGGAACTAGGCGAAAAGCCCACCGTTGTTGCAACGGGTGGCCTCTCCAAAGAGATTATTTGCCATTGCAGTTTTGATATTATATATAATGAGAACCTTCTTTTAGACGGTCTTCGTGTTATATACGAAAAGAACAATTAGGTAATTACCGAGAAATCGGATTACAAATATTTTAAGAACTGTACCCAGTTTTTCATTTTAAGGGACAGTATCGGAGGTAATTAAAATGATGACAAGTGAAAAAAGAAAGGCACAAATTGAGGCCATTACAATCGGCGCAGTGCTAACTGCCCTTGTAATTATCCTACAAATGCTCGGTTCCTTTATCCGTTTCGGAATGTTTTCCGTTTCTTTGGTATTGGTACCCATCGTTATCGGTGCTGCAACCTGTGGTGTTGGTGTTGCCACCTGGTTAGGATTGGTTTTTGGCGCAGTAGTTCTCCTTAGTGGAGATGCCGCTCCCTTTATGAGTATCAGTATGGCCGGTACAATTATAACCGTAATGGTTAAGGGTATGGCTTGTGGTTTTGTTGCAGGTGTGGTTTACAAGGGTTTGAAAAAACTCAAACTTTCCCCCTTGGTTTCGGTTATGGGTGCTGCCATTGTTTGTCCCGTTGTCAACACAGGAATTTTCCTTTTAGGTTGCGCAGTTTTCTTCCTTGAGGGTATTACCCCTTGGGGTGTTGCCGCAGGATATAACAATGTTGTGGCTTATATGTTTTTAGCCCTTGCAGGTGGAAATTTCATCTTCGAAATGCTGACCAACCTGATTTTAGGCCCCGCAATTGTAACACTACTTAAAACTTTCAAAAGATAAAAAAGAAGCAGGTTTTAAACCTGCTTCTTTTATTTTCCAACACAAAAACTACGGAAGATTTCATCGGCAACCTCGTTGGTTACTCTTCTGCCCGTTAGTTCAAAAAGGGCATCTAATGCATCGTCAACACAGATGCCGACGGCATCAAGGGTTTGCCCTGCCATAATGGCGCTAAAAGCTTCCTCCACAGCATCAAGGGCACGTTTTGCACAATCTCGCTGACGCTCATTTATAAGGTTTGCGCTGTCGGGTGAAATGTTATTAACGCCACTAATCTTTGCAACCTTTTCCTTTAATTCATGGAGACCCTTGTTATCCTTGGCCGAAATTTCCACCAAAGAAAAATCTTTAAATATGTTAGTATCAATTTTACTGTCAAGGTCGGTTTTATTTATTATCACAAGAACATTTTTGCCCTTCAAGGACTCTAAAAGTCTTAAATCGTCGTGGTCGAGTTCTCTCGAACAGTCGAAAACTGCAAGAACAAGTTGAGCCGTTTCCATTCGTTTAAGGGCCAATTCAACACCGATACTCTCGATGGTGTCCCCCGTGTCACGAATACCTGCCGTATCGGCAAGTCGCAAAATAATATCACCAAGTTTTACCGTTTCCTCAATAACATCACGGGTTGTACCTGCGATATCGGTAACGATGGAACGGTCGGCCTGACTTAACATATTCATAATCGAAGACTTACCCACATTAGGTTTGCCCACAATAGCAGTTTCAATGCCCTCTCGCAAGATTTTACCTGCATCGTAACTGTTTAGCATTTCTTCAAGGCTTTCTTTTGCGTTTTTAAGCATAAGGCTAAAACTTTCACGGTCAAGACCTTCAATATCCTCATCGGGATAATCGGAGTATACTGAAATCGCCGCATCAGCCTTGGTTAAATGGGTAATAATTTCCTCAATTTTCTCAGCCGTTTTACCCAAATGTGCAGCACGGGAAAGTTTAAGTTGCGCCTCACTCTCGGCCGAGATAAGACCCATTATACTTTCAGCCCTTGTTAAATCGGTTTTGCCGTTTAAAAAGGCACGTTTGGTAAACTCGCCGGCCTCGGCAGGAAAAGCGCCGTTATTTAAAATAAGTCTTAAAGTGTCCCTTAAAATAATGGAGCCTCCGTGGAGAGAAATCTCCACAGTATCCTCACCCGTAAAACTGTTAGGAGCCCTGAAAACCAATGCGACGCCATCGTCAACTACGCTGTCACCGTCTTTCACCTGACCGTAAGCAGCAGTATAACCCTTTAAATCGGCCAACTTTTTACCACTTAAAGGAAAAAAGACCTTATCAGCCACTTCGATTGCCATATCGCCCGAAATTCTTATAACTCCGAGAGCCGACTGACCCAAGGCAGTTGAAATTGCAGCAACGGTGCGTCCCGACATTAGTTTTCACTCCTTTATAAATTCAAATCTTTTAAACACTTTGCCGTCTCGCTGGACGGTTTCGTTCCACATTAAGGCAGGTCTTACCCAAACCTTGCCCCCGTTTTTTAAATCTCTATATACTACCATTTCTTCTAAGGTTTCAGAGTGTTTGGCAATGGCCACAACCTCATACTCGTTACCCTTGAAATGACGGTATTTACCAAGTTTAATATCCATTATTTCATAAATTCATACATTGCTCGATAGCACATGTAGATATCAAGTTTAGATGTGGTCTCAAAGGGTGCATGCATCGAAAGAACGGGCACACCAAGGTCCACAACATCAATTCCTAAATTAGCAATATATTGAGCGACAGTTCCACCGCCACCCAAGTCAACCTTGCCTAATTCGCCGCTTTGCCAAAGGATGTTATTATCATCCAAAACCTTGCGAATATATGCCATATACTCGGCCGAAGCATCGCTGGTTCCTGCCTTTCCACGAGCACCTGTGTATTTAGTAACCACAACGCCGTAGTTTAAACGACTGGCGTTTCTTCTTTCCATAACATCTTGGAAGGTGGGGTCTAAACCTGCATTTACATCGGCAGACAAGCACTTGGAATTTCTAATGGCAACCGTCTCATCTCCACCCTGCATCTTTGCAAGGTCACCGATTACATATTTAAGGAAATCGGACTCAAGACCTGTGTTACCCATGGAGCCAACCTCTTCCTTGTCAGCAAGGATGGTGATGGCAGTCTTTTCAGGGTTTTCAATCTCTAAAATTGCCCCTAGAGCGGGGTATGCGCAAACTCGGTCATCCTGACCGTAAGCGCCAACCATTGAACGGTCAAAACCAATGTCGGTCGCCTTGAAGGCAGGTACAATTTCAAGTTCAGCCGAAAGGAAATCTTCCTCAACAATGCCGTATTTCTCGTTTAAAATCTTTAGGATGTTAAGTTTAACAAGATTGCTGCCCTTGTCAGACTTGAAAGGACAAGAACCCACCAAAACATTTAATTCCTCGCCCTTAATTCCTTCGTTCAAGGTGCGTTTGCTTTGCTCCTGTGCCAAGTGAGGAAGTAAATCATTAATAACAAACTTAGGCTCATTTTCTTCTTCACCGATAGATACCTCTTTAACGGTTCCGTCTTTAAGGGCAAAAACGCCGTGGAGTGCCAAAGGAATTGCAGTCCACTGATATTTCTTAATTCCACCGTAATAATGGGTTTTGAAAAGTGCCAACTCGATTTCTTCATAAAGGGGGTTTGGTTTTAAATCAAGTCGGGGAGAGTCGATGTGGGCGGCGCTGATATTTGTGCCCTGCTCTACAGCCTCTTTACCAATAACGCAAAGGGCAATGCTCTTGCCACGGTTGTTGATATAAACCTTTTCACCGGCTTCATAGGTTTTGCCAAACTCAAATTCTTTAAAACCTTTTTCACGCGCTAGTTTAATCGTTTCCTTAACTGCCTCACGCTCGGTTTTTGCAACATCTAAAAATGTTTTGTAACCTTCGGCAAAATTTTGGGCATCTAAAATTGTTTTATCGTCGGTTTTTAAAAGACCGTTTTTAGTCTCCACCAAAAGTTCTTCTGCTAAAATTTCAGCCTGTGTCTTGAGCATAACTATCTCTCCTTTATCTCGGTTAGTATTTCCTCAAAGTCTTTTTTAAATTCGGAAATATCCCCGTTATTATAAATTAAAACATCGGTATTTTCTTTGTAAAAATGCTCATCTTTTCCTGCGTTTAAACGAATTTTTGCATCCTCTAAACTCAAATTATCCCTTTGACAAATTCTTTGGAGTCTGATTTCAGGGTCGGCCCAAACACCGATAACCTTGTGGCATTTCGAATTAAGTCCACTTTCAATAAGTGTTGGAGCATCTAGCAAAATTAAATCACAGTCAAACTCTTTTTCCACCAATTCGGTAATAAAAGGGAACAAGGTCTTGTTTAAAAGATTTGTTTGTTCCAAGGTAGCAAAAGCCTTTCTTGCCAAGGCTTTACGGTCAAGTTCCCCGTTTTGTAAAAGAATATCAGTGCCAAAGACCTTCACAAGGGCTTTTAGCCCATCGCTATCCTTAACAACAGCCTGTCTCGCAACCTTATCGCAGTCAATAACCTTAAATCCTAAATTTTGAGCAGTTTCGGTCAAATTGCTTTTACCTGCTCCTGTGGGTCCTGTAAGACCTATAATTTTCATAAACTAATCACCTTAAATCCTGAGGCACGAAGCAAACGGTTGTAAACTGCAAGTCCGATGCCTGTTTTGGTTGGTGCGTGAATATAAACCTCCATGGCTTCCATTTCATCCACCTTTCTAAGGGCAGAAAAAACGCTTTGAGCCAAGGTTTTATCATCCTTTCCTTCGCCGTAGCAAAGGGTAGGGATTTTGATTTTTCCCAAATCTTCTTTAAAACAAATTGCAACGCTGTTTTCTTTTGCGTTTACAAAATTTGCAAATGCCTCACTGTCCCCCTCAACCAAAAAACTTTCAGTTTTGGGAGCATAGTGTTTATACTTCATTCCGGGGGAAGCCACCTGCTTGCCCTTTTCGGGCTCGGACAAAACCGCCTTATCCAAAATAATATCAGGTATAATTTCCTTTAATTGCTCGGCTGTAACGCCACCCGGTCTTAAAAGCCTTGGTGGGTTTTCGCAAAAGGTAACAACGGTAGATTCAACACCCACACTGCAGTCATCCGAATAAACAACAGCCTCAATTTTACCCTGCAAATCAGCCCAAACGTGGTCAGGAGATGTGGGGCTTGGGCTACCCGAAGTGTTGGCCGAAGGAGCAGCAAGGGGAAGTCCGCTCTCCCTAATAATTTGGAGTGCCACCTTGTTTTCGGGCATTCTAACGGCAACTGTATCTAAATTCGGGGAAATGCAGTCCCCAATTTTATCGGTTTTGGGGAGTATCATCGTAAAAGGTCCCGGCCAAAACTTTTTGGCGCACTCTAAAGCGATTTCGGGAATTTCCCTTACAATGTTATCAAGCATTTCCATATCTGAAATGTGGACAATAAGGGGATTATCTTGGGGTCTGCCCTTGGCAATGAAAATCTTTTTTACTGCCTCCTCATCAAAACAGTTGGCGGCAAGGCCGTAAACCGTTTCGGTGGGAATTGCCACAAGTCCACTGTTTTTCAGTATTTCACAAGCAGTTTGGGTGCCCTTTTTATCGTCCTTTAGTTTTAATGTTTCCATTATTACTGTTCCTGTTCTTGCTTTAATGCCTCGGCACGATAGTGGGTGATAAGTGCATCAACAACCTCATCCATATCTCCGTTTAAAATTTGGTCTAACTTGTAAAGGGTAAGACCAATTCGGTGGTCGGTAACACGGCCTTGGGGATAATTGTAGGTTCTGATACGCTCACTACGGTCGCCTGTACCTACCTGAGCCTTACGGTCGGAGGCAATAGCCTCATCATGTTCACGTTGTTTTTCATCCAAAAGGCGAGAACGCAAAATTTTAAGGGCCTTGTCCTTGTTTTTAAACTGGCTTCGCTCATCCTGACACTCAACAACTGTACCTGTGGGAATGTGGGTTACACGAATGGCCGATGAAGTCTTGTTAATGTGCTGACCACCGGCACCCGATGAACGGAAGGTATCAATTTTAAGGTCGGCAGGGTTGATTTCAAGTTCAACATCCTCAGCCTCGGGAAGCACTGCAACGGTTACAGTTGAGGTGTGAATACGGCCTTGGGTTTCGGTGTCGGGCACACGCTGAACACGGTGAACACCACTTTCGAATTTAAGGCGAGAGTAAGCGCCTTCACCCTCAATCATAAAACTGATTTCCTTGTAACCACCAAGTTCGGTTTCGTTGGCATTTACAATCTCGGTGCTCCAACGTCTTGACTCGGCATACATACTATACATTCTGTAAAGACTTCCTGCGAAAAGGGCAGCCTCTTCGCCACCTGCGCCACCACGAATTTCCACAATAACGTTCTTATCATCGTTAGGGTCTTTGGGAAGCAACAAGATTTTAAGTTCATCGGCAAAAATTTCGATATTTTCCTTTGCCGTTTTAAGTTCTTCTTCGGCAAGTTCTTTAAGTTCCTTGTCAAGTCCCGGCTCGGCCAAAATTTCCAAAGCGCCTTGCTCGGCATTTTTAGCATCGGTATACTCCTTGTATTTTTCAACAATGGGGGTAAGTTCGCTATGCTCCTTCATAAGTTTTCTAAAAACTTCGTTGTTGGAAGCCACATCGGGCCTTGTCAATTCAATTCCAATTTGGTCGTAACGATTTACAACTGCATCTAATTTATTAAACATACTTATTCTCCATCAGCACTAATAATTTTTTTAATGTTTTTTTCAGCCTTTGCTCGGGGTATTATAATTTCGTGGCCACAGCCTTCGCAAACAAGTTTAAAATCCATTCCAATTCGAGTAACCTTAAAGGTGTTACAGCCACAAGGATGGCTTTTTTTCATAACTAATCGGTCTTTTAACTTAATTTCCATAATACACCGCCTATTCTAACACCTTATTATATAATATATTGCGCCTAAAAGCAAGCGAATTAAAACCTTAAACCTTAAGAAATTTCCTTAAAAAATACCTTGACTTTAGTGCGCTAACGTGGTACTATATCAAAGTACCAATTTTTCAGGAGGATATTAACTTGAAGAAAAACCCTAATTTACACGACTTTTTCCAAGCAATAATAACTCTTAAAACCGAAGAGGAGTGCGAAAAGTTTTTTGATGATGTTTGCACAATTCAAGAACTCGAAGCCCTTTCTCAGCGTTTGGAGGTTGCAAAACTTTTATGCGAAGGCAAAAGTTATAACGATATAAACCGAATTACAGGCGCTTCAACCACCACTATTGGTAGAGTTAGTAAGTGCTTAAACTACGGTGACGGTGGATACAAAAATGCTATCCGGCGCCTAAAGGAGCAGTACAAATGATTAACGAGCAAATCTTAAGAAATGATGAACGCGCCGTTTTTGCCTTGCGCCAACTTTATACCCAAAACGGCTATAAATATTATAAAATGAGCAAGTTTGAGGAGTATGACCTTTACTCCAAAAACAAGGACTTTTTGGTGGGCGAAGGTGTTATCACCTTTAACGATACCGACGGTTCCCTTTTGGCGCTTAAGCCCGACGTTACCCTTTCCATCATTAAAAATTCTCGCGAGGAAAACAAAACCGAGCGTTATTACTATAACGAAAACGTTTACCGTATCAGTGAAACCAGTCATACATACAAGGAAATTATGCAAACAGGTCTTGAGTGCATTGGCGCCGTGGGACAAGCAGAGGTTTGCGAGGTTGTGTCCCTTGCCCTCAAAAGTCTTGAGGCTTTAAGCAGTTCCTTCGTTTTAGATATTTCTCACCAAGGATTTGTGGATGCAGTCCTTTCCCAGTATGACATTAACGATAAAAGCGCCGTTCTTACTGCCATTAACGAAAAAAATTCGGACGCTTTGAGAAGCCTTTGCAAAACGGAAGATTTAATCCCCTTGACCTTTGCTTTTGAAACCACCGAACAGGCTCTCGAAACTGCCGAAAAGTTGGCAGGAAACGATGAGGCCAAAAAGGCCCTTTCAGAGCTTAAAGCCATTTGCGATTACATCAAGGATTTAGGTTACGAAAAGTCTATTAACATCGATTTCTCCCTTTCCAACTCCACAGGATATTACAGTGGCGTTATCTTGCGTGGTTACATTGAGGGCATTGCCGAGCGTGTTCTTTCGGGTGGTCAGTACGATACCTTAATGAAGAAAATGAACCGTAATGCAGGTGCTGTGGGATTTGCCGTTTATCTTGACACTTTGGAAAGATTTGAAGAGGTAAAAGCCGATGACCGTGAGTTTATCAATGTGGCGCTACCCAAAGGCCGA
The DNA here is from genome assembly GCA_045537355.1 of Acutalibacteraceae bacterium. GTDB lineage: Bacteria > Bacillota > Clostridia > Oscillospirales > Acutalibacteraceae > UBA737. The sequence continues at coordinate 50,124 of JAZSPH010000002.1, forward strand.
CTTGGGGAAAAGGTTTACAATATGTTCGAAAAGGCAGGTTTCCCTTGCCCTTCAATTCGGCAAGAAAATCGCAAACTCATCTTCGAAAACAAGGAAGCAGGGGTTAGATATTTCTGGGTTAAGCCTTCGGATGTTGCCATTTATGTTGAGCGTGGCGCTGCCGATATCGGTGTTGCAGGAAAGGATATTCTACTTGAATACGAGCCCAAGGTTTACGAACTTTTAGACCTTAATATGGGCAAATGTCGTATGGCCGTTGCCGCGAAAAAGGATTTCGAGGATGACACATCTTCAACCCTTCGAGTTGCCACCAAGTTTTCCAATATCGCTAAAAAATATTACGCTGAAAAGTGCCGTGATATTGACATTATCCACCTTAACGGCTCTATTGAAATCGCTCCCATTTTAGGCCTTTCGGATGTTATTGTGGATATTGTGGAAACAGGCAAAACCTTGCTCGAAAACAACCTTGCTCCTTTTGAGACCATTGTTCCCATTAGCGCAAGACTGATTTCCAACAAATCAAGTTTTAAATTCAAAACCAAAAAAATCCTACAAATTAAGCAAAGTTTAGAAGCACAGGTGAAAAAAGATGATTAAAATTTTAAAATACGGCGAAGTTAGTGGTGAAGAACTTTTCGCCCGAAGCGAACCCACCTTTGACGTTACCGATATTGTTACCGATATTATCGAAAATGTCGCAAAAAACGGTGACAAAGCCCTTTTTGAATACTCCAAAAAGTTCGACAAGGCCGACATCGATAATCTTGAGGTGACCGAAGAAGAAATCGAAGAGGCTTTCAGCCTTGTTGAGCCTAAATTTATTGAAATTTTAAAGGAAGCCGCAAAAAATATTGAAAATTTCCACAAGAAGCAGGTTAAAGGTGGCTTTGAAATAAACGAAGACGGCGAGATTATTACAGGCCAAAAGGTAACACCCATTGAGCGTGTGGGTCTCTATGTGCCCGGTGGCACAGCTGCCTACCCCTCCACCGTGCTTATGGATAGTATTCCTGCCAAAATCGCAGGTTGTGACTATATTTGCATTACCACGCCACCCATGGCAAACGGCAAGGTTAATCCCGTTATTTTGGCTGCCGCTAAAATTGCAGGGGTGGATAAGATTTTCAAGGTTGGCGGCGCCCAAGCCGTTGCCGCCTTGGCTTACGGCACCGAGAGTGTTTTAAAGGTTGACAAAATCGTAGGCCCCGGTAATGCCTTTGTTGCCGAAGCAAAGCGCCAGGTTTTTGGCCGTGTTTCAATTGATATGATTGCAGGTCCAAGTGAGATTTTGGTTATTGCCGACGGGGACAGCGACCCCGCTTTCGTTGCGGCCGACCTTTTATCCCAAGCCGAGCACGACAAAAATGCAAGTGCCGTTTTGGTGACCGACAGCGAAAATTTGGCAAAGGCAGTAGCCTTGGAAATCGAAAACCAACTTAAAACCCTTTCTCGTGAAGAAATTGCAAGGGTTTCTATTGATAACAACGGAAAAATCATTGTTGCCGACAATTTGGAAGATGTTTTCGCCGTGGCAAACGAAATTGCCCCCGAACACCTTGAACTTTGTGTTGACAACCCCTTCGATTATTTAGACAAAATCAAAAATGCAGGTAGTATTTTTATGGGAAGATATTGCCCCGAAGCCTTGGGCGACTATTTTGCAGGTCCCAACCATACACTGCCCACATCAGGAACTGCCAGATTTTCAAGTCCCTTGTCGGTGGATGATTTTGTTAAGAAAAGTCAGTTTGTATATTACAGCAAAAATGCCCTTGATAAGGTGGCCCACAAGGTAGCTTTCTTTGCCGAAAAGGAAGGCCTTACTGCCCACGCAAAAAGTGCAAGTATAAGAAGTGAGAAATAATGAGCAAATTTATAAACGAAAGATTTAGACTCTTGGAGGAGTATGTTCCCGGCGAACAACCCCAAGACAAGCAGTACATAAAACTCAACACCAACGAGTCTCCATATCCCCCATCAAAAAATGTTATAAAGGCAGTAACCAAACAAGGAATTAAAGATTTGCGCCTTTACTGTGACCCCGAGTGCAAGAACCTTAAACTTGCTATGGCTAAACTCTTTGGCGTAAACGGCGACAATATTTTCCTTTCCAACGGTTCGGATGATATTTTAAACTTTGCCTTTATGGCTTACGGTCAAAATGGTGCTGCTTACCCCGACATCACCTATGGTTTTTACAGTGTTTTTGCCGAACTTCACGGGGTGGAGAGTGAAGTTATCCCACTAAAAGATGACTTTACCATTAATACCGATGAATACAAGGCAAAGGACAAACTAATTGTAATTGCCAACCCCAACGCCCCAACGGGAATTGCCCTTTCACCCCAAAAAATCGAGGAAATTTTAGCATCAAACCCCGAAAGCGTTGTTTTAATTGATGAGGCTTATGTGGATTTCGGCGGCGAAAGTTGTTATCCATTAACCCAAAAATACGACAACCTTCTTTGTGTTGGCACATTTTCAAAGTCAAGAAGTCTTGCAGGTGGCAGACTGGGTTTTGCCATTGCAAACGAGCGCCTCATCGCCGACCTTGAAAAAATTAAGTTTTCTACCAATCCTTATAACATAAATCGCTTGACTCAAAGTATTGGTACTGCTACAATAAAGGACAATGATTATTATTTGGAGAATTGCCAAAAAATTATTAAAACCCGTGAATGGGTAACAAAGGAACTTGAAAATTTAGGGTTCTTTGTTCTTCCTTCCAAGGCAAACTTTATCTTTGCCAAGTCGGACAAGATTTCGGGTCTTAAACTTTACGAAGAGCTTAAAGAAAAGGGCGTTTTGATTCGCCACTTTGAAAAGGACCGTATTAAAGACTTCAACCGAATTACCATCGGAACCGACAAGGAAATGAAAACTCTTATAGAAAAAATTAAGGAGATTTTATGAGAATCAGTGAAATAAATCGCAAAACTAATGAGACCGACATCAGTTTAAAACTTAATATTGATGGTACAGGGGTTAGTAATATCCAAACAGGTTGTGGCTTTTTAGACCATATGTTGACCCTTTTCTCTCGCCACTCAAGATGCGATTTGGAGGTTAAATGCGTTGGCGATACTTATGTTGACTATCACCACACGGTTGAAGATATCGGCATTGTGCTCGGTAAGGCCTTAGCCGAGTGTCTGGGCGAAATGCGAGGCATTAAGCGTTACGGAAGTTTTATTCTTCCCATGGATGAAAGCCTTATTTTAACTGCTATCGACATTTCGGGAAGAAGTTATTTGGGCTTTAATTTGAATATTCCAACCCAGCGTGTCGGCGATTTTGACACCGAGTTAGTACGCGAGTTTTTCGAGGCTTTTGTTCGAAATTCCAATATCACACTTCACATTAACCAACTCGAAGGTTACAATTCTCACCACATAATTGAGGGTGCTTTTAAATCTGTTGCCCGTTCTTTAAAAGAGGCCGTTAGCATTGATGAAAAATTTAAAAGCGAAATCCCCTCCACCAAAGGAGTACTTTAATGTTAGCAATTATTGATTACGGGGTTGGAAATTTATTTTCCCTTGTTTCCTCTTTTAAGGCCATTGGGGTTGATGCTGTGGTTACAAGCGACCCTGAGGTTATTAAAAATGCCGACCGACTGGTTCTTCCCGGCGTTGGCGCATTTGAGGACGCTTCCAAAAAACTTTTTGCCAGTGGTCTTTGCGAAATTATCAAAGAAAAGGTGGCCAAGGGCACCCCTTTAATGGGCATTTGCCTTGGAATGCAAATGCTTTTTGAGAAAAGTTTCGAATACGGCGAACACGAGGGCTTGGGTCTTCTAAAGGGCAAGGTAATCGGTATGGAAGGCACAATTCCAAGCGACCTTAAAATTCCCCACATTGGTTGGAACCCACTTAAATTTGCCCGCAAAAGCCCCATTTTTAAATACATTAATGAGGGCGACTGCGTTTACTTTGTCCACTCTTTTTATGCTGTGGACTGCGAGGATTCTTTACTCGCAACTGCCGAGTACGGCAAAGATTTAACTGCTGCCGTAGGCAAAGGCAACATCTATGGTTGCCAGTTCCACCCCGAAAAAAGCGGCAATGTGGGTCTTAAAATTTTAAAAGCATTCAGCGAGGTATAAAATGTATATTTTCCCTGCAATAGATTTAGTCTCAGGCAAGGCTGTTCGCCTTTTCAAAGGCGATTACGACCAAATGACCGTTTACAATGATAATCCCTTGGAGGTTGCCCGTGATTTTGAAAAGAAGGGCGCAAAATTCATTCATTTGGTGGATTTGGAGGGTGCTAAGGATGGCACCACCCCCAACATTGAAACAGTAAAACAAATTGCAAACGAGACAGGTCTTTTCACCGAAATCGGTGGTGGTATTAGAAATATCGAAACGGTTGAGAAATACCTTTCAAACGGTGTTGACCGTGTTATTTTGGGCACTGCCGCCGTTAAGGATGAAGCTTTTTTGAAGGAAGCTTTAGAGAAATTCGGCGAAAGAATTGCCGTTGGCATTGATATTAAGGATGGCTTTGTTGCCATTAAGGGTTGGACCGAAACAAGTGGAATTGACCCCTTTGAGTTTTGCGAAAAAATGCAAAATTTAGGTGTAAAATATATTATTTGCACCGACGTTTCAAAGGATGGCGCAATGAAGGGCACCAACTTGGAACTTTATCGCAAGTTGTCCGAAAAATTCAATGTTAACATCACAGCGTCGGGTGGCGTTTCCACCTTGGATGATGTGAAAAAACTTAAAAAAATGGATATTTACGGCGCTATTATAGGCAAGGCTTATTACATTGGCGCAATAGATTTAAAAGAGGCTATTGAGGTATCAAAATGATAACTAAAAGAATTATCCCATGTCTTGATGTCCGTGATGGGCGTGTTGTTAAGGGTGTAAACTTTGAAAATTTAAACGATGTTTCCTCCCCTGTGGAACTCGGAAAATATTACAGTGACTGTGGTGCCGATGAACTTGTTTTCTATGACATTACTGCTTCAAGCGATGGGCGAAAACTTTTCACCGACATTTTAAAAGAGGTTGCAAAAAATATTTTCATCCCCCTAACTGTGGGTGGTGGAATTAACACCATCCAAGATTTTGACCGAGTTTTAAAATGCGGAGCCGACAAGGTAAGTGTAAACTCGGGGGCTATTAAAAATCCCGATTTAATTAACGAGGCAGCGAGAAAATACGGCAACCAATGCGTTGTAATTTCGGTGGATGCCAAGCGTGTTGACGGCGAGTTCCGTGTATTTGCCAAAGGTGGCCGTGAGGATACAGGCATTGAGGCTATTGGTTGGATTAAAGAGTGTGTCGAACGTGGCGCCGGCGAGGTTGTTGTTAACTCCATCGACACCGACGGTGTTAAAAAAGGCTTTGACCTTGAAATGTTAAAGGCCGTAAGAAAAGCCGTTAACGTTCCCGTTATCGCTTCGGGAGGAGCCGGTGGAAGTGAGGATTTCGTTACCCTTTTCAAAGAAATTCCCGACATTGACGCAGGTCTTGCCGCTTCAATTTTCCATTTCGGTCAGGTTAAAATTGCCGACCTTAAAGAAACTTTAAAAGAAAACGACATTTTAGTAAGGAGCATTTGAAATGATTGATATAAACAGCCTAAAATTTGATGAAAAGGGTTTAATCCCTGCCGTTGTGGTAGACGCTCACTCCAAAAAGGTGCTTACCGTCGCCTATATGAACAAAGAAAGCCTTAAAATTTCTATGGAAAAGGGGCTCACCTGTTTTTACAGCCGTTCAAGACAAGAACTTTGGCTTAAAGGTGAAACCAGTGGCAAT
>JAZSPH010000065.1:0-20017 GCA_045537355.1 Acutalibacteraceae bacterium
TCCATTTCTTATGTAGTTATTACCCTTTTAACCGGCAAGTTTAAGGCTAAGGATATTCCTGTTACAATTATTGCATTACTTTTCGTTGCAAAATTTGTATTTGGTACTATCTAATAATTTGCAATTTAAAACTCCTCCGAATTTTGGGGGAGTTTTTCTTTTTGTATTAATTGACATTTTAAAGAAATTTGGGTATAATCTCTTTAGTTAAAATCTCTTTACAGGAGAGTGGATATGAAAAAGTTAGCCATAATAGTTCCTTGTTTTAATGAGGAAGAGGTGTTGTTATCCTCGGCAAAAGAATTACTCCAAGTTTTAAATTCTTTGATTATCAATGCCAAAGTGAGCGATAACAGCAAAATTTTATTTGTTAACGATGGTAGCAGCGATAAAACTTGGGAAATTATTCGCAAATTAACGACCGAGGATAAACATTTTGCCGGTCTTAATTTGGCAGGAAATGTTGGTCATCAAAATGCTTTGTTGGCAGGCGTTGAAACTATTGCTGATTCTTATGATATTTCCATCACAATTGATGCTGATTTGCAGGACGATACTTCGGTGATTGAACAAATGGTGGAGGCTAATTCGCAGGGTGCTGATATCGTTTATGGCGTTCGTTCTGATCGAAAAAGTGATTCTTGGTTCAAACGTTTTACAGCACAAGCTTTTTATAAATTAATGTCTTTCTTGGGTGCAAATACAGTTTACAACCATGCTGATTTTAGACTTCTTAGCAAACGCGCTATGAAACAGTTGTTAAACTTTAAGGAAAGAAATATGTTCCTTAGAGGTATTGTTCCTAAAATTGGTTATAATACAACAAAGGTTTTTTATGAAAGAAAACCAAGAACTGCAGGGAAGACCAAGTATCCTTTAAGTAAAATGATTTCATTTGCATGGGATGGGATTACTTCTTTGAGTATTAAACCAATCACTCTAATTACGGTATTGGGATTGGTTGTTGTTTTGGCTTCATTAATGGCTTTTATTTATATTTTCATTTCTTATATCACTGAAAATACTGATTCAGGTTGGACTTCGCTAATGGCTTCAATTTGGCTTCTTGGGGGACTTCAGTTGTTTTCAATTGGTGTTATAGGCCAATATATCGGTAAAACATATTTAGAAACAAAAGAAAGACCTCGTTTTATTGTTGAGGAATATATTTCTAATGAAGAATAATGTTAAAAGACCGTTTAAAAACGGTCTTTTTTGCATATTATTACTAGTTGTGGAAAAATAAATTTAGTGTTGAGCTTAATTCATTAGTAACTAACAATATTGACAATTTGCTGTTTTTAAGGTATAATTAAACGATTATTTTATTATAAGGAGAAATATACTTATGGGCGGTTTTTTAAAAGGTGTCCACCTTCCACATAGGAAGAATACTGCTAATTGCAAAGCAGTAATTATGACTCCTCCAAAAAGCGTAAATATTCCTACTCAAATGCATATTGGCGCTCCTGCAATTCCTGTTGTTAAAAAGGGAGATTATGTTGCCGTTGGCACTGTAATTGCTGAGTCTGACAATGGTCTTTCAGTGCCTGTTCACTCAAGTGTTTCGGGTACTGTTAGTGAGATTTCCGAACTTGTAATGTCGGATGGTAAAGCAGTCCCAACAATTAAAATTGAGGCTGATGGTTTGCAAACTTTGGCTGATGGTATAACTGCGCCTGTTGTAAACGATAAGGTTGAACTTGTGAAGGCAATTAAAAATAGTGGCGTTGTTGGTTTGGGTGGCGCAGGTTTCCCAACCTATGCAAAACTTAGTATGGATAAAAATATCGGCCATTTAGTGATTAATGGCGCTGAGTGTGAGCCTTATATTACAAGCGATAGCCTGATTATGACCGAGTCGGCTGAAGATATTCTTTTTGCTATCGAGACTCTTGTTAAATATTTTGATATCGAGAGCGTTGTAATTGGCATCGAAAATAACAAACCTCTTGCAATCGAGACTCTTAAAAATATCACAGCAAATAACGATAGAATAACTGTTAAAACACTACCTTCAATATATCCTCAAGGTGGCGAAAAAGTGTTGATTTATCACACTACAGGTAAGGTTGTACCCGAAGGTAAATTGCCAATTGATGTGGGTTGTGTTGTTTTGAACAGCAGCACCACTGCCTTTATTGGTAAGTATTTAAAGACAGGTATGCCATTAGTTTCTAAAACTGTTACTGTTGATGGTGGTGCTGTTAATGAGCCTAAGAATGTGGTTGCTCCTATTGGTACTTCTTTGAGTGATTTGTTTGAATTTGCCGGTGGTTTTAAATGCGAACCTTCTAAGGTGTTGTATGGTGGACCCATGATGGGTATTTCGGTGCCTGATTTATCCTATCCGGTCATTAAAAACACTAATGCTGTTTTAGCATTTAATGAAGTTGAAACTATCATTCCTAAGACTACTGCTTGTATCAGATGTGGTGCTTGTATAAATGTTTGTCCTTTTGGAATTAACCCACCTGCAATAGCTAAGGGTTTAAAGAACGAAGACTTTGATTTGATGACCGAAGCCGGCGCCCCTCTTTGCATGGAGTGTGGTTGTTGTTCTTATGTTTGTCCTGCAAGCAGACCTTTGGTTGCTAACAACCGACTTGCAAAGCAATCTCTTCGTCAACACGCGCAAAAGGAGGTAAAATAATGCCACAGTTACACATATCTTCATCTCCCCATATTCACGGCAAAAAGACTACAACGTCAATTATGCTTGATGTTATTATTGCATTAATTCCCGCAACAATTGCCGGATTTTTGATTTTCGGCCTTAAAGCACTGTCGGTTGTAATGATGTGTATTGCTGTTTGCGTTTTATCTGAGTTTGTTTTTAACAAACTTGCTAAAAAAGAGGATACAACAAGCGACCTTAGTGCTGTTGTGACCGGTCTTTTGTTAGGTTTAAATTTGCCTGCTGATACACCTTTGTGGCAAGTGGCAGTTGGAAGTATTTTTGCAATTATTATTGTAAAATCTATTTTTGGTGGTATAGGCTGTAACATTGTTAACCCTGCTGTTACCGCAAGAGTATTCATGCTTGTGGCTTTCTCAACTCTTGCAAAGCCTTCTTTTCCCGTTGATAGTGTTGCTACTGCTACACCTTTGGTTGAGTTAGCCGATGGCAAAACTCCCGAATTGCTTGATTTGTTTTTAGGTAATGTTGGTGGTGCAATCGGTGAAACCTCCAAACTTGCTTTACTTATTGGTGGTATCTATTTGATTTGCCGTAAGGTGATTTCTCCCGTTTTGCCTTTGAGTTTTATCGGTACAGTATTTGTTTTTACATTTCTTGTGAACGATTTTAGTTTAAGCGCAGGTTTGTATCAAATTCTTTCGGGAAGTTTGTTTATTGGTGCTTTCTTTATGGCTACCGATTACGTTACATCTCCTGCAACTGCTAAAGGAAAGTTGATATTCGGTATCGGTGCAGGTTTGATTACAGTGTTAATACGTTTTTGGGGCGTATATCCCGAAGGCGTATCCTTCGCAATACTTCTAATGAATATTCTTAATCCATATATCGATGTATGGTCAAGAAGAAAACTTTTCGGGAGGGCTAAATAATGAAACAAAACATTAAATCGGTTCTCTCTTTAACAATTATTTGTTCGGTAATGGCTTTATTATTGGCTGTTACAAATGCTATTACTGCTCCCATTATTAAGGAACAGGAAAACGCTGCTGTTGGTGGCGCTTTTAAGGAAGTTTTGCCGGAAGGTGAAAATTTCACAGCAGTTGATTTATCTAAATATGAACTTCCCGCAACTATAGAGGAAGCATATAGCGAAGATAACGGTGGATATGCCTTTAAACTTAAAACTGCCGGTTATGGCGCAGATTTAATTATTATGTGCGGTATCGACTCCGAGGGCGTTGTTAAAGGTGTTAAGTACATTTCGGGTAACGAAACTCTTGGATATGAAGCTACCTACGGCGAAAAGTTAAAGGATGCTACTAGCGATACTATCGATGGCATCGAAACGATTTCGGGTGCCACAAAAACCACCACTGCTTTTAAAAATGCAGTAAAAGATGCATTAAATGCTTCTATAATTTTAGGTGGTGGTTCGGTTGATATTCGTGATGAGGCAACCATCCTTAAAGATAACCTAAACGAAGTATTACCTGAAGGAAAAGGCGCATTTACAGAAATTTTCATAACCGAAGAAAAGGGTAATGTTACTGCTGTTTACAAAGCCGATAACAATGCAGGTTATGTTTTCGTTGTTGGTGAAACCTTTGTTGGTTGTGACAATAATGGTACTGTTATTAGTGCTGCCGATGATGCAGTTAAGACCGAGGTTGAGACTGTTTCGGCTGCGATTATTAATTCCACTATGACCGAAATTGATATTACGGGCTATGCCGATATGCCTTCACACGTTCAAAAGGCATTTAAAACTTCGGGTGGAAACTATGTGTTGGAACTTCGTGCTGCAGGTTATGGTATTAACGGTGATAAATATACACGTTCAAATGAATATATTACCATCAATGTAAGCATTACTGCAGGTGGTAAAATTATCGCTTGTAAGACCATTTCTCAAAAAGAAAGTTCTGGTATTGGTGATGCTTGTGCTAAGCCTGAATTCTATAATCAATTTAGTGGTAAAGTTGAAACTGATTATGGTGAAATTGATGCTATCGGTGGTGCGACAATTACCACCAATGGTTACAAATCGGCAATTGCCAATGCATTTACTGCGGTTAAAATTCTAAAGGGAGGTGCCTGATTATGAGTAAAAACAATAATATGTCAATTCTTCTAAAGGGCATCCTTTTAGAGAATCCTGTTTTAGTTTTGGTTCTTGGTACCTGTCCCACTTTGGCTGTTACCAATTCGGTTATTGGTGCTTTAAGTATGGGTATTGCCGCAATGATAGTTTTGATTTGTTCAAATGCTGTAATATCGTCAATTCGTAATTTTATATCCGATACTGTGAGAATTCCTTGTTATATCGTTGTGATTTCGGGTTTTGTTACCATTGTTAAATTATTAATACAAGCCTTTTTGCCTAATATTTTCACCCTTTTAGGTGTTTATTTGGATTTGATTACTGTTAACTGCATAATTTTGGGCAGAGCTGAATTATTTGCAGGTAAAAACAGCGTTGGCAAATCGGTATTGGATGGTATCGGAATGGGAATTGGCTTTACATTAGCATTAATTTTAATTGCTACTGTTCGCGAAGTGTTTGGTCTCGGTTCCTTTGCGGGAGTTGAAATTCCCTTTATTGTTGACCATAAAATAGAGTTTTTCGTTAAAGCTCCCGGCGGACTTTTGGTTTATGGACTTATGATTGCTGCTGTTACTGCTTTGACCCACGGCAAAGCTCCCTTCAAAAAGGATTTTACTTGTCAAGGCTGTCCTAGTGCTGGTGTTTGTAACACGGCTTGCAAGAATTTAAAGGAGGAAAATTAAAATGGAAAATTTTAAAACGTTGATTTTAATTTTAATGTCCTCGGTTCTTGTTAATAACTATGTTTTGAATAGGTTTTTAGGAATTTGCCCATTTTTAGGTGTTTCTAAAAAATTAAATCAAGCAGTTGGCATGGGTGTATCGGTAATTTTCGTTATGCTTTTGGCTTCCGCTGTTACTTGGCCAATTCAATATTATGTTTTAAACAGTTTGGGTCTTGGCTATATGCAAAATCTGTTGTTTATTTTAGTGATTGCTGCTTTGGTTCAGTTTGTTGAAATAGTTTTAAAGAAATATATTCCTGCGCTTTATAAGAGCTTAGGTGTTTTTCTACCACTTATTACAACCAACTGTGCTGTTTTAGGTGTTACCATTAACAATATAAATGATGGTTACACATTTGTTGAATCAATGGTAAGTTCTTTAGGCTGTGGCCTTGGTTTTTTACTTGCTATGGTACTTTTTGCAGGTATACGCTCGAAAATTGAGGAAAGTGAAGTTCCTGAATGTTTTAAAGGTTTACCTGTAACATTAATTGCTGCCTCCTTTGTTTCCTTAGCGTTCTTCGGTTTCGGTGGCATTGTTGAAAACTTAATCGGAGGTTAATTAATGGAAATTTTGTTGGCTTTTATTGTTGTTTTCGTAACTGCTCTGATTTTGGGCGTGATGTTGACACTTGCCGCCCAATTTATGAAGGTACAAGAAAACGAAACAGTAAAGCAGGTAAGATGCGCCTTGCCGAGTGTTAATTGTGGCGCTTGTGGTTATGCAGGTTGTGATGAATATGCTAAAGCTATCGTTTTGGAAGGTGCAAAAACCAATCTTTGTATTCCCGGTTCGGACTGTGTAGCACAGGAAATTGCTCACATAATGGGCACTGAGTTTGAAGATGTTCACGAGTTGGTGGCTTATGTTCATTGTAATGGCAACTGTGATGCTACAACTTCTAAGGTCCATTATGACGGTCAAATGACCTGCCGTGCTGCAAATTTAATCTATGGTGGTCCCGGTAAATGCCGTTTTGGTTGCTTGGGATGTGGCGACTGTGCGAGAGCTTGTCCCACAGGTGCTATTTATTTGGATAACGGCATTGCTCATGTAAATCCAAAAGTATGTATCGGTTGTGGACTTTGCGTTGATGATTGTCCTAAGAATATCATTTCTTTGGTTCCGGCTATCTCCAAAGTTTGGGTTGCTTGTTCAAGCGAGGATAAGGGTGCTGTATCTTTGAAAAACTGTAAAAATGCTTGTATTGGTTGCAAAAAATGTGAAGGTGCTTGTCCTTCAGGCGCAATAAAGGTTGAGAATAACCTTTCAAAAATTGATTACAGTTTGTGTACTGCTTGTGGCAATTGTGCCCTTGTTTGTCCAACTCATTGTATTCATAAGGCATAAGGTCAAGTATGAATATAAAAATTAAGAATGATTTGATTTTAATTTCATTAATTTTAGTGATTTCTATATTAGCTTTTTTGGTTTTTACCATTTCACTTAAAAAAGGCGAGAAGGCTGTAATTACCGTAAATGGTGAAAAGATTGCTGTTTTGGATTTAAGAGAAGATACTACCCAAAAAATTGATACAAAATATGGATTTAATGAAGTTAGAATTGAAAATGGAGAAGTTAGTGTTGTGAGCGCTGACTGTCCCGATAAAATTTGTGTTGAATCTCGCCATATTTCAAAGGTGGGGGAGACTATTGTTTGTTTGCCCCATAAACTTGTTGTTGAGATTTCGGAGGTAGGTAATTAATGAAAACACAGGTTAAGAAATTAACTTTTTTAAGTGTTTTATCCTCCTTGGCAATAATACTTTCCTTTGTTGAAAGTTTATTGCCACCCATTTGGTCGGCTGTACCGGGGATTAAAATGGGTTTACCTAATGTAATAATCATATTTTTGTTTTATAAATTTTCGGTAAAGGAAGCCGTTGTCGTTTCTTTTATTAGACTACTAATAGTCGGCTTGCTTTTCGGCAATTTTATGACCTTTCTTTATAGTTTTGCCGGAGCTTTTTTAAGCCTTGGCGTTATGTGGTTGCTTAAAAGTTTAGGAAAATTTTCTCAGGTGGGAGTAAGTATTGCAGGTGCTGTTTCTCACAATTTAGCCCAAGTTATTGTTGCAATTTTGGTTCTTGGTACCAAGGAGATAGGTTTTTATATGCCTGTCTTGGCAGTTAGTGGAACCGTTGCAGGAATATTTGTTGGTATTTCGGGAATACTCTTACTTAAGTACACTGCTAAGTATCGATTTTGAAATTGACAAAAATATGATATTATAGTATAATTTAATTATCAAATTTGAGGTGTTATTATCATGAAAAAATTTATTTCCCTAAGTTTAGTTCTCTTAATGATGTTCTCGGTTTTATCCCTTGCAGGTTGTGGAAAGGCTGAACCCTTAAAAATGGGTATTGGCATTACTGCTGAAATCTCTGAAATCAAGAATGCTGATGGCGAAACCAACGGCTCAGCTGACAGTGTAGCTACCTTTGCTGCTGTTTTACTTGATAAGGATGGCAAAATTGTTAAATGCGCTATTGACACTGCTAATAATGCTTTGGCTTTCACTTCTGAAGGTAAAGCTGTTGCTGCCGGTGAGTTACTTACCAAAGGCGAAAAAGGTGACAATTACGGCATGAAAGCCTATGGCGGTGCTAAAAAAGAATGGTATGAGCAAAAGGACGCTTTCATTTCTGTTGTAATTGGCAAAACTATTGATGAAGTTAAAGCTCTTGAAAAAGACGGCAAAGGCACCGAAGAGGTTGTTAATGCCGGTTGCACAATTAAGGTTTCTGAATTCATTCCCGCTTTAGAAGAAGCTGTTAAGAATGCTGCTGAGAGCGAAGCTACTGCTGATGATACTTTACAAGTTGGTATCGTTACTTCTCAGTCTGACAAGAAAGATGCTACCGAAGAAGCCAAGGGCTTAAACGAGTTTTCTCTCACCTTTGTTGCTACAGCAACTGATGCTGACAAGAAAATCGTTGCTTCCAAGACCGATGCTTTAAGCTTTGCTGTTGAGTTTGACACTAAGGGCGTTTCTGAAACTGAGTTTGGCAAAGATGTTGCTACTAAGAGAGATGCCGGTGATAACTACGGTATGGTAGCTTATGGCGGCGCTAAGAAAGAGTGGTATGCTCAAGCTGATGCCTTCGATGCACAAATCCTTGGCAAAACCGCTGATGGTATTACAGCTTTAGCTGACAATACCGGAAAAGCGGGGGATGACCTTGTTACTGCAGGATGCACAATTAATGTTGCTGATATGATTAAGGCAGCAGTTAAAGCAGCTACTGTAAAATAAATTTTCGACTAAACAGGGAAGTGCATTGCACCTCCCTGTTTTTAAAGATGTGTATTATGAAAAGATTAATTTCTTATGTTTTGTGCTTATTACTTGTTTTACCTTTTGTAGGCTGCAAAGAGGAATATCAAAAGTTCACTGATTACACTTTTGACTATTTTGATACGGTAATTTCAATAATCGGATACGAAACAAACGAGGCTGATTTTAAGGCAAATAGTGAAAAAATCAAGTCTAAACTCGGTGAATACCATAAGTTATATACCATTTACAGTCGTTATGATGATTTTGTGAATCTTAACACTATAAATGAAAACAAAACTTCGGTTACGGTTGATGAGAAAATTTCCGAAATGCTTGAATTTTCTAAAAAAATGTATAAGAGTACAAACGGTAATGTTAATGTGGCTTTCGGTAGTGTTTTATCTATTTGGCATGAATATCGAAATCGTGGACTTAATAACCCCGAGGATGCCCAATTGCCATCAATTGATGAATTATCTAATGCCAATAGGCACACTAATATTGAAGATTTGATTATTGAAGGCAACAAAATTACCTTAAAAGACTCTGAAATGAGCTTGGATGTGGGTGCAATAGCAAAAGGTTACGCAACCGAAAAAACAGCTCAGTGGATGAAAGAAAAGGGAATTGAGGGCTATTTGCTAAATGTTGGCGGAAATATCAGAACTGTTGGCGTTAGACCCGACGGTAAAAACTGGCAAGTTGGTCTTGAAAATCCGGAGGCGCACGAAAATAACCCTTATACCGAAGTTTTAGAAGTCTCCGAAATGTCGGTTGTAACCAGTGGTTCCTATCAGCGTTTTTATACTGTTGACGGAAAGAATTATCACCATATTATTGATAAAGATACACTTATGCCTGCTGTGGGTTATAAAATGGTTTCGGTCATAACCGAAAGTTCGGCTGTGGGTGATGCTTTATCAACTGCTTTGTTTTGTGTGGATATAGAAGAGGGAAAAGAAGTAATAAAAAACTTTGAAAATACCTATGTTTTATGGGTTAAGGATAACGGTGAAAAGGTTTATTCCGAAGGTTTCAAAGATTTTACCCTTAAGGAGGAAAAATAATGAATATTACTAATACAATAAAATATGTTGGTGTTAACGATCATAATATTGATTTATTTGAGGGTCAATATATTGTTCCAAACGGAATGGCTTACAATTCTTATGTTATTTTTGGCGAAAAAATTGCAGTAATGGATACTGTTGATGCCCGATTTGGAAAAGAATGGATGGAGAATTTGAACAAGGTTTTAGATGGAAAAACTCCCGATTACCTTATTGTTCAACATATGGAACCTGACCATTCTTCCAATATTAATTTGTTTACGGATACATATCCCGATGCAAAAATTGTTGCTTCCCAAAAAGCATTTGTTATGATGAAGAATTTTTACGGCAACGATTTTCCTGACAATGCAATTGTTGTTGGCGAAGGCTCCAAGTTAGACTTAGGTGGTCGTGAACTTACTTTTATTACTGCTCCGATGGTGCATTGGCCTGAGGTTATCGTAACCTATGACAGTAAGGATAAAGTTTTGTTCTCGGCTGATGGTTTCGGTAAATTTGGCGCTCTCGATGTGGAAGAGGATTGGGCTTGTGAAGCAAGAAGATATTATATCGGCATTGTTGGAAAATACGGAGCACAGGTACAAGCCTTGCTTAAAAAGGCTGTGGCTCTTGATATTAAAACAATTTGTCCCTTGCACGGTCCTGTTTTAAGCGAGAATTTAGTGTATTACCTGAATTTATACAACATTTGGTCTTCTTACGGTGTGGAAAGTGAAGGAGTTTTAATTTCCTATACTTCCGTTTACGGTAACACTAAAAAAGCAGCCGAGATGTTGGCACACGAGTTAAATGCTTTAGGATGCGAGAAGGTAGTACTTAATGACCTTGCTCGTTGTGATATGGCCGAGGCCGTTGAGGATGCTTTCCATTACGGCAAACTTGTTTTGGCAACTACTACTTATAACGGCGAAATTTTCCCGTTTATGAAACAGTTTATAGACCATCTTGTGGAGCGTAATTTCCAAAATAGAAAAATTGGCTTTATTGAAAACGGTTCTTGGGCACCGATGGCAACCAAGGTTATGACCGGTTTGCTTGAAAAGTGCAAAAACTTGACCTACTGTGAGACAAATGTTAAAATCATGTCGGCTCCCAATGAGGAGAACTTTGCTCAAATTAAGGCTTTGGCAAAAGAAATAATCTAAATATAAAAGAGGTTTTCGTGATGAAAACCTCTTTTTTGTTTAAAGAATATTAATTTGGCACATTTGCATTGATTTTAAGGCTGCATTGTGGGTTTCGGGTGTTACACCGGCGCAGGCATTAGAGTCAACACTTATTTTGGCTTCAGGGAACAACGCTTTTAAAATCAAAGCGTTGGAGATAACACAAATGTCGGTGCAAAGACCAATTAGTTCGATTTGCAAATCGTCACAATTTTCAATGAATTCACTCCAATTTAAGAATCCAAAACTCGGCTTATCAATAATTTGAGCATTTTCTGTGTCAAGACCTGAATATATTTCCCATCCTTCGGTATCTTTAATACAATGAACAACGGGCAAGTGTTTACCTTCACTTGTGTTAAGATAATCGGGAGTGTGGGTGTCACGAGTGAAAATTATGTTATCTCCGTTTTGTTTATATTCGGCAATTTTGGCTTTAACACGGGGAATAATGTAGGCTGCTTCTTTGGTTCCTAAAGCACCATCAACAAAATCTTTTTGTACATCAACAACAATTAAATATTTAGCCATAATTATCTCCTTTGCGATTAATTGATACTTGCTTTAACATCTTTCTTTAGTTTTTTCCAAGCATCAGGATTTTCTACATAATATTTTGGACATATTTTCTTTGTAATATCATAATGCCTTATAATGTCCTTTTCGTCAAGACTAAAATTTTCGCAAAGCCAAGAAGTTAGTTTTATAACACTGTTGTATGACTCGTTTGTAAACTTTCCACTTTTGTCAGGATGGCAGACCTCGATGGAAATTGTATCGCCATTTCGGTGGTTACTCGCTGCAGATTTTTCCCAAAGGGGAATGCATTGAATTATCTCTCCTTCAAGACCTACAATAAAATGAGAACTAACTGTTGTATCGATTTTATTGTAATAGTCTCGGTTATTTTGGGCTGTGGTTCCCGGATTGCCAACATAGTGGATAACAATGTTTTTAATATTTTTCAAATGAGCGCCTGTTCGAGCAGTAGTATGAACATTGATAATTTGAGAATCAATCCAGTCAGGAATCTCGAGGCCTTGAGCTGTTTTAACATTTTTAGAAATTTTGCCTCCGAAAGCAGCAGGAACGTAGCCATTAAACCGATCATCAGGAAAGAATAGTGAGCAAATTTTAATTACACCAAAAATCATTGCCATTGTTATTATAATTGTTAATAAAAAGGGAAGAAGTTGTTTAATTATTCGTTTTTTACGTATGCGTTTTTTTGTCTGTTTCATTTGCGTCCTCAAATTATAGAGTTCTAATTTTTACTGTTGCCTTGAACAAATCGCCATCAACCGAAATGTCAAGATTGCCACCTTGTAGTTCCATAAGGCTACGGGCTATAGAAAGACCTAATCCGTGTCCTTCGGTGTGGCGTGATTTGTCACCACGCACAAACCGTTCTAAAAGTTCATCCGAAGAAATGTTCAATTGATATTTTGAAATGTTTCGGAAGGTTACATAAACAGCGTCCTTTTCGGTTTTAACATCAATATATATACGTGTGCCTTCTAAACTGTATTTGCAAATATTGGATAATAGATTATCAAAAACGCGCCATAGGTGTCTACCGTCAGCCAAAACAGCAATACCGTCATCATCAGTTTTAATGATGGGGGTTAGATTTGCATTTTCAAGTTTTTCGGAAAATTCGCCTAATGCTTGATTTAGCAAAACGGTAATATTACAGGCTGCTAAATTTACAGTCAAATTGCCACTTGATGCCTTTGATGCTTCTACCAAATCTTCAACCAATTTTTTTAGCCTTGCTGATTGACGGTCTAACACATCGATATACTCAACTAATTTTTCGTTCTCAATTTGTTCCTTTTTGATAAGGTCAACATAATTTATAATTGATGTCAAGGGTGTTTTAATATCATGCGAAACATTGGTTATAAGTTCGGTTTTAAAGTGTTCACTCTTCATTTTTTCGTTTATTGCTTCTTGTAAACCGTCGTTAATGTTATTAAGACTTTCGGCAAATTCTTTAAAGTCATAATACATATATTTTGTGTCGATTTTATATTGCAAATCACCTTTGGCAATATGCTCACCGCCAAGCTTTATTTTTTGCAAAATAACGGCAAAGTAGAAGAGAAGAGCAATTATGGCAGCGGTTATTATGAGCATAATAACAACAAATTCATTTCTTGCCCAATGAGATACAACATCTCCTACACCAAGGATAAAAAATGTACTGAAAATTAATATTCCAACAGCTATAATCCAAGTTTTTTTCAAGAGGGAAGCGTTGTTGTAGATATATTTAAGCCACGAAAAGAATTTCTTTAATCGTTTTCCTAAAAACTTGAAAGTGTGATATAAAACATTATTTTTAATAAGTGTTCCAGTCTTAATTCTCGTAGCAAAACTCATAGTGTAACCGAGGGCTATAAAATAATCGACACTTCCAATAAGGCTTGTAACAGCCACTGCAAAAGCTAAATCCTGATAAATTGATTCAGAAATATAGATAACGCTTAAAACCCCAAGAAACACAACAATAGCGGTCAATATGTCAAAGGGCACTTTGTCAAGAAAATTGCATTTGATTTGTCCGTTTGAAGTATGACCTGCGGCACCGTAGAGGAAGCAGAGCAAGAAAATAAATAATGCAAGAGAGCCAATTGCTATAAATACCAAAGCATATCTTAAACGAAAGCCTATATCAACCAAGCTTGAAGCAACCGAAAACAGGTCGTTTTTCTTCATATCTTTTGCGATGTATACCTTGATATCGGCAGTGTGGTGTTCTATAGTATCCCAATAGGTTGCGTTTTCATCTTTTCTTATAATTACATCTTCATAGGTGTAATACTCTCTGTCAGCCGTTGCGATGTATTCTTGACCGTTATAGTTTGAAACTACCTCGCCGCTTTCAATATAGGTAATCTCAAAGAAAACATTTTTATCTTTATAATAATTTTCAAGATTTCTTTCTTTGTCTAAAATATTTTCAATATATCTTGCTTCTTTTTCTGCCATTTCGGTTAAAACTTCTTCTTTAACAATATCTACTGTGCTGAAATAGAATTTGAAATAGCCCATTACAATAACTAAAGCAACGCTCAAAAAGAGCAAGAATGCCATTACATAAGAAAAAATTACAGCAGCAATTTTAATGGCTAAATTTTGTTTGAATTTCATTTTATACACCTTTTTCCATCTTATAGCCGTGCGCCCAGACAACTTTTAAATATCTAGGCTCCGCAGGGTTTATTTCGATTTTTTCACGCAAATGCCTTATGTGAACGGCAACGGTGTTTTCGGCACCGTATGCTTCATCGTTCCAAACATTTCGGTAAATTTCTTTGGGGGAGAAAACAGTACCTGCATTTTGCATTAAAAATTTAAGAATTTCAAACTCGGTTGGTGTAAGCGAAACTGCATTGCCATCAACCGTTACCTTTTTCGCATTGTCGTCTAGCTCAATGTTGCCGATAATAAAACCGTTATTGGGTTTTACCGAGCCGCCAAGCTCCATATAACGCCTGAGCTGTGAACGAACTCTTGCAATAACCTCAACGGGATTAAAGGGCTTGGTTATATAATCGTCAGCACCGATATTAAGACCTAAAATTTTGTCGGTATCCTCTGATTTTGCTGTTAGCAAAATAACGGGAACATTTGAACTTTCTCGAATTTTAGCAAGTGCTGTAATGCCATCACATTCGGGCATCATTATATCCAATAGTACCAAATTAACAGTGGTTTCTTTAAGTTTTTTGATTGCTTCAAAACCGTTATATGCCGAAACGGTTTCATACCCTTCAGCCTCTAAATAGATTTTCAAAGCCGAAACAATATCTTTCTCATCATCGCAAATTAATATTTTATACATCCTTTTCGCCACCTTTGAAAACATTGTATCATATAATCGTTTAAGAAATAAGTATATAAATTATTAAGAATTCTTTAAGATTGATTTTTGAGAGTTTAAATGGTATAATTATTTTATCATATACACAATGGAGTTGTAAATATGAGGCTTGAAATTTTACAGTCCTGTCCTCCCGTTATTAGGGACTTTTTAACCTATAATGAAACCATCCGAGGTAAGTCCTCACGCTCGGTTGAGGGGTATTATCTCGACCTACAAACCTTTTTTAGGTATATTTTGTTAATCAGAGGAAAAGTGCCGAAGGATTTGGAGTTTGAGAAAATAAGCATTGAGTCGGTTGATATTTCGCTTATAAAGACAATTACTATATCCGACCTTTACGCCTTTATGGTTTATTGCAAGGAGGAACGCCAAAACGGACCCGCTTCAAGAGCCAGAAAGACCTCAACCCTTAGAATTTTCTTTAAATATTTGTCGGTGCAAACTCATCAGCTTGAAGCTAACCCTGCCGAGCTTCTGGAGTCGCCAAAGGTAAAACAAGCCTTGCCTAAACACTTAACATTAGAAGACTCGCTCGAGCTTTTAAAATCGGTTGAGGGGGACAACAAGGAAAGAGATTTTTGCATTTTAACCTTGTTTTTAAACTGTGGACTTCGACTTGCTGAACTTTGCGCTTTAAATCTTTCAAGTATTTCAAGTGATGATACTTTAACGGTTATCGGTAAAGGCAACAAAGAAAGAATAGTTTATTTAAACTCGGCTTGTGTTAATGCAATTAAGAGTTATTTGGCAGTCAGACCTAACGAAGGTGTTAAGGTTAATGATAAAAATGCCTTATTTATTAGTCGTAATAAAAAACGAATTAGTAATAAAACGGTTCAACATATCGTTAAAACCTATTTGGAAAAATCGGGCCTTGGTGATATGGGTTATTCCACCCACAAACTTCGCCACACAGCGGCGACCTTAATGTATCAGCACGGAAATGTTGATATTAGGGTTTTAAAGGATATTTTAGGTCACGCAAACCTCGGTACAACCCAAATTTATACACATGTGTCGGATACTCAAATCAAAAAAGCAGTGGATTCTAACCCACTTGCAAATATAAATAATAAGAAATAATAGAAAGGGAATAATCGTAATGAGCAAAACTAATAAAAAGTATGAAGCATTACTAACTCCTTGGAAAATAGGAAATGTGGAGATTAAAAACCGAATTGTTATGTGTCCTATGGGAGGTACATCGCTTTTTGGATGGTTTGAACTCACGGGATGTCATTTTGACAAGGAGGCTGCAAAACTTTTTCTTGAAAGAGCCAATAATAATGTTGGTTTAATTATCCCCGGAATTGCACCTTTGCGTGATACTTTTTGGGGCAAATGGCTTTGGCAAAACGAGAAAATGTTCGAAGACCTTAAGGAATTTATGGATGAAATCCATAAGACCGGTGCAAAGTTGTTTATTCAGTTAACTGCAGGTATGGGTCGTTCTTGGGCTATTACTGAATTGGTAGCACCGTTACATAAAAACAAGTTTACCCGTGCCTTAATTAAACCTGTTATTGATACATCACACGAACTTGCAAGTCCAAGCCCTCAAAAATCACGCTGGGCGCACGATATTGAGTGTCCAGAAATGACCAAGCATCAAATCCACGAGATTATTGAAGCTTTTGCTAAAACTGCTAAACTTTGTAAAGAAGCAGGTGTTGACGGTGTTGAGGTTCACGCTGTTCACGAAGGTTACTTGCTTGACCAATTCGCTATTGAGTTCTTTAACAAGCGTACCGATGAATACGGTGGAAGTTTCGAAAATCGTTATCGTTTTGCTGCCGAGGTTGTTAAAGCAATTAAAGAATCTTGTGGTGAAGATTTTCCCGTTTCCTTGCGCTACTCGGTGGAGTCCAAATTAAAGGGCTTCTGTGAGGGCGCAATGCCCGGCGAAGACTATGTTGAGGTTGGCCGTGGTATGGAAGAATCCGAAAAAGCGGCCAAATATCTCCAAGACGCAGGTTACGATATGCTTAATGCCGACAACGGAACATACGACTCTTGGTATTGGGCGCATCCTCCTATGTATATGCCCGAAAACTGCAACCTCGAAGATGTTGCACACATAAAGAAGTTTGTAGATATTCCTGTTGTTTGCGCAGGTAGAATGGATATGGAAGTTGGCGCAAAGGCTATTGCCGATGGTCAAATTGATGCTATGGGTGTTGCTCGTCAATTCCTTGTTGACTCCCAGTGGGTTACCAAGATGATTGAGGACCGTTTAGAAGACATTAAGCCTTGTATTTGCTGTCATAGTGGTTGCTTTAACTTCTCATCTTCAAAGGGTCACGCTAATACCCAAGATTTGACCGATACAATGGGTCTTGCCCGTTGTGCTCTTAACCCCGAAACAATGCAATCTAAGAAATATAGCGTTAAACCTGCTAAAAAGCAGAAAAAGATTGCAATCATCGGTGGTGGTATCGGTGGTATGGAAGCTGCAATCCTTTGCGCAAAGCGTGGTCATAGCGTAACTCTCTATGAAAAAAGTGATAAGCTCGGTGGCGTATTTATTGCTGCTGCAGCACCTTCTTTCAAAGAGAAGGATAGAGCACTTATTGCTTGGTATATCCGTGAACTTTCAAAATATCCCATTACTGTTAAAATGGAAACCGAAGTTACCGATGTTAAATCTTTAGATGCCGATGAAATCATTATTGCGACAGGTGCTAAGGCTAAGAAAATACCTGTAAAAGGTGCCGAAACAGCCGTTGAAGCAGTTGATTATCTGCTCGGAACCAAAACCGTTGGCGACAATGTTGTTGTTATCGGTGGTGGTTTGACAGGTTGTGAAATCGCTTATGATTTATATTTAAGCGGCAAGAAACCTGTCATTGTTGAAATGCAGGATGACCTTATTACAACCAAAGGTGTTTGCCTTGCAAATACGAGTTATCTTCGTGATTTCTTTAAAACAAACAAGGTTCCTGTATATCTTGAAACTGCACTTGTAGAAATTGGAGAGGGAAGTGTTACCCTTAAAAATAAGGACGGTGAGACCTTTAAGGTTGAAACCGATGATGTTATTTTGTCGGTTGGTTATAATCCCACCCCTGTTGCTTCTAAGGGCAAACACATCCACGTTATTGGTGATGCTCAAAAGGTTGGCAACCTTCGTACTGTTATTTGGGGTGCGTGGGACACCTGTATGAAACTTTAATTTAGAATAGGAGAAAACAAAATGATTCTAACTAAAGAACAACAAGCCATTCTTGATGGTGAAAAGGGCGAAACTCTTGCTAAAGTTATGAAAACTTTGGTAATGTACGGCGATGCTTTTGAGGCTGAAAAATTAGTTCCCATTACTTCAAAATATAATCACTTAGTTACTTCTTTCGGTCTTAAGGTAATGTCTCCTGTTTATGACTTAATGCAACAACTTCTCGATGCCGATGTTGCATCCGAGCAAAAATTCTCGGTTGACCCGAGACCTATTGATAAAAATGTTCCTGCAAACTTTTTGCAAAATTTCGTTTTCAATAAGTTTATGTATACAAAGCAGGATTTCTATGAAAAACAACTTGAAAAGTTAGGCCTTATGGACAAAAATGCCTTCACCTGTACTTGTTATATGGATGAGGTTGGTAATAAACCTCAAAAAGGCGAAGTTCTTTCTTGGGCCGAGTCCAGTGCCGTTGTTTATGCCAACTCGGTTTTGGGTGCAAGATGTAATAGAAACTCGGGTATTATTGATATTATGGGCTCTATTGTTGGTTTTGTTCCTTATTTTGGTTTGCTTACCGATGAAGGCCGTAAAGCTACTTGGGTTGTAAAGGTAAATACCACCAAAAAGCCTGAGGCTCAACTTTTAGGCTCGGCTATCGGTATGAAGGTTATGGAGGATGTGCCTTTCGTTGTAGGCCTTGATAAATGGATAGGAACCGAACTTGATGATGATGCTTGTGCTTATCTTAAAGATTTTGGCGCTGCTACTGCATCTAATGGCGCTGTAGGACTTTACCATATTGAAAACTTGACCCCCGAAGCTGTGGAACTTGGCGAAAAACTTATCGCCGAAGGTGCTAAGGAATATATCATTGATGATGCCGAACTTGAAAGAGTGCAAAGAGAATATCCTGTAATTTGGAAAAATCCCGATGCAGCTCCCAAACTTTGTTTTGTTGGCTGTCCTCATCTTTCTTTGCAACAACTTAAAACTTGGACCGAGAATATTGAGTCCGAACTTAAGAAAAACGGCAAGAAAAAGATTACAATTAAAACTGTTTTCACTGCATCTCCCGGTGTGCTTGAAGAGTTTAACAAGACCGAATATGCCGACCGACTCAAGGCTACCGGTGTTATAACTTCATATATTTGTCCACTTATGTATATGAACAATCCTTTGTGCAAAAAAATGCCTGTTATAACTTCTTCCAACAAGCTTCGCACCTATACAAGTGCCAGATATTACACCGATGCTCAAATCTTAAATGCAATCACAGGAGGTAAGAAGTAATGAAAAAGTTTCAAGGAAGAGTAGTTACTCCCGGTGAAGTTACCGCTGAAGCAGTTGTTACCACTGAAGGTTTTAACACCCTTGCATCTTTCCAAATGGCATTGCAGTTTGGTGATAAAGAGGTTAAATGTGGCGACCAAAGTAATAAACAAATTTATGGTAAACCATTGTTGGGAAAAGCTTTGTGTTTGCCTCAAACCATTGGTTCTACCACGGGTGGTTTGGTACTTTACTGTGCTTGTTCAATGAAAAAAAGCCCTGCTTGTATGTTGTTTGCAAACCATATAGACTCTCTTGCAGCAGCCGGTGCTGTTTTAGCTGATGTTTGGGTTGATGGCGTTACAATGCCTGTTGTTGACTCACTAGGCGATGAATTTTTAAACTATGTTAAAGACGGTATGAAAATCACCATAAAACCCGATGGCGTGGTTGAAGTTGAGTAAATTATAAAATATTAAAAACCGCTAGAGCGTTGCTTTAGCGGTTTTTGTTATATAAAAATATGAGAAACCAACTTTATGGACTATTCCATATAATTGGTATGAGTGTTATAACAAATCTCAAGTGTGAGATAAAAACTAAATAAAAAAAGAACCTCAGCACGCGATTTGCGTGTTGAGGTTCTCGATTGGTCGGAGTAGCGTTATAGTAATCAAGCGTAAAC
>JAZSPH010000080.1:0-43599 GCA_045537355.1 Acutalibacteraceae bacterium
GCCTCACCTGTCGACCGCTGCGCCTTTTTCACTCTCGCTTTTTCGTCCACAGGACGCGCTCGGCAAAAAACTACCAAACTGAGCCACACCTCGTTATTTAGTTTTTATATTTTCAGTTACTCTGATGTATCAATTTGTCCGCGCCACTTGTGGCTTACTCTTGCGGTGCCCGACGACTCGACACTGCCGTGCCTCACCTGTCGACCGCTGCGCCTTTTTCACTCTCGCTTTTTCGTCCACAGGACGCGCTCGGCAAAAAACTACCAAACTGAGCCACACCTCGTTATTTAGTTTTTATATTTTCAGTTGCTCTGATGTATCAATTTGTCCGCGCCACTTGTGTGGCTTACTCTTGCGGTGCCCGACGACTCGACACTGCCGTGCCTCACTTGTCGACCGCTGCGCCTTTTTCACTCTCGCTTTCTCGTCCACAGGACGCGCTCGGCAAAAAACTACCAAACTGAGCCACACCTCGTTATTTAGTTTATAGCCACTTGATACCGACTTATTATATAATTTTAAGGCTCAAAAGTCAAGGGATTTTTAAGTGGTATCCTTAAGCTATTGACAAAAAAACTTTAACTCATTATAATAAAAATATGACCCCATTCCATAAGGAGAGATGACCTTTGAATAAGAAACCTTTAATTATCGCCATTTGCCTTACAAACCTTTTTGGCTTACTTTTGGTTACATTTGCAATTGCTTTACCATGGGCAGTAACTTGGTATGTTGAAACCATGGGTCGTGCCCATACATTACCTGCCGTTATTATGGTTACATGTTATCCTTGTGTGCCCTTTGCAGCAGGAATTTTGCTTTATATACGTCGAATTATAAAAAGCATTTTAAAGGAACATCTTTTCCAAATTGATAATGTCGTTTATTTCAATCGCATTTCCCTATTTTGTATTGCCATCGCAATTATAACCTTTATTGGTGGCAAATACTATTTACCTTTCTTAATTGTTGGAACAACGTTTTCCTTCATTTCTTTCTTGACCTTTGTTTTTAAAACAGTTTTTTATCATATTGCAATAACAAACAATAAAAATACAGAAGATACTGAAAAGGACGGTTAAAACCGTCCTTTTTTATTTGTAATATTCAATTTCCTTCCTTGTTGCCAAACCGTAACAAGCAGCCGTTGCCGTGCCACAGGTCGACCCCAGTTTAAGCGCTTTTTCAAAATCGCCCTCGGCCACATATCCCGCCAAGAAGCCTGCAACCATTGAATCCCCTGCACCAACCGTGCTCTTGGGGGTTATTTTTTTGGAATCGGCAAAATATTTTTTGCCCTCGGCATCCCTTAAAACTGCTCCCTTTTCGCCCAAGGAAACGAGCACATTTTCGGCTCCCATTTCACACAATTTAACGGCATAAAAAAATGCGTCGTCGGTAGTTTCGATTTGAACTTTGAAAATTTCTGCAAGTTCATCTTCATTTGGTTTAATCAAGAAAGGTTTTTGTTCTAACGCCAATGTTAATGCTGCACCACAGGCATCCACAACAAACAAAATCCCTTTATTTCGGAGCCTTTTCATAATGTCGGCATAAATACTTTGAGGCACACCCGTTGGAATACTTCCGGCCAAAACCAAAACATCCCCTTTTTGAAGGGTGTCAAGTTTTGCGAAAAGCTCCTCTAAAGCCTCATGAGGCACATTAGGACCACCACAATTAATATCGGTCTCGGCGCCATCACGAATTTTAACATTAATTCGAGTATTGCCCTCTTTCAACCTTACGAAATCGGTTTTAATTCCCTTGTTTTCCAAATCGCAAACGAGGGCTTCGCCCACAAAACCTGCGCATAGTCCAAGGGTTGTGGACTCTAACCCTAATTCCTTTAAAATCAAGGACACATTAATTCCTTTGCCACCGAAAGCCGAATTTTCCCCGTTAGAACGGGTAATCGCTCCCCTTTGGAGAAGGTCGATATTAAGGGTGTAATCCAAAGCAGGATTAAGAGTTACGGTGTAAATCATATTTTCTCCTTTTAAAAAACTCAAGCAGTTGCAAAAAAACAACTGCTTGGGATTTTTTATTCTTCTTCACTTTTGCCTTTTGTTAACAAACCTGCAACAAGGGCACCACCAAGACCTACAATCATCATACCGGTCCAAGAAATTATAACGCCGTTCCAGTTGTCGAAAGAGGCAAAAAATGCGTTAAGCAGTGCTGCCGCAGCGTAACCTGTGAAATCGAATACGCCGTTTCCTGCCGAAACGCTGCCGTATTTCGCAAGGCTTGGAATATAAATACTCCAAAGTACAGTTGATGAACAACCAATTGCCAATTTTGCCAAAGAGAACAAGGCAATATTTAAGAAGGGTACTTCTTTTGTGAACATAAGTAAGATAAAGAATACTGCCGAAATTATAAATAATGTAGCCTCTAACTTAATTACATCCTTTATAAGTGTTCTGTAAATGAAGATACAAATAAAAGGTGAAACAATTTTGAGCATGGACATAAAAGAGAATATTCCTGCACTCATTTCGGCCGAAACACCTAAATATTCGGTCATATATGTTGGAATCCAGAAATTGATGGAAGAAGTTCCAATTTCAACAATGGCTGCCACCAAAAGGAAAAAGATAAAGTTTTTAATTAAAAATAATTTCTTAATTCCACCGAAAATATTTTCCTTTTTGGGTGTAAAGGTTATAATACCTTTTCTTTCGAGATTTGTGAAATAAACAAAGGAACCAACACCCATAGCCACTGAGAAAGCAGCAGTTACGAAGAATACCAACTTCCACTTAAAAATAATTGCTAAAAGACTTGCAAGTAAGGGACCTGCAAAGGATGCAACCGAAAATAGCACACAAACGGTTTCGGCTGCTGTGGGGGACATATTTTCGGCAATAACCTTCATTAAAGGACCTCTGAGCATTGAAAGTCCAAAACCGAGCATTGCAAAAGCAATTATATTAAGAACAGTATTGTTCCACATAGGAAACAATGCCATTCCACCACCTGCTATACAGCATCCCAATAAAATCATATAACGGGAGCGTATACGGTCGCCTAAAAAACCGTTTACAAGTTGACCTACCGCATATACTGCAAAGTATACGGTGGTAAGTAACCCCAAAAAGTTTTTGGTATAACTTCCTTCTCCGATCATCAAGGGTGTTACAACGCCGGTAATATTTCTCGCTAAATAACTCACCAAATATGTTAAAATACAAAAGGAGCCGATTTTAGCCGAGTTTTTAGTCGCTTTATCTACTTTAATTGCTGCCATTTTAAATCTTAGCCTTTCTTGGGTGAAATATAGAACTTAAAGTCTATATCCTTTTCTTTTAATCTAAATTCTTCTGAAATTCGAGGACCACAAGAGTTTGAACCAATACCTGTAACCTTATAATCAACCCTTAAATGAACCTTCCCGTCCTTCTTGAGCTCATCGGTGTGGTTTGCTTTATAAAGTTCTTCGATACTGTAATTGGAAACATTAATTTTAAAGGCCTTATCGCTGTAAATTTCCATATTTCCAATCCGGAGCACTCTAACCTGAGTATGGTTTCCGTGTTCTTGGGGTCTTACATACTCAACATACTCCTTGTCAGCATCGCTACTGTAAAGCGAAACGGGAGCATAATGGTACATATCGCAATAGTTTTCCACAGGGCCTCTACCAAAATAGGTAAACTCTTTCGAACTCTCCACCAAAGGAAGTTCAAAACCAAGGCGAGGCAAGAAAACTGCGTTTTCACGCACCTTAACCTTAAGGTCATTTTCGATAATACCTTTTTCGGATATTGCCACCTTTAAGGTATAGTGGAAACAGGGAATTCTTGAAACACCGGCCAAAGAGCCCTCTACCATAATGCTTTCGCCCACAAGTTCACAATTATATACCTTAAGGAAGGCTATGTCAAGGTTTTCACTTGTTTTTTATGGATTTTCGTATATACGCATAATTAGTCCTCAATTTTCAAAATAGTCTTTCCAAAAACCTTTCCGTCGCTATCGCAAAATACCGACTCGATAGCATCTTTACCAATGGTAAGTCCACAACCTGCGTGGTATCCCTTCGACTTATCGGAACCAACCACCAAAACGCAAGGTTGACCCAAATGGTCGTAATCACTGCCAACTTCCGAAATGAAACAGTCGTGAATATGACCTGCCAACATAATGTTGGGTTTAATATTTTCTTTCAAAAGGGATGCCCATTTAGAATAAATTTCCTTCTCAATATCGAAGGGGTGCTTTTGAACATTGGTAAAAGGATTATGGCAAACCACCATTTTACAGGTGATGCTTTCATCCTCATATTCCTTATTCTTAATAACTTGCTTTATAAAGTCAATTTGTCTTTTTCTAAATTCGTGGCAACTAACGGTAAATCCGTATTCAGGATGGTCATCGGCCTTGTCCTCGCCACAGTCAAGGACAATACCCCAAATGGGACCCACCTTGAAGGTGTAATATGTATTGCCGTTATAGTTTGGAGTATACTCAGCCATAGCCTCGGCAAAATAACCTCTTAAATCGTGATTGCCACGGGAGAATACGGTGGGTTTTTCGCCCTTAGTAATCTCGCCGATAATTTCATAAATTACATCGTAATTCTCAATAGCGCCACTATGGTCGGGAATATCGCCGTTTAAAATAAGCAAATCAATGTCCCCAAAAACCTTGGCAGCCTTTATGGGCTCCACCGTCATATTATGGGTGTCAGCAACATGATAAACACGGGGGTTTTCCATTGGTACGGGATAGAAATTATAGTCGGTTTTAACCGTTTCCTCGGTTTCGGGGAAATAGGGTTTTCTATCAATAATTTCTCTTTCGCAAACGGTGTATTTACCGGCCTTATCCAAAATTTCCATGGGCACTGTCACACGGTGAATAGTACAAATGGAACGCATTATGCCGTTTTGACTATCGGTATAAATCTCGCCGTCAACCTCAACCCAAAATAAAGAGGGCTTTGTTACGGGGACCATTATTTGATAATTGTTTCCAACTGCAAAAACTGCAGGTGTTGTTTTAAGCATTATAAGCCCACCTTTAAAAGTTTATTTATTCTCGGTGGCGTCGGAAAGGGCAATATAAACACCCGAGGTCCAACCCATCATTTCAACCTTGGCCTGTGTTTTGTATTCAGGGTTAGCAACCTTACCGGTAACGCCGTCATATTTCTCCCAGAAACAGTCGGTCTCTTCGTAGTTTGCTTCAACAAGGTTTACATACTTCTCGGCTATTCTCATGGCATCTTCCGTATAACCGTAGTTCATTAATGCCTTATACATAACAAACTGCAAAGGAGCCCAAACATTGGGGTAATCCCATTGGAAGTATTTGCAATTGTCTTTAGTTCCACAAGCAACGCCAAATTCTTGCTCCAATTCGGGTAAAAGTTCCATTGTTTTCGCAGCCTCTTCTTTGGTTGCCAAATTGGCAAACATCGGGAAGAAACTTGCAATGGATTTATAAGCGGAGAATTCAGATGCAACGAAGTTGTAATCCATAAATAGACCCTCTTCTTCGTTCCACATAATTTCCTTCATTTTTTGGCGACGTGTCTCTTTTCTCTCGGCCCAAAGTTCTTCTTCGCCCAAACCTAAAATTTCGGAGAATACTCTCATATTCTCTTCAAAATCGTAAAGCAAAGAGTTTAAATCAATGGCATTAAACTGATGACCTTTGTTTACAAAACGGGAAGAACAGTCCCAACCACACTCGTAAATCGAAAAGGCTGCAAGACAGTTTTCGTATTTTTCCTCGTCGGTTACAAGGTCGTTTATGTCAAGTTTACATCTAACGCAAAATCTCGGCAATGTTTCTTCGGGGTCATCTTCCTTTACATCATAACCGAAATAACCGTTAAGACCGTTTTCTGCCAACTTATCGGTTTGCCAGAATTTGTATTCCTTAACAAGGGTCTTGTAGGCGCCTAAAAGCCACTCCTTGTCACCTGTAACCTCGAAAACATCACGAACCATCTTGGAAAGGAAAGGAGGTTGTGAACGGTTGAGATAATAGGTACGGTTGCCGTTAGGCATATGGCCAAACTTTTCCACCATCCAAAGCATATTATCAATATTGCTCTTGGCGTACTCCACCTTGCCAACCATAATCATACCAACATTGGAAAAATAAGTGTCCCAATAATAGATTTCTTGGAAATGGTCGCCCACGCAAGGAACAGTGTACTTAAAGGGAAGACCCACAAGGGTACCCTCATCATTAGGGCTGTATCTTACAGTCTTGTCGATACTTTCCAAAACGAATTTTTCTATCTTTTTGTTCATTTCTATGACTCTATTTTTTGTTTAATACTATAATTTTGCTGTCGTAATCCTTATCGGGAGAAATTTTGAAACCGAAATGGGTTAAATAATCTCCTGTATATTCTCTGCCCTCTTGGTCAACATACAAAGCATTTAAATCCAAACCTTTAAGTTTAGCATATTTAAAGGAATTGTTTGGTCTTGCTCTCATAACATAAAGGCAAACGATTACGGTATTTTTATCCTCGGAAATAAACTCATTGGCAACAACATCGCTATTCTCGGGGGTAATCAAACGATACAAATCGCCGTTATGGAAAACATCGGCAAGTTCGTGGTAGGTCTTAATTTGCTCTCTAACCTCAGCCTTGTCACTATCGGACAAAATAGCTAAGTTGAGTTCGTATCCAAGTTGACCGCAAATTGCCACATCTCCTCTGAACTTCATGGGAGTTGTACGGTAAACCTGATGATTAGGAACGGCCGAAACGTGAGCCCCCATGGTGGAGTAAGGATAGCAAATGCTGGTGCCGTATTGAATGTCCAAACGTTCTAAAGCATCCGAATCATCACTTGTCCAAATTTGGGGCATATAGTAAAGAATACCGGGGTCGAAACGGCCGCCACCACCCGAACAACCCTCAAATAACACGTGGGGGAAGGTTTGGGTTACATATTCCATAATATCGTAAAGGCCAAGCATATAACGGTGAGCAATTTCACCCTGTTTTTCACCACTAAAGCTGGGTGAACCGATTTCGGTAATGTAACGGTTCATATCCCACTTAATGTAAGAAATGCTAACGGTGGAAAGAATATCACCTAAGAAGCCCTTAACATAGTCACAAACTTCTTTTCTTGAAAGGTCAAGCACCAACTGGGTTCTACCAAGGGTTCTTTCACGACCTGCTTGATGCAAACACCAGTCAGGATGAGCACGGTAAAGGTTGCTATCGGGTGAAACCATTTCAGGCTCAAACCAAAGGCCGAATTTAAGACCTTCGCCGTTAACCTTTTCGGCCAAACCTTTAATTCCGTTGGGGAGTTTGCGCAAATCGGGAGTCCAGTCGCCCAAAGAGCAGTCCTCTTGGTCACGTTTGCCAAACCAACCGTCATCCAAAACCATAAGTTCAACGCCCAACTCGGCAGCAGCCTTGGTGATTTCCAAAATTTTATCTTCGTTAAATTCAAAATAGGTCGCTTCCCAGTTGTTAATCAAAACGGGGCGCTTAACATCACGCAAAACACCACGGCAAAGTCTTGTGCGATAAATTTTGTGATACTTTCTCGACATCTCGCCAAGACCCTTATTGCTGTAAACCAAAACAGCCTCAGGAGTGTGGAAGGTTTCGCCCTTCTCTAAAACCCAAGAAAAACCTGTGGGGTGGATACCCATAAATGCACGGGTAATATCGTAATCCTCTTTTTGAACACCGGCAATAAAGTTGCCCGAATAAACCAGATTAAAACCGTAAGCCTCACCGAAATCTTCACCTGTTTCGGGAGCAACCAAAGCCATAAATGGGTTGTGGATATGGGAACTTGTTCCTCTGATACTTTCAACCTGCATTGTGCCGCTCTCGACATAACTTCTTTGAGGTTTGCGTTCTCTCGCCCAAACACCCGAAAGGTGAATAAAATCAAATTCCTTACAGTTGAAGTCAACCGTCATACTTAAAGCCTTGTTTAGACGATAAGCCTTGTCCGATGTGTTTTCAAAAATAACTGCACGGGTGATAACATTCAAATCCTCAAAAACACCATAAAGAAGGCTAACCTTAAGGCCAGAATAATCATCAACCAAATTGATTTTAAGGCTCTTTACATTATCCCCTTCCTCACCGTAAACGGCAGGCATACCGGGGATGGAATATTTGCCATCTAAAATCTCGTAAGAGTCATATTTAAGGTTAGAAGCAGTGGTAAAATCACCGTCTATTCCCTCAAAAGCAGGGGTTCTGAAGTCGCCTCTGCCATATTCGGAATATTCCATTGTGAGGTCGTTGGTGGACATTTTTTTACCGTTCCACATAATATCGGTGGAAGAAAATGTTCTGAAGAAATCTATGGGAAGCATAGCCTCAAGACTTGGTACACTCACCAAAGCCTCGCCCCAATAAAGATTTAAAAGTTTGCCCTCAAAAACGCCCATTACATAACTGGTATCCTGAGTTTTTAAGTGGAAAATTCCGTTGTTATATGTAATCATAATTTACCTCTTTAAGAAATTTCAATTTCATTTTTGTTTTCGGTCAGGCAGTTTTCACCCACGAAAATTCTTCTGATACCCTTATCCAAAACATACTCGCCACGAGGATTATAATAACCCAATTCCTCAAGGCCGATTTCAAACTTAACAGTTTCCTTTTTGCCTTGTTTGATAAATACCTTCTCATAGCCTTTAAGTTCTCTTAAAGGTCTCATCATCTGAGCAACGGGGGTTTGGATATAAAGTTGAGCCACTTCTTTGGCATCAAATTTGCCCACATTTTTGAGAGTTACCGAAATGGTAATCTTCTCCCCTGCCTTCAATGCATCGGCAGTGATTTTCTTCTTGCTTACCTTCAGGTTTTCGTACTTGAACTCGCTGTAGGTCAAACCGTAACCGAAGGGGTAACAAGGTGTGGGAATTGTGTCAACATAGCAGTTGGCTGCATTTTCATTGTAATAGCAGTTAACGGGACGACCACTGGAGGTTACATTGTAGTAAAGTGGGATGTGGGTTGCGAAACGGGGCAATGTGGAAGGAAGCCTACCCGAAGGTGAAACATCGCCGAAAAGTACATTGCAAACGGCTTTTGCGCCACAGGTGCCGGGATGCCAAGCATAGATAATAGCATCCAAATCATTAGAAATTTCGTGCATTGCGATAGGTCGGCCACAGAAGATAACACCAACCGTCTTTTTGCCGGTTGACTTGATTTTTCTGATAAGTGCCAACTGTTCGGGGGGAAGTGAAATATCCGAAACTGCACGGGCTTCACCTGTAGAACTCCAACTCTCACCCAATGCCAAAACAACAACATCGGAATTGTAAGAGTTTTTGGCCGAACTGTCCCACTGAAGACCGATACCACAAGAGTAATCAAACTTTCCGGTACAGGTTTTCTTCATCACATCCAGCAGGGTTTCCATATCGTCGGTCTTGCCATCAATACACCAGCTACCCAAAAGTGAGCGTTTTTCGGTGGCATAGGGGCCAACAAGTGAAATATGTGTACTTTTGTCCAAAGGCAAAAGATTATTGTCATTTTTAAGTAAAACTATGGACTCGGTTGCCATATCCTCGGCATCCTTCAGGTGAGCCTCTTGGTCATACTCACCGCCATAGCAATAGGGATTTTCAAAAAGTCCCTTTTCCATTTTAACGGTTAAAATTCTTCTAACCGATTCGTTTAAGGTTTCCTCACTAACCTCGCCACTTTCAATAAGTTTTTCTATGGTTTCAATATAGCAACGGTCGTGCATATCCATATCAAGACCGGCGTTAAGAGCCATCTTTGCACAGTCGGCAGAGGTATTTGCAACACCCTGTTTTTTAAGTTGGATAATCGCGTCATAGTCGGAAACCACAAAACCGTCAAATCCCAAATTATCCCTCAAAACTTCGGTAAGATAATAGTGGCTTGAAGTAACGGGTTGACCACTTATGTCATTAAAGGAAGACATAACGGTCTTAACGCCTGCTTTAACTGCTGAACGGAAAGCAGGAAGATAGTAATTATAAAGACTGTAATCGGTGATTTCGGTACGATGATAGTCTCTACCACCTTCGGAAGCACCATAACCGATATAGTGTTTAGCGCAGGCAATCATATTGCCCTTGTCGCTTAAATTTTCACCCTGAAGACCTTTAACAACAGCCTCAGCTACCTTGGCGCCAACATAAGGGTCTTCGCCTGTGCCTTCAATAATTCTACCCCATCTTGGGTCACGGGAAAGGTCGAGCATGGGAGTAAAGGTCCAGTGAATACTCTCGGCCGAAGCCTCTGAAGCGATATCACTGTAACTCTTTTTAACAAGTTCATCATTAAAAGCAGCAGCCATACCAAGTGGTACGGGGAAAACGGTGTGATGACCGTGAATAACATCACGGCCGAATAAAATCGGGATACCGTTGGGGCTTTCCTCAACGGCAATTTTTTGAATTTCATTGTAAAAATCGTTGCTTATGGCACCCTGGGCATCGTTACCTGCAGTTGCACCAACCGACATTAAGATAGAGCCAACTTCGCCCCTTCTTACAGCCTCTTTAAAGCAAACGAGGTCAGCACCAACCGGAGTTTCCGGCTGATTTAGCTGACCAATTTTTTCTCTTATTGACATTTTGGAAAGAAGCTCTTCCACTTTTTTTGCGATATTTTCAGACATAATGATACCTCTACTGGTTTTCTCTTTTATCGAGAAGATTTCTCATAACTTTAATGGCAAATTCGGCATATTCAACCTTTAATTCCTCGCCAAAATGACGCAAATTAAGTTCCATGTTATAAATACCGTCATAACCGATTTCATCCAACGCATCTAAAACATCGTTCCAGTCAATACAGCCGGAAAGAGGCATTTTGTGTTGGTCGGTCAAGGTATCATTGTCGTTTAAATGGAGAGCCGTTACCTCACTACCCAAACGGCGAATAACATCACCGGGGGTAGGATTATCGTAGCGCATGGCCTTATTTGAGTGGCCGGTGTCTACACAAATTGTAATATAATCTTTGAGTTCGTCAATTTATTTTACAGCCCTGTAAGCCTTTTCAAACTCAACAATATCGCCGAAAAAGTCAACCGACGCAAATCTAACCGCATCGCCAAAGGTTTCAGTAGCAATTTTAATGCCGTTTGCCTTGGCGTGGGGCAACATTGCCTTAAACATTCTAAGGCTTAAATCCTGCATCATATCAGGGTCAGGATTAGCACCCAAGTAAATTGATGTTGCATTGTGAACGATCATCACAGGTGCGCCCAAAGAAGCAGTGGCCAAACAGTCAAGTCTTGTGTTCTCGATTAAGGCATCATCCTCTTCAGGAATATTGCGGAAGCCGGGAAGCTTGCCATGGGTCTGACCAATGACAAGCCCAATTTCCTCAGCGTATTTTCTAAGTTCGCTATAATACTCGACTATAGCCTCTTCCCCTTTGGCATAAAGGGAGTCAGGATTTCTGTAATCACACTCTTTGCCTTCCAGGGAAAAATCAACAGAATCGGCACCAATTTGCTTCGCAATACGCAGTGCCTCCTTGTCTCCAAAGTGATGCTGTAATTGCCAAATTGAAATGCCGATTCTCTTTTTCATAACATATTTCTCCGATTTATATGTTTTTGATTATTTAGTTTTTTTCTTCTTAATAATAAGAATTGTTACAAATGCTGCGCCGCCTAAAAGGAGTACAGCACCTGCAGGGATAACTACCCAGAGCCAGTTGAATCCACCTGTGGTAGGTTCAACAAGTTTAATGAGAGAGCCCTTATAAGCTTCAATGTTAACCTTTCTGAACACATGTACAGTGCCATCAGCTAACTTTGTATAAATTTCGTATTCGCCAACAGGAAGTTTGGGGAATTCAAACATACCCTTAGCGTTGGTTGTAACAAAACCGAGACCCTTAAGATAAATCTTAGCGCCCTTGATGGGTTTGCCGTCTTTATCTAAGTAATATCCACGAAGAGCACCGTAAGGAGTTTGTTCAACAACAACTTCTTCCTCTTCTTCCTCAGGTTCGTCTTCGTATTCATCCTCGGATTCTTCATCCTCGGTTTCTTCCTCTACGTCCTCAGGTTCTTTCTCGGATTCGTCTTCGGCAGTCTCATCCTCATTTTCTTCGTACTCTTCCTCTTCCTCGTACTCTTCCTCTTCTTCGTACTCTTCCTCTTCCTCGTAGTCTTCTTCCTCGTAATCTTCTTCCTCGTAGTCTTCCTCAGGAATCTCATAGTCGAGTTCAGAGCCATACATGTAAGTAACAACAGGAATGCTGGTAAGGATACCGGCTTTAACTTCTATATTGTAGCAAAGAAGTTTGTTTCCGTTTTCCTCTTCTAAATAGAGTTCGTAATTTCCGGGGTTAAGATTTGTGAAGGAGTAGTTACCGTACTCATCAGTTTTTGATGTATGGTTTCCGGGAGCAAGTGACATTTTTATTCCTTCAATAGGTTCATTATTGCTATTGAATACCATACCTGAAACTGCACCGGTTGTTAAAGTGTTAGCGAAAAGTTCGCCTGACCAGTCACCATCATCGAAGTAGGAGTCATCATAGTAGAAGACAAACTTACTGCCATCGTATGGCATTTCTTGGAACACGCTGGGACCTGACATAGAAGTAATAAGGTTTGTAAACTTGCCTTGTTCTGCCAATCTAATTTCAGCAAAGTAAGCTTTACCGTTACTTCCGTTGTTCATTTGAACCTTAAGAACAGTTTTGCCGTTCTTAACAACAGCGTCCTCGGGAATTTCGAAATACATTTCGAAACGATAAGCTGTACTATTGTAATTCAATTCAGCTTCAAGTAACTCATAAGCGCCGTTAGCTTTTCTTGATTGATAAAGAATTCTGGGTTTAATACCGGCAGAGTTCATATTCATATAGAAACCACTAAACCAGTAACCCTTACTAGCATCTACAGTAACAGTAGTAGAGTAGTTTTGGTTTTTAGCAGAACCGTCAGCATAAATCATAGTAGCGGGTTCTGTTGTATCTAAGAAGCCGGGTTCTTGCTCTAAGTAGGTGCTTTTTCTTTCATAACCGACAACGGTTTCCCATAAAGCACTACCGAAAGCGTAGTCGGAGTTGAGAGCAAGGTTATTACCAATGCGATTACCGTTTTCATCGAGTTCATAAACAGTAAATGGACCAAAATAACCGGTAGAGCCTGAATGGCTTTGGAAACGCAAGTCAAAGTTTCTGTTGTTATGAGTACGAAGATTTTCGTCAGTTTTATATACGATTCTACGATAGTTATTATCTAATTCTTCATAGCTAACGTTCGGATTTCCTTCATCTTTGTAATCCAAATTGGTCAAGTTAGAGTCGGTCATATCATCAGTATAAAGACCACGATAAATTTCCAACTGATTGGTATAATAACGATTACTAGCAATACTCTTTACTTGATACATGAACTCATATGTAGTGTTGGGCTTAAGGTTAAGTGACATAGCTTCGCATGCATAGTTATTCGACTCATCAAAGTAAAGCATACTTGGTGTGTGGGGTGTTACTTTGCTAAAGAAATTCTCAACATAATCGTAAGGATTTGCAAATGATATATTACCGGTTTTGGTCCACTCGGCGCGAGTACCGGTTGCGAAATCACCGTTCTTAACCAACTCAGGACCGATAACAGCGCTGGTTACGGGATCAACCTCAACAACCGAGAAGTTGGTTGCATAACCACTAACGAACGCACTACCGAAGTTGAGAACAACCTTAAAGTTGTTGGTGTTTGCTGAAATATCAGCAGGAGCTGTAAAGAGATAAGTCTCTTTATATTCAGTGGGATCCTCAGGCAATTTGTTTGCTCCAACATCAACATAGTTGCCATTTTGTTTGTAAAGAAGTTCAATGCCTTCCTTTTCACCGGGGTTTAAACCAACTGCAGTAGAAGCCCACTTAATGTTTACAGAGAATCTGTAAGTCTTGCCGGCCTCAATTTCCATTTCTTGGTGAAGCGCGCCGGCACCGGCAGGATGAACTTTACCTAAAACTTGTATAGTTTTAGAGGGGTCTTCCGGATCGGGAACTGTTTCGTATGTTCTGCCGTTATTACCCATAAATATCAAGATTTTAGATGATTTTACATTGAAATCTGTACCACCTACAGGGTAAAGGCTAATGTTTGTGTTGTTGAAAGAACCTTCAACCATCAATACGCCTTCATCAAGGCTGAGGTCATAAGCAACAACTCCGCTGTTTTTGTAAACCTTAGCAGGGTCAATAAGATTGTTGCCTACTGCCATTGAGAATTTGTCGGTTGCGAAAAGTTCCCAATTTTCAATAGCAGCGCTAACATTAGTGGCTTCAGCCTTAACGCCTACACGGATATTTTTAGCAGTTGCAATACCTTCAGGAGTCTTGAATGTAACGGTTGTATTTAAAATGTTACCAGTATTCTCAACAATATTTTCGGGAATAATCTCTTGTGTAGTACCGTTAGCCATAACTGCCTCAATAAAAGGAGTAAGAGCAGTTTCATCGCCCTTTGAAAAGACACGGTTATAAGAGAAAATATAGGTTTCATTAGGATTTAATGTAGCAAACATAGATAAACTACCGTTAGCTGCATCGTTTAAAGTTGTAATTTTATAAGAGTCAAAAACAGCACCATTTAACTCAATCTTAGACCCGTTTTGGTTGTCAATACCAAACGCTGCTTTTGCAGTAATCTTAGTTGTGTCATTCAAAATCAAGGTACAGGGCAATCCTGCAAGAACAATAGGAGCAGTTTCAGAAGTGAACTCACAATCGGTAAGTTCAACTACGTTACCCTCGGTAACAGTGCTGCTGGATGCAACGTCAACCTTTAAAATGGGAGCTGCCTCCTCACCTTTTGCTTCATACTTAAGGTTTGAAATTTTAGCAACACAAGCAGAGTGATGCTCGATAACAGAACCATTGCCCTTATGGTTGATAACAACATTTGTACCATCAAGAACAAATGCGCCGTTTGTCTTATCTTTACCCAAATAAAAAACTGCAGCAGTGCTGGATTCGTTAGTGATATTATATGTACCACCGGTAACAGTTAAAGCACCGTTATTCTTTGTAATGATAGGCTCAGCGCCTGTTGTTTCGAAAGTACCACCGGTAATTTTGAAATCGACAATGCCACTATCATTAATGCGGATCAAAGAAGCTTCTTGAGTGGTTTTCCAATTACCACCATTAATACTAAAGGTGGAGCTAACGCCACTGTTAAGGTCAAATAAGTAGCTGCCGCCGCCGGTCTTTTGGAAGGTACCACCATTGATGTTGTATTTGCCGTCAGCCTTGTCGATTTTACCACCGATTTGCATAAGGTAGCCGGTACCGTCATGGGTCATGTTAGGACCTGTGCCGTCAGTATTGCCAATTGTAAACTCTTTGTTGGCACAAATCCAAAGAACCGGTTTAGCGCCGGTTTGAGTAAATGTACCACCATATACTCTAAGAGTTGCATCATCATCGTTAGTACGGAGAAGCATAGCAGCGCCGTTACCAACAAATTCGCCGTCATTAACGGTTAATTCAGTAAATCCATTAGAAATATCAAATAACTGATGCTTCTTTTGGATGAATTTACCGCCATTGATGACAACAGTATTTTGGTCAGAAGAACTTTTACCGGTGCCAACACGGATATAACCGTTGAATTCACCACCGTTAATGGTAAGGGTGGAAGCAGTGGTTGTAGCGTTAGCAAGTTCCATTAAACAGTTGCTGCTATCGTCATCAACACCCATAGTTACCTTAATGTCGCCATTAAATGTAACATTAGAATCTTTAATAACAAAACCGGTAGTCACGAAAGCAATAGAACCGGTACCGTCAAATGTCACATCCTTATCAATGGTTAAGGGTTCAACATCTGTGAGGTCACCAGTAATAGTGATAGTATCGCCGTCAACAGCAGTTTCAAGAGCATGTTTAAGTGAGTCGACATCATTTACTGTATGAATTACACTAGCGGAAGCGAAAATCATACTTGTCAACACTAATGCTACTATCAAAACCATTGACAAAGCGAAGCTGAGGACTTTTTTCATAGTTTTTTTCTCCTTTTTGGTGTTTTGGTTTATTATAATTTGCATTTTTTTGCAATAAAATAAGCTTTGTAAATTGGGATTAATCCCATTTCTTTAAACAGTAACGGTTGTAAAGGAAGAGAACTAAACCAATAACAGCCAAAACAACCACAAAATAGAACCATAACATAGCAGCCGCATTGCCATAATCATTTGATCTCATAAGTTCAAGAGCCGATGCAACCACTTGGTTTGTAGAACTGGTAAACTTAGAAATCATTGAGTAAATAATTACTAATGACAATACATGTCTAAGCATAGGAACGGTAATTTGCCAAAACTCATCCCATTTGTTAGCGCCTTCGATTTTAGACACTTCATAAAGGGATTCGGGAATACTCTGTAGACCTGCGAGGAACAAAATAATTTGCACGCCGCAACTCCAAGTAAGGCTTACTGCATTTGATAAGAAAAATGTTAAAAACTCGGTAATTTGTGCTGGCAAATTCAAGTTAGATAAGATCATTTCATAGTCCATAAAACCTTGACCTTCAGTGCTAAAATCGAAGATAGGCACGTTTATGGCAGGGTCAGATAAAAGTCTTATAACTACCGATGATTCAATAATAACAGGAAGGAAGAATAAAATACGCATTATAGTTCTTCCTTTGTACTTTTGGTTTAAAAGTACTGCCAAAATTAAGCTTAGCGCAATAACCATTGGCAAAGAGTAGAACATAGAGCCAATGGCATCACGAACTTGGTTTAAGTAATCAGGATTTTGGGATAAGGTCATATTATAATTCTTTAATCCCGCAAATGTTAGTGAAAATCCCGCATCAGTCATTGTAATGTCACTGAAGGAATACATTACCGAATAAATTAGGGGAATGAAGAAGAATGTTATCAAACCGATAACCCAGTGGGAAACGAAGGTGTAGCCATATCTACGGCGTAAGGCTTCGATGCCTCTTGTCTTTTTTGCCATTACTCCTCGCCTCCCAATTTAAATTCATAAGCGCCTAATGTTCCAACTTCAGTCTCGACGGTATTTGCAGTTTGGTTTGCATAAACCACCTTTCCGTTTGCGAAGGTTGAAACAGTTACGCCATTTTCTAAAATCTCATATTTTTCAACTTTAACGCCACCGATTTGAGCGTAAACTTCAGAATAATCTTTTACGTATTTCTTAATACGTCCCTTTACTGAATCGTAAACGCAACCATAAAGTTTCTCGGCGTTTGTTTCCATATAAGAAGGATCAAAGTCCTCTGCAACCATAAATCCTAAGCCCATACCAACAGTAGCTGCCTGCATAATAGTCTTTTCGGGTTGAGGCTCAAGGTTGATGGGTTCGGTATACATGGGAGTTGCACCTGAGAATACCATTTGATAGAAGGGCACTTGATGTTCGAATTGGTGACTGCCATCGCCTTCAAGGTCGGTATCAAAAACTGCATCCAACAAACCAGAAGAATAATATGCCGATGCATTACCTGCTACGGTTTTGCCGCTCTTCTTGAGTTTTTCAACGTATTCTCTAAACTCAACATCGGTATCTTTGGCTATAGCGTATGGATTTTCCTTGTCATAGTAATCCGAGTAGGTTACACTGCCAAGGGTTGAAAAACTAATGTTAGAAATTCCGATTTTATCGGTGAAGTTTATAAGTTTATCAATAGCCTCGCCTGTTTTGTTTCTGGAAAGGATATGACAAGGATTATCGTTGTATTGACGAAGAGGAATGCTCTTGGTGAACTTTTCAGCAGGGTAAGAAACTGCAGTTTTAGTAGAGTCCTTGCTGAAAGAGAAGCCTCCACCGGAGGTGCTGTATTTAAGCATTTCAAAATTGGTGAACAAGGAATATTTATTGTCACTTGCGTATTTTAAAAGTGCCTTAAATTCCTTATTTGTTCCGATCTCAGAAGCAATTTTAAAGCCACCGGCAACTTTTCCGACATTAACGCCGTTTTCACCATAGCCTTTAAGCACAACGATAGGCTTTTGACCAACAGTTTCGGTAACATCACCGATAATCTTTTCGGTTTCGGCAACTGTTGTTAAGGTTTTAAGGGTTGAAACCGGAATGCCCATAACCGATGATGTGGACATTACACCACCCATAACGGTTAAGGAATATGGAGATTTTTCAATCTCGGATTCGGTTATAAAGCCGTTTTTATCAAGATAATTACGATAACATTTTGCCATTCCACTAATATCGGCGTCTT
This sequence comes from Acutalibacteraceae bacterium, assembly GCA_045537355.1. Classification (GTDB taxonomy): domain Bacteria; phylum Bacillota; class Clostridia; order Oscillospirales; family Acutalibacteraceae; genus UBA737. Next base: position 18,201 of record JAZSPH010000080.1, read on the forward strand.
CGCCCTCTAAAGGATAGCAACCAATCGAAACCACATCGCTTGTTCTGGCAGAAACGTGTCTTACACTGTCAGAAATCTTAGCTCTGGCTTTGTAATAGTCGTAATCGGCAAGATAAAGGCAAGGATATACAATTGCGTAATCACTTCTCTTATCGCCTGCTGAGAAGGTAACACCCATTGAACTTGGGGTCTTCTCGGCTATACAAAATAGCGCGTCATTGTCAGCCTTAATACCATAAACCGGCATTAGCGCAGTTTCGTTTATATCTCTGGAAGATGAAGTGTCGTGAGAGGCGAAGTTGGAAGGTCCACCGTCACGACGACGCTCACCGTCTACATTAATTTCGGTAGATACGATGGTGCCGTTACCGTAAGGTGTGAAAATATAAGAATCTTCAACCTTTGTTACATTTACAGCGCATAATCTGGGGGAAGGAGTGGCATAAATCAAGCGATATAATGGGTGTCCTTCCTTGATTTTTGAAGCGTCTATAGATATTTTCATCGAGTCTGAACTCAATGTATATTTAACGGGTACAGAAACTTTAACGTCATCAAAATAATACGTCAATTCTACGCCATTGTCAACCTTTTTGGCACTAATTTTTCCTTCATTGTATGGATTTATTCCATATTTTTGAACGCTTTGATATTTGTTCATATCCTGAAGGGAAAGATTTAAAGTAGAAGTAGCTATAGGTTGATTATTTTCGTCAAATTCAAGATTTGACCAAACTTTTCCCGAAGCTTTGTTGGTTAAAAGAATGCCTTTAAATTCGTCGTTATATTCTAAGATTAAACGTTCGTTTTCTGCAACAACTTGGGAAGATAAGGTTTCGATTTCAGGATTTTCATCATACTTATCAACAACATAATTTCTGCCTTCGCATCCAGCCATAACAGAAACTGCTAAAAGCACGACCATTAACACTGAAACGATTTTTTTCAAGGTCATTATATGATACCCTCCCTAATTTTTTTTTAAATTTACTATCGATAGAAAATTTCTTGGAAAATTGAAACTATAAATTCTCCTACTTGTTGCAAAAGCACGCCAACCAGGAACATTACAAAAACAATTAATACCATAAACAATATTGTTACTATACCTGTGCCCATAAACTTGAAGAAGTCGTATTCATGAACGGTCATAATAGCAACACTTAACAAGAAGAAGGTGTATATAAGAACCACAGTTCCTATTGCATCAACTACTGCCAAGCCTGAAAGCGAAATAACGTGGGAAATTATAACCCTTATAAAGGTGAATAGCACTAAGGGCATAATCGAATACGTGGTAGCAACTAAAACTTCTTTGAAGTTACCTTTTCCTGCAAAGGATGAAGCAATAAGCCAGTTGGCAATAGCCCAAAGGAGTACCAAGCCAACAGTTTCAGCCAATGTGAAAAGGGTATTGTATTTATGAATATCAATATTTGTTGCCATGAAACCGGAAGAGGTTTCTTTTAATACGTTAGCTATATAAAATAACGCTAAAATCACCAACGCAATAACTGCTGAGCCACGATGCTTGTATTTAATATCGTCAAATGCGCTAAAGGGATGTATCGGAGACGCCAAAGCAGTTTTTACTTTGATGTTCTTGATTAAAACAATATTCTTGCGTTTAACAATTACGAAGAAGGTAATAAGTCCTGCAATTAAAATAACTAAAATTGCGGCCATCCATCCGAAATTGTCAAGAATATATTGATTTCTGATTTGTTTGTAAGCCAAATCGTAAACAGTGTAATCCAAACCTTTTTCAGCACACTCTAAGGCATTCTCATAATCGCCTTCACTAAGATAAGCGATAGCCAAACCACGATATGCTAATTGGCAGTTTTGGTTACGGTCGCGAACCTTTTCCCAAAGAACTTTACCTTCAGCATATTCACCCTTAATATAAGTAAGTTGAGCGTCTTTTAAAAGTTTGCCGTAATCGGTAAGTTCGAAAACTGTAACAGAATTGGTATCGGTGTCACCAACTAAAATGTTGCTTCCGTGTAAAGAAAGGACTTTAGCCGAGTCGAACAAACCTGTATAGGTTGTACGGTCAGAACCACCACCAAAACCTGCCAAAAGGTTACACTCTTCATCGTAAACATAGATGAAACCTCTTTGGCTGTCCAAAGCGTAAATGATGTTGTTTTCATCTACGTCTATGGACACGATGTTTTGGAGTCTCTTAATACCATACATTGTTGTGTACTTGTCTTCAACGAAGTTAACATCATTAGCCGAAACAGATGTACCATCTGTCTTACGCTTATTCATAATGTTTTCGCCGCCGGGAGAAAGCTTTCTGATTTGTCCGGTACCGTTTGTGTCCACCTCAGTTGCACCCGTACAGGTAACAACATAATCCTCAGCGTCGAGACACAAATCTACGAACGAATAAGGAAGTTTCTTGGCTGAAAAAGCTTTTTTGGCATCAGTTTGGGTTAAACGATCCCAAAGATAACCTAAGGTATCTAAAGCTGTTGCTTTAACATTGTTTGCGCCGTAGAATCCCAAGAATTCATTTTCGGGTGAATAAAGCAAGGCGCCGTAATAACAACCAAGACTTAAAATGTAGCTATAACCTTTTTCGGTTCTAACTATTTTACAAGGTTGATAATAGAAATCTTCCGGAATCAAATCCGACTCGGGTTGACCCCAGGTTTCAATGAGATTTCCATCAAAGTCAACGATGAGGATACGGCTGTTATCGGTATCGCAAACATAGATTTTTCCATCTTTATCTACGAACAAACCACTTGCGCCCATAAAGGACATTTCGTTTCCTTCTTCATCGAGAATTTTTAAAACTTTATTTAAGGTATAATCGCTGTTAAGAATTACAATCTGAGACCAGTCACTAACAAGAATATAAATATTATTGTTATCATCAGTGCAAATATCACTGATACCTGAAAGGCTCTTTTCAAGTCCCAAGGAACCTGCTGAAATAACCTTAGAAGCGTTATACATTTCTTGGGTTAGCCCGGATTCTGTGGCCCCACTCGCCGTATCGTTATGAACGAACGAAACAGTTGGTGCAGCAGCAACAGTAAAACCGAGCGAACCAAGCATTATTATAACTAATATAATTGAAATCAATCTTTTCAATTCATTTCACAATCCTTCCTGAGGAATAAACAATTATTTAATACCTGATGTACTCATGGTCTCCATAACATTACTTTGAGTAACTAAGAATACCAAAATGGGGGGAACCATCAAAATTACGGTTACCGCCATCGCACTACCTGAACGAGCGATACCACCGGCAGAGATTGAACTCATAACCTGAGGCAATGTTTTCAATTGCTCACTGAAGATTGTACCGCTGGGGATAATGGTCCACATTGACTGGAATGACAAAAGTAAAATTGTCATCCAAGCGGGTTTCAAAATAGGCATTACAACCTTATGATACATTTTAATAACGCCTGCGCCGTCAATTCTTGCAGCTTCCATCAAAGCATCGGGAACCGAAACGTCAATGTATTGCTTCATAAGGAAGCAACCGGTTGCAGATGGGATTGCAGGTAAAATGTATACCCAATATGTATCAATCATCTTGAGATTTGTAAAAATCAAGTACTGAGGAACGCTCAATGTAACACTGTTATACAAAAGCATGATTTGAATAACCATGAAGAAGAACTTTCTACCCTTGATTTTTGATTTTGAGAAGGTGAATGCAGCTAAAGAAGCAGCAAAAATGTGTAATGATGTACCGGCAAAAGCAACAAACAAGCTGTTGAAGAGATATCTTGAAACAGGTACCTGAATTTTGCCGAGAAGGGCCGGGAGTTCTAAATAGTTAGAAAGAGTAGGTCTTCTAACAAAGAACTGAGGTGGGAAAATAAGGAGCTCATCTAATGGCTTAAATGAAGTAACTATACAATAGATAAGCGGTAAAATTGTAAATGCTCCGGCAAGGAACAAAAGTGAGAAATAAGCAACGTTTCCGGCGGTTGAGCGTGTGTAGCGTCGATATTGCGGTTTCTTTGCTTTTTCTGTTTTAAACTGTAATAATAGTTTTTTAAACTTCGACAAGTTTCACGCCCTCCTTTAAGAATCGCTTTTTCCAACAAGATTTAATAATGCGCCGATACCGAAACGGAAGCAAAGCACCAAGGCAAACAAAAGTACCGAGAGAGCCGATGCATAACCCATTTCGTAACGGGCAGTACCTATATCTGAAATGTAGGAAACGAGGGTATCAACCGAGTTGTTAACACTGGGGTAACCTACAAGGGTGGTCATAAGGCCACTTACCGAGAATACCGACTGAATTTGCATTACTGCGCCGAAGAGCAAGATGGATTTCATTGAAGGCAAGGTAATGTACCAAAGCTCGTGCCAACGGGTTCTGATACCGTCAATAGCGCCTGCTTCATATTGCTCAGCGTCAACGTTTTGCAAACCTGCGATATTTGAAAGGAAGGTAACACCCATACTCATCCACAACTGAATGACGATAAGAATTGTCATATTGTATGCAGTGTTTTGGAACCAGTTGATAGGCTCGGAAATGAAGCCAAAACTGATAAGGAAGTTATTAAGATAACCCAAGCTATCGCCCGAGAAAAGAATTTGCCAAATGAAGTATGCGTTACCAACAAGTGCAGGAGCATAGAAGATGAATGTTAAAATAACACGAACGGTTTTGGTAAATTCGTTAATCATCCAAGCAAGAACGAAGGCTAAAATGAAGCCTCCGGGTCCTGCCACGATGGAGAATTTTAATGTGTTACCGAGAACCTTTAAAAAGGTATCGTCGCCGGCAAACATTCTTGAATAGTTTTCGAGTCCAATGAAAATTGGGGTTGATACCATATCGAAATCGAAAAAGCTCAATACCATTGATGCTAAAATTGGGAGAATGTTAAATACAAAGAACAGACTCACAAAGGGAAGCATAACCAAATAAAAGGCGGCGTTTTCACTCAAGTTTGAGCTTTTAGATTTTTTAATTAAAGATTTTGTGCTCATTTTTTTCACCTTTCTATTAGATTATCTGTTCTCATATTGACGCCATTTACGTTCAATTTCAACATTTGCCTCTTCACTGTATTTAAGAAGAGTTTCTTTTGTGTTTCGGTTGTTTTCAACAACGTTCCAGAAACTTTGGTATACCGAACGGGATACATAGTAACTACCGGGATACTCAGGAACTTCCTCGATTTGCTTCATAGCAGTAACGATGGTGTCCTTCATTTCCATATCCCATTGTAAGGATTCGAAAGCTTCGATATTTGAAACGGAAACACGTCCTGTTGGTCCAAGAATTGTTTCGATTTCGTTTGAATAGTTAAGCTGAGTATCAGCCGAAATCCACCACTTGATGAATTCCCAAGAAGCATCAGGATTCTTAGTGTTCTTCATAATTGAACAAGCACTACCACCACCGGAAGTAACATGGTTTACAGTACCATCTTCTTTAACGGTGCCGGGAACTAAAGCTACCGACCATTTACCGTCGATTTCAGGAGCAGCTGCCTTTAAAGTGGTATACATTGTGTGGGTTGAAATACCGATGGGGCAGGAACCTGTACGGAAACGGTTGTAGAAGTCCATTGTACGAGGCATTCTGAGTTTGGTATAGAAATCGGTCCATGTATTAAAGATAACAGCCGACTCGGAAGAAGAAAGATTTGTGCTTCTTCCATCCTCTTCGTAAAGTTCAACTCCGCTTTGTAACATAAGGGTTGGGAAGAGGTTAATACTACCGATACCGGTATTAGCCTGACCAACGCTGGTCATTGTGTTGTTAGGCATCCAAGCAGTAAGGTTATTTGTTGCGAGAAGTCTTACAACCTCTTCAAAATCTTCCCAGGTTTCAGGAACTTTAAGTCCCATTTCTTCCATAATGTCAGTTCTGTAATACATAAGGTAGAAAGACTGGGTGTCAGGGAGTCCGTAAGAACCACCTTTATAGAGGTAAGGTAGGTCAGCGTCTGCACCAAATTGTTCCATAACCTTATCGTAATCTTTGAACTGCTTCATATCGTACAATACGCCACGCATTGCAAGGTTAACCGGTTCACTTCTTGAGTGTTGTAACAATACATCGGGGCCCTTGCCCGAAAGAATTGCTTGAACAACGGTTGCGTTAACAAGTTGGATGTTAACAGCAATGTCAGGGTTTTGGGGAGTAAATGTTGTTTGGATTAAGGAGTTAAGAACCTGAGCTTGGTCACGACCCCAGTTAACCCAAATTGTAATGTTTTCAGCGCCTTCTTTAGCGATGGAAACGTTATTATAATCCTGAACGAAGGAGATGAAGAATCTTTCAACCGAGTACCACATACTAGCAAAAGCATTAGGTGTCTCGATGGGTTCTTTTGTATCCTTAGCGTAAAGTGAAATTTTGTCAAGGTCCAAAGGCATGGAGTTCATTTCATAAAGAACCGATGCCAAAGAGGTATATCTTGAATAGAAAATATCTTTATAACGGTGAGCAGTGTAACGGTTATCAACCATAAGTTGAAGAACTTGGTTCATGTTGTTGATAATCGAAATGTAAGAACCACTCTTCTCACCTGTGAGTTTTTGAAGTTGTTTGCTACATTTAGCAAGTTTCTTGTAAATGCTCTGAATTCTGGGGAGCATATCACTGATTTGCTTGAACAAATCATAGTCACGGTATGTATCAACGGTTTCACCGGTAATCATTGTGATATCAATATAAAGGTCACCGATTTCAGCAGTTGCTTCCTTCAAAAGGTCGCGAATTTCAGCAATTTCACCGGGAACAACAGTAAGAGAAATGGTGTGTTTGCCTTCGTCAAACCATACATAGTAAGGTTGGTCGTTTTCATCAGCAAATACGGACTCTTGCCACTTATAGGTGTAAGCGAAGCCAACATATCCAGCTTCAGCAAAAGGAGTTTTACCGTCAATCTTAAGGTCACGGTAAACCTTTGCACCAAGCACAGCGCTTTGACGATACATAAAGGCAATGTTATAATAACCGGCCTTCATTTCGGGGGTTTCCCAGGTTAAAGTGTCGCCATTTGTTGACCAGTTGCCGCCACCAATGTAGTTTACGAGGCTTTTTGCTGAATCTTGAGGAGTGATGTCAACAGTAGAGGTGTCGCTCTTACCAACGAGCCAGTGGCTTGTCTTAACTTTAGCATCTTCACCCTCAATGATAATGGGTTCGCCTTTGTAAAAATCACTTTTGGGTGCAGTGTATTTTTCAGGAGTTTCAATAGAACCAAAGGTTAGTTTTTCAATTTTAAATTCGCCGTAAAGTTTTGAAATCTCAATTGTGTGTTCGCCGGCAGTGAGGAAGAAGAGGTAAGGATCGTTGGTCCAGTCAGTAATATCGGTCACAACATCGAAATAGAACTTGTCGGTGGGAACCTGTTTAGGAGCGAACTCGTTGCCGATACCGTCAACACGGTTGCCGCCTTGGTTTACCCAAATTCTTGAAAGAACAAGTTTTTCTGCCTCAGCGAAAGGAGTTTCACCATCAATTTTAACAGCGAAGGTGAGTTTTTCGGTTGCTGAGTCGGTAGCCAAATATGAAAAACCTAAAGTGTAAAGACCATCAGCAGGAACTGTAACGGTCAAGGTTGCGGGAGTATCGTTAACCTGTAAGTCACACTCGGTTTCAACACTTTCATTAGCCTTATCTGCAGTTTGTTCAGATAAGTAGGAAGCGTAATCTATTAATGAGCTTTCTTCCTTGGTAGCGTCATCTTCATCAGTAGTACCATCTTCCTTAGAAGCATCCTCATCAGTAGTTATTGCACCGATAGTGATAACTTCTTCGGTGGGAGTAGTTTGGTCGGCATCAACAGTCTTTGTAATGGTTCCACCCACCTCTGCCGAGCAGCTGATAGTCAAAAGCATACACAAAGCTAACACCAATGATATAAACCTGCTAACCTTTTTCCTCATCATAAAAGTACCTCTGAATCTAAAGAATTTTATAATCTAATATTGTTTGATATCAGACTTTAAATAAAAGATAAATTTTTATCCTCTATTTAAAACCCAATATTTTTAAGGGTTCTCCCCCTCCCCTTTCGGGGAGAGGGATTTGACTTCGCTTTTGCGAAGCTTAATTAAGTTTAACCTACGATGGTGTAGTACGCACCATTGTAACCACCACTGTGGGTGTTGTTTTGTCTGAATGTGATTGACTTATTATCATTGTCAATGGTGTTGTAGAATGCCATTACGCCCGAAGCAGGACAAATAACATCGCCCAAACCTGCATTTACAATAATTTCATCAACATTACCTAACATTGTAGCGAAGTGTACAGTGTCGGCATACGCATAAGTAGGTCTCCAAGTACTATCCTTGCGATTGTTTGTCTCAGCGCCAAGGTCGCACAACCAAGGTAATGAAACATTAAGAGTGGTAACATTCTTGCCGGTTACATCATCCAAGAGAGCTGCAACAGCAATTGACTGGAAGCCACCCATACTTGTACCCATAGCGGTGAAGGATGTGCCGTTCCACAAGCCGTTTTCAGTAAAGTGGTCAATCATAAACTTACCTGCCAAGAGGTCACGCTTAACCATCTTAACGAGATAAGATGTGTCAAATGTTTCGTTATCCCAAGCAAAGTTGTTTCCGCCCTTGTTGATAGTATTCTTGAACTCTTCTATTTGAGTACTGCTGCTTGTCAAATCAAGACTGTGAGCGCAAACGGTGAATACTGCAGCGTTAGCGTCATAGTTCTTGTCAGGGATAGCAACGCTGTTACCCTGGAATCTGAGCATTAAGCCGAGAGAACCTGCAGCTGCATCTTTGGGATAGGTTAAGTAACCTGTTACAAAGCCACCTGCGTTTGCATAAGGAATTACAACACGGTATGCCTCATAACCAGAGTTAGCTGAAACGGATTCCATTGTAGTAGCAGTAGCGCTGGTGCTTGCAACTTCAGTTGCAGCAGCAGCCCAGTTGCTGTCAAAATTAGAAGGCTTAGTTGAAGATTTTGCTATACTATTAACGCCGAAGCCCACACTACCTGAGTAGTGAACGCCACTGTCAACCTCAGCAAAGCCGGAAATCTTATTGCCATTGCTATCGCAAGCAACAACTGTCCAGTAAACAAATCCTGCAGTGTTAGAAGAAACAGTAAATGAGCATACACCAGTTGTACCGGAATATGTAGTTGTTGTTGTTTGACCTGTTGCCTCGCTATAAACTGTAACCTTGAACTGAGGAACGGAAATTATTTGACCGTTACTAGCGTAACCTGCAATGTTAATTGTTGCAGTTTCGCCAACGTTGTAACTTACAGGATTCTTATCAGATTCACCGATAAGTCTCAAACCTGATTTACCTTCGTAAGTATAAGAAGAAAGTGTTATGGTTTTTTCATAACCGTTGGCAAATGTTAATTTACCGTCCTCCAAGATACCTTTGAAGACTGAAATTGCATCATCAACAAAGAGAGTATCGTGACCTGCAATATAGAGTGTACCGTTATTAACGTAAACCTTTACAGTGTTGGGAGCCAAAGCAGTATTGGTAATAATTCTAACAGCCTTGCCGTTTGCAGGAGCAGAGTCTGCTACTGCTAAATATTCACCTGTAACAGCCTTGATAGCACTGTTAACCGATAAAGTACCATACTCGGTTGAGGTTTCGTTAACGATTACATAATCGGAAATATTTGCGCTGTTAACTGTAATATTCTTGTAAACCATTTCATTATCGCCTTGTTCAACCAAATCGGTGAGCCATTGTTGTAAATAGGTCACTCTGCCTGCATCAGCAGCCTCAGGATCTAAAACTCTAACTACATCTTCAAATGCTTTTTGGCTTGAAGCGTAAGCAGGATCGGTGGTGTTACCGTAGTAGTTAACCTGACCACCCGAATTGGAACCTGCCTTTTGATAGTAGCTGTTGCCACTGAGAATCATATAGTGAGAACCTGTAGTGGGGAAGGTAGCGGGTAACTCAGCAGCATTATCCTTGCCACCCCAGAACCAACAGAAGATGTTAGCTTGGGTGTTATCAAAGATATTATTGGTAAACTCAAGTTCCAACTGGTCGTTGTAAGCATTTCTACCACCGTAAATATGGCAGCCAAACATACTAACGTTACCTGTCTTAATACGTTGATTCCATGACCAGCAGTAAGCTGCATCCTTTAAGATGTTGCCGTCAACGGTCATCTCCATTGCGCCGTCATCATTCCAGAACTCGATGTTATCGAAGTTGTTGGTGAGAAGGTTGTTGGTGATTTGAACGTTTGCGAAGTTATAGTTTGTTAAATTACTTGTTTTCCAGTTTTGAGGAGTAATACCTGCGTCGTAACTCTGGTAAATGTAGTTATGAGTTGCGATGAGGTTGGTACCTTCTACACCGAACTGGATACCGTTACCGAGAGCAGAGTTACCGGAAGGAGAGCCACCTATCCAACCGATTTCACAGTTAGAAATGGTAGCATTGTCACAACTTCTGAGATTAATACCGTGAGCGCCAACATACTTGATTGCAATATTGTCTATTGTAATACCTGAAACATCGGCGGCAAAGAAGAGGTCACGAGATTCGGTAATTTCAATCTTCTTGAAGTCCTCGGTAAGGTTGCCATCGTAGTAAACGTAAACATCGTTTTTCTGACCACTGATACCGAGCAATTGTTCAAGCCAGCTGGCTTCTTCAGCATCATAATCTCTGTATACCTCACCGTTACGAGAAAGCATTTCTGCAGGTGTTTTGTTTACTTTATCCCATTCATCTGTAGAAGTATTCCAGGTTTGACCGATGGGTGAATTGTCTTTAACGATTGTACCAACCAAAGAAGGTTCTTTGTCGGTTTTATTTGTAAAGAAGTAAAGGTTACCGGGGATGTTAGCAGATCCCTTTTTATCTAAGGTAGTCTTCCAGATGTTGTCACTCACTTCGGTCCAGGTCTTTTCAGCATAGTTGTAAGCTGAGCCGATAAGTACAGGCTTATCTGTGCCTTTATTACCGGTATAGGAACCGATTGTTACACCCTTGGTGAGTTCCCAGCCGCTGCCGTTGGTGCTGGAAGGCATTCTCCACTCACCACCACGCTCAAGAAGGATATAGTTTCCTGCAGCTGCCTTGCTGATAGCCTTTGCTAAGGTTGCAAAAGGCTTATCCTTAGAGGTACCTGTGTTGCTGTCATTACCACTGTTAGATACATAGTAAACTGTCTTGCCACTTGGTACTACAGTGTCACCTGTACCTAAGATTTCATTTTTGAGTTGTTCAGCCTTGTCATCTGCGCCAACGAAACCGGATTCATACTTCTTAACCTTAAGAAGGTCGATTACGTTAACAGCCTTGTCAGCAGAATAGTCATAAGCCAAATCGGTATGAATTTCATTTTCGATAAGGTATCTTCTGGCATCGCCACGTCTCTCGGCAAAGGATGATTTCTTGAAGAAGTTATCGTCTACCTTAACGATAGAAGCCACATCAGTTTCTGAAGAATCATTTCTGAAGTATACACCGTAAGCATTCTCAAGCTTAGAAGAAACTGCAGAATCGGTAACCATTGGGTAGGTGCCCAAGTGACTTAAGTCGCCTTCGGCCTCATACATTGGGCTAAAGCCTGCCAATAAGTTACGACCTGTAATACGGTTGCCTGCGCCATCAATTTCATACATCTCGAAATTGCCGAGGTATTGGATGGAGCCGTAAGCATCCTCAGGACCGTCAATATAGATGGTTGTACCTTCGTTTTCAACGGTGCTGTCACCGTCGTTACCTAATGTATATTTAACGATAGTCTTATAGGTGTCTTCGTCTTGCTCAATATTCATTGAGAAAGGTCTATCCATTCCGCCTTGATAAAGTTTATTGCGAAGATTACCGTCCGAAGACATATAAGTATAGCTGAATTCGTAGTTTGTATCTTCGGTCATATGGAATCTTAAATTAACGTCCATATTGTCGCCGTCTTCAAACTTGTAAACATAGTTCTCAGCAGTAACAGGGTTATCTGCAGTGAAGAAGTCGTCAGAAGGAATTTCCATTACTCTTGCGCCATGGAAAGAGCCAATATTTACATTAGTCCAACCGGGGATAATGGTACCTGCGTTACCTGCAGTCAAAGTATTGATAGGACTGCGAGCAAGGTCGCCATTGTCAAATGTGCTGTCAAGTAAGTTAGTAGCAGAACCGTTAGCTGTAAGTTTAACGTTACCGAAGTAAACAGCACCTGCAGCGTGCATGGTCTCTCTACCAAGGCTTACCTTAACTTCGCCTTCGGCTGAGAAATTGTAAACAATTACGCCGTCCTCAAAGGTATCAGCATTTTCAGCAGTAATTTTTGTGGTCTTTCCACCGGCAGTTACGCCAACATAAGGCCAAGCGCCACCTGTTTCTCTGTAGTTAAGGGTTAAGGTGTAATCACCGGAAGCCAAGGAAGCAGTTGTAGCAGAAACTGCAACAACGTTAGTACCGCTTCCGCCACCTGCAAAACGGAACATTTTGGGCTGTCCGTTTGTTCTGAGTTCAGCGCTGTCAACAATCTTGGTAGCGCTGTCTTTTGTAAAGCTGGGGATTGTGTCGTAGTAGTTTGTATCGCCAACACCCGCAGAAACAACACCCCATCTGTTGTCAATACCACGTGAACCGGTGGAGGTAAATGTTGAGTTTGTAGCAGTTACTGTTGTTCCGTTAGGAACTGCAGTATCAGTATTACCTAAAACAAGAGCCGAACCTGCAGTAGTAATGTTAGAATTAGTAATTGTTACATTAGATACTGTTCTACGGTCGATTACAACACCTGCGCCGGTGCCATCACCTGAATTGGTAAGATTAGAGTCAATAATGTTTAAGTCAAGCTTAGAACGGTGCTCAATTAAAGAACCGCTGCCTTTTTGTACCATGATAATTTCGCTTGTAGCATCTGCCGCATCATTAATGGTGAGAGCACCTGTGGTTCTATCAACAGCTGTACAAATGATACTATAAGCACTGTTATTAATGAACTCACCGCCTGTAATGGTAAGCGTACCATTTTGCTTATAAACGGTTTGTTCCGAAGAGGTTGTTGTTTCGAAAGTACCGCCGTTAATTCTTAAGTCTTCAATACCGCCGTCATTAACATAAATTGTAGCCTTTGATGCAGTTGTCCAAGTACCACCGTTAATATTGATGGGTGATTTTGCAGGCATATTAAAGTAAATGTTATAACCTTGGCCACTTGGTGTGGAGGGATTTGTTTGTTTAAATGTACCTGCGTTGAAATTAATATTAGCAGAAGTATTTGCCACACCGCCGCTACCGGTATTAAAGCTAACAACAGTTCCGCTTCCTGTAGCGGTCATTTTGGGACCTTCGGAGCCAAGTGTGCCGATTTCTAAGGTGCCAACATTACCAATAAGCAATATAGTGCCTGAACCTGAGAGGGTAAACTCACCGCCGTAAATTTTCAATGCGGATGAGCCATCGTTTAGTTTGATTAAATAATCTGAAGAGCTGCCGCCATTACCGGTAAATTCACCGCTGTTAATAGTAAGGGATGAACCTTCAGTAATGTCGAAAATTCGGTTGCCGCCGTTATTATTATCAGCCATTGTCACAGTAAGGTTGCCACCGAATGTAACATCAGCGCCAACAATTTCAAAACCAGCGCCACCGAAAGCAATAGTACCACTACCTGTAAAGGTTAAGTCTTTATCAATTGTAATGGCAGGAACTGCATTATCTCCGCTATAATCCTCGTTTACTGTGATTGTATCACCTGCGGAAGCATTATAAATTGCCTCAGCCAAGGGATGTGGTTGAGCAGGGGAAACAGTGTACGTTCCATCACCATTAGAAACAATCTCAGAGCCAAAATCTACATAATCTGTGGGGTCAAAGTTGTAAGTGCCGCTGATAATTTTTAAACCACCAGAGCCTGTTTTAATGTCACCTGAAGATTTAGTAACAGTACAACCTTCAAGTTCCATTGTTTTACCTGAAGCAACATAAACCGAAGCGCCGCTGCCGCTGGAAACGATTGTAGCGTTTTTAACAGCTGTGGTAGCATCACTAGAGCCAACTATAGAAATTGCCTGACCGCTTGAGGAATTATTAAATGTACCGCCGTTTACAGTAAAGTTACCGCCGGCAATACGAACAGCCATGCCTTCGCCGGTAGAATTAAATGTACCGCCGTTGATAACTACTGTTTTGTCGTTTCCGGAGTCTGTCATAAGGGCATTCTTATCTTTTCCATTATCGTCTTTAGTGTTAAATGTACCGCCGTTAATGGTTAAATTGGCATTTTTCTGAGCCTGAACGGAACCCGTAAAGGTACCTGCATTTATTGTTACGTTAACTGTTTCGCTGCTATCATAAATTACGATTGCTCGGCTTACAGTGTCAGCAACCCTGAATGAAGGACCGTCGAATGTAATGTCACATCCACCGTAAATATGGAAGCCACTGTCGGAAGAAGCGTCAAATACAACTTCACCTGCACCTGTGAAGGTTATGGTTTTATCATAATATCCGCCTAAGCGCCCGTCAGCATTGATAGTTCCGACAATTTCAATTTCGGGAATATTGTCAGCAATGGCCTGCTTAAGAGCTGCAAAGTCAGAAACAGTTCTTTTGGTTTCTATTTCAACATCAACAGTCCATTTGTCACCCGAAGCTGTAGCTTCGTAACCTTCGGTTACCCAAGTGCTTGGGTTGAAGTTGAATGTTCCGCCACAAATAAAGGTTTTACCAACGCTGGTAATACCTGTCTGGCCGGAAGCCTTAGTAAATGTGCCGCCTTTAATGCTAAGACGTGCATATGTATTTACGTAAAGCATATCTACTGTACCGGCGCCAACGAAATTACCGCCGTTAATAACAGTTGTGCAGGCATTAGAGGTGTTATTACCTGCTCTTAAAAGATAACCCTTTGCGGAGTCGTTATTGCCCGACTGTGTAAATGTACCGCCGTTGATAACAAGGCTATTAGGCTGTGTTTTAGGACCTGAGGCTCCTTGCGCATCAATAAAGCCAGTTATTCCGCCACTTTCAACAACAACATTACCACCCCAAATAACTAACGCGCGGGTGTTGGATGTAACTGCTTTGAGTGTAGGACCGTCAACAACAAGGTTAGCCTTAACCGTGGTGTATTGGGTATCTAAAATCAAACCATCGGTTGATGTAAATGTTACGGTGCCGCTACCTTTAAGGTTTACGTTACTGGGGTTCATGCTGATTTTTTCAGTACAATCAAAGTCAGCGTCAACATAAACAGTACCGCCAGCTTTAACAGCAGTTACAAAATCTGTTCCATTTGTAACGTGTGTGCCGTAGTGATACATACCATCATCAGAGGTTGTAAAACCTACAGCAGGTGTTATATCGGTGTGGGGGTGCTTGTTAAAGGAACCACCACGTACTGTGATATTAGCAGCTGTACCTGCAACAGAGTTTCCTTCAGTAGTACTATAAGCTAAAATCTTACCACCATTAACATTCAACTTACCGTAAGAATATATCAAAGTATTGCTTGAATTTGTGCCGTGGAAGGTACCGCCATTGATAATGACAGTTTGATTTGGAGCATTACCTGAAGTTGTGGATATCAAATTGTTGTTTAAAGGCTGCGTAAAGTCGCCGCCGTTAATATACAAGTGGCCATAGTCAACATAAAGTAAAGCTGATGCTCCGCTTGAAGCAGAACGAGCAAATGTGCCTCCGTTAATGTATACTCGACCATAACTACTACTTGAATATTTAACTCTTAAAAGATAAGTAGTATTAATTTGGGTAAACGTACCGCCGTTGATGGTAAGGTATCCGTTACCTTGAACATCCATAAAACCTGAAAATCCGCCGCTGTTTACCGTACAATAGCCGTTTTCAATAACCAAAGCTCTTGTGCCGGAAAGGGCGCTTTTGGGTTGAACAAAGGTAGGACCGTCAATAATAACATTAGAACTATCGGTAATAACCATACCATCGTTATTTGGGAAGGTTACAGTACCTGTACCTCTAAAAGTAATAGTTTTACCTGAAATTGACATTTTTTCAGTGTAATTAATATCGTTGTTAATAACGATTTCACCGTCGTTACCGATAGCTGCTTTGAGCGAAGCCATGTCAGTAACAACAGCTGCAGCACCTGCAAAAACCAAGCTACTAAAAACGAGCGCCGCTATCAATACAGCAGAAACAATAAAACGTAGGGTTTTATTCATAATTTTTTCTCCTTCCAACATTTAGGCATACTTCGACACCCATAAAATTACAGTATAATTCTATCATTTGTATACCATAATGTCAACAGTTTTTTTAAAAAAAATACATTCTTTTGTAAGTTTTGCACAACAAATTAAGTATTTATTCTAAAATCAAAGCACGGCAAAGTATTTACAATTTGTCGTCAAAGCAGACGCCAAAACTTTTATCTCTTATTTCTTATCTTTTATCTGTAAAAAGAGCCGTTAATTTAGAGAATAGATAATAATAGAAAAAGAAAAAAGCCGCACAAGTGCGACTTTTCTTTTTGGTGGGAGATGGTGGATTCGAACCACCGAAGGCGAAGCCAGCAGATTTACAGTCTGTCCCCTTTGGCCACTCGGGAAATCTCCCATATTCAATTGGAGCTGGTGGACGGACGCAGCCTTTTTTCAAAAGTCTACCGTGCTCGTGGCACAGCCACTTCACACTTCGCGTCTAAAAACATCACACTGTGATGTTTTCTTAACGCCGCTCACCCTCTCAGGCTTCGAGTCCGAATTAAGGACTCAAAAAACAATGGAGCTGGTGGACGGACTCGAACCCCCGACCTGCTGATTACAAATCAGCTGCTCTACCAACTGAGCTACACCAGCATTTTCAGCGCCTAAATAATATAACACAAATGCCTATGGATGTCAAGCATAAAATTAAAGAAATTTTCCTTAATTAAAGCAAACAGACCGTTACAATTTTGTCGTTGCAACGGTCATTAATTCTTTAACAAAAATTAAGCGTTAGCTTTGTTGAAACGAGTAACGATTGCAGACTTCTTTCTTGCAGCATTATTCTTGTGAATAATACCTTTGGAAGCAGCCTTATCAATTTTCTTAACAGCAACTTCAACAACTGCTGCCATATCGTCAGCCTTAGCATTGATAGCGGCATCAGCCTTTTTGATAGCAGTTCTTAAATCAGAACGATAAGCCTTATTGCGCTCATAGTTTGCTTTGCTAACTAAAACTCTCTTCTTAGCAGATTTAATATTGGGCATTATGACACCTCCAAATAAATAGTGACAAGTCAGCACACGCCGACTCACGCAAATGATATAATAACACAAACACTTGCAAAATGCAACACTTTTTTTAAAGTTTTTTAAAATTTATTTATCTTTAGATTTTCCTAATAATTTTTGTTTTAAAACCCATAACTTCGGCTTTAAAAACTTGAAAAGAAGCCATCTTAAAGGATAACTAAATCTTACATACAAAACATAAAATTTATACCCTTTACTGTTACAGTCAATATAATTTTCTCCACGGTAAAAAGCCTTTAAAACACCGATTATATCCTCATCGGTTACATTATACTCATTATTATATAGGTTGTCTCCCCTAATGACATAACCATCAGGTTTAACCTTTATAATACGGTGGAGAATATATTTATTGTCCCTAGATTTATAAAGTGGCACATCGTAAATCTTTAAAGGTCGGTCCAAAACCGAAATTACAACCTTATCCTTCCCCTGCCTTAACATTGGCATCATACTTGTTCCACTAAAACCACTTATTGCAACACCGGTACTTTTGAGTACCTCTTCAACATTACTAATCATTGATTAATACTCCGGCTTTTTCAAGTTCGCCTAAAAAACTTTCGGCGCTTTGGCGCAAAACATCTTCGGTTTGGTCGGAATATATCTCTTTGAGTTTTAAAACAAGTTCTTCCTTAGAAACATCTTCTTTTAAAATCTCAAAAATTTTAGCACCTGTGGAATTCATTTTAATAAAACCATTAAACCGACCTGCGCTTTCGCCAACAGCGACAGCCACAATTTTACCTGCAACTTCATTGGTAATAAAATTATATTTAAGTTTCATAATTTCACTCTCTAAAGTAAATTAATTCCCATTTTCTTGCACTTGGCAATTTCCTTTTCGGGCCAAATTGATACCTGAACCTCGCCAACGTGAGCTTTATGTAATAAATACATGCAAAGTCTTGATTGACCGATTCCACCACCAACCGTCAAGGGCAATGCACCGTTAATCAACATTTTGTGGAAATCAAATTCTAATCTATCCTCAGCATTTTTAGCCTTCAACTGTCTAATCAATGCCTCACGGTCAACTCTAATTCCCATGGAAGAAATCTCGAAAGCCGAGTCTAACACCTTATTATATAATAATATATCACCGTTCAAGGTCCAATCATCATAGTCAGGGGCTCTGCCATCATGCTTTTCGCCGTTGCTTAAAAGTCCACCAATTTGCATAATGAAAACTGCGCCGTATTCCTTTGCAGCCTCATATTCACGCTGTTTCGCAGTTAAAGTGGGATATCTATCTAACAACTCTTGGGATGTAACAAAAGCTATATGCTCAGGCAAATAATTTTCGATTTGGGGATATTCTTTGCAAACTGCCTCGGCAGTTCTTTTCAAAGCGCCGAAAATACTTCTAACGGTTGCCTTTAAATACTCCTCGTTTCTATCCTCAGCAGTGATGATTTTCTCCCAGTCCCACTGGTCAACATATATCGAATGGATATTATCGCACTCTTCATCACGGCGAATAGCGTTCATATCGGTATAAAGACCTGTGTGCATTGGGAAACCGTATTTATGAAGTGCCAAGCGTTTCCATTTTGCAAGGCTGTGCACAACTTCGGCAATCTCCCCTGTTTCCAAAATATCAAAGGAAACAGGTCTTTCAACACCGTTTAAATTGTCATTAAGTCCACTTTCGGTTTTAACAAACAATGGGGCTGTAACCCTTGTTAAATCCAAACTATCGCAAAGCTCGGCCGAAAATTTATCCTTAATTAAGGATATAGCCTTTTGGGTTTCAAAATCGCTAAGCTTTGATGTGTATTTTAACACTTATATCAACTCCGATTAATAAATACTTCCAACTGTTCTGGGATACAAAATAACATCACGGATGTTTTGCATACCGGTTATATAAAGAATAATTCTTTCAAGGCCAAGTCCAAATCCACTGTGGGGAACGGAACCAAAACGGCGAAGAGCAATGTAATGCTCGTAATCCTCGGTAGTCATTCCTCTAACTTCCATAGCCTCAAGAAGTTTATCCAAATCAGCCTCACGCTCACTACAACCGATAATCTCACCAACACCGGGTACAAGAAGGTCGGTAGCAGCAACGGTTTTGCCATCAGGATTTTGTTTCATATAGAAAGACTTAATTTCCTTTGGATAATCGGTTAAGAAAACAGGCTTTTTGCAAATCTCTTCAGAAATGTATTTCTCGTGTTCGGTTTGCAAATCACAACCCCACTCAACAGGATATTGGAACTCTTTGCCCGATTTCTTTAACAACTCAATAGCCTCGGTATAGGTCATAATTGCGAAATCGTTATTAATAACATTTTCAAGTTTTTCAATAAGACCCTTTTCGAAATGAGCGTTAAAGAACTTCATTTCTTCGGGGCACTTGGTTAAAACTGCCTTGATAATGTATTTAATCATATCTTCGGCAATTTCAATAATGTCAGGAAGTTCAGCGAAAGCAACCTCTGGTTCAACGTGCCAGAACTCGGCAACGTGGCGAGGAGTATTACTCTTTTCAGCTCTGAAAGAAGGACCGAAGGTGTAAATCTTACCCATTGCCATAGCAGCAACTTCACCCTCAAGCTGACCCGAAACGCTCAATGCGGCACGGCGACCAAAGAAGTCATCAGCATTGTAATCTTCCTCGTTTTTGTATTCATTGCTGTAACCAATAGTTGTAACCTTGAACATCTCACCTGCACCCTCACAGTCACTTGCAGTGATTAAAGGGGTATGAATATATGTGAAATGACGGTTTTGGAAGAATTCGTGAACAGCAGCTGAAACAACCGAACGAACACGAAGAACAGCATTAAAGGTGTTGGTTCTAACACGCAAATGAGGAATTGTTCTTAAATACTCAAGAGTATGTCTCTTCTTTTGCAAAGGATACTCGGGAGGGCACTCACCAAGCATAAGAATATTTTCAGCGTTAATCTCAACCGAGTCTTCAGCAACAGCCGAATTAACCAAAATACCCTCAATTTTCAAGGATGTACCAAGTTTCATAAAGTCGCTAATGTCGGTAAGAACAGCCTTATCAATTACGATTTGTAAATGTTTTAAAGAAGTACCATCATTGAGTTCAATGAAGGCCATATTTTTGGAATCACGGGAGGTTCTAACCCAGCCACAAACAGTAACCTTTGTGCCAATTAATTCCTTATTTTGAAAAACGTCAATAATGTCAATGTGTTTCATTAAAATCACCTCAAAAAAATAAAAAAGCGTCTATTATCCTAATAAAATTAGGACGAATAAACGCTTGTATCCGCGGTGCCACCTAAATTACCGAAATAATCGGTCACTCTCCATCGGCTTAACGTGCCGAAAACCGTCGCCCCTAATAAGATTTTAACATCCTTTCAGTTTGAAGCTCCAAAGTGTTACTGCCGTTAATGTATGACCGCACTCTCACCTAACTGCGACTCTCTTTGCACCTGATTAAACGGTAGCCTGTCTTTATCATAGCTTTTAACCACTACAGTATAACATTTAGATTTAAAAATGTCAACTTTTTAAATATTTTCAATAATTTCCCTTATTCTTTCGGCTCCTTGTCCCTTGGTTGCGGAGAAAGGAATAATCTCAATATTCTCTCCAAGAGGCCCGAGTTCCTCTCTAATAAGTTTAAGTCTTTCTTCGGTTTCGCTTTTGTTGAGTTTGTCCGACTTGGTTAAAACAACGGTATAAGGCATATCGTAATGTCGTAAAAACTCAAGCATGGAAATATCGAAATCGGTTGCCGGATGGCGCATATCAATAAGCTGAAAAACCATTTTAATATTTCTTCCCGAGCCGAAATAACTTTCCATTAAATCCGACCAACGGGTACGCTCACTAAAAGGAACCTTTGCGTAACCGTAACCCGGTAAATCCACAAGACGAACAGTATCAACCTTATAAAAATTGATGGTAACTGTTTTGCCCGGTTTGGAACTTACACGAGCAATAGACTTGCGATTTAACACCTTGTTAATAAGGGAAGATTTACCCACATTAGACCTGCCCGAAAAACAAATTTCGGGCAAATCGGATGTATCTAACTGTTCGGCCGTGCCAAAAGCTTTTTCAAAGTTTGCATTATTAAAATTCATAACTCACCTCAAGGTAGGCCTCTTACTATTAGAAACCACAACCTCGTTTCCAATTTTCCACTCATCCTTGAAATCATTTTCCAAAGGCATAAGTGCTTTTTCAATGATTTCGCCCACAAACTCAACAGGAACAAACTCAATATTTTCCCTTACCTTTGGGTCAACCTCATCCAAATCAGGGATGTTAGCTTTTGGGAAAAAGACGGTCTTTACTCCACCTGTATAGGCTGCCATAGTCTTCTCCTTCAAACCACCAATGGGTAAAACTCTACCCCTGATAGTAACCTCGCCCGTCATGGCGACATCACGCCTTACGGGTCGGTTGGTTAAGGCCGAAATAAGACCTGTTGTGATTGTAACGCCTGCCGATGGGCCATCCTTTGGAACGGCTGCTTCGGTAGCGTGGATGTGAATATCCTGTTCCTTGTAAAAGTCAGGGTCAATGCCGTATTTTTGTGCATTAGTGCGAACAAAACTCACTGCTGCCTTTGCTGACTCCTTCATAACATCACCCAAGGAACCTGTAAGTTCGGTCTTACCCGTACCCTTCATAGATGCTATTTCAAGTTGCATTATTTCGCCACCAACCGAAGTCCAAGCAAGACCGTTGATAATACCAACCTCATTTTGAGGAAGTATAACTTCGGGCTTATATTTATGTTTGCCAAGTAAAGTTTCAAGGTCACTACCTTTAACGGTAACCCTTTTTTTCTCGCCACTTGCCAAAACTTTTGCCGACTTTCGGCAGAGAGAAGCAATGCTACGTTCCAGCTTTCTAACACCGGCTTCTCTTGTATAAAAATCGATTAAACCATATATCGCATCATCGGTAATATTAAGTTGAGCTTTTTTGATTCCATGGCGTTCTAACTGTTTGGGCACCAAATGAAGTTTGGCAATATTCCACTTCTCTTCCCTTGTGTATGAAGAAAGTTCAATAATCTCCATTCTATCACGCAAAGGTGCAGGAATTGTATCTAAAGTATTAGCAGTGGCCACAAATAAGGTTTTGCTTAAATCAAAGGGTATTTCCAAATAATGGTCAACAAAGGTTGCATTTTGCTCGGGGTCTAAAACCTCTAAAAGCGCCGAAGCAGGGTCGCCTTTATAATCGTTACCCAACTTATCAACTTCATCCAATAAAATAAGTGGATTAGAAGAACCTGCTTGTTTTAAAGCAGTGACAATTTTACCGGGCATTGCGCCGATATAGGTCTTTCTGTGTCCCCTGATTTCAGCCTCATCGTGAACACCACCCAAAGAAATACGGGCAAATTTTCTACCCATACATTCGGCAATGGTTTTACCGATGGAGGTTTTACCTACACCGGGAGGGCCCACAAGACAAATAATTTGACCTTTGATTTCACCCGAAAGTTTGAAAACCGATAAAAGTTCCAAAATTCTTTCTTTAACCTTATCCATACCATATATATCACGACCCAGGATTTTTTCTGCCTTTAAAAGGTTATCAAAAATCGGAGTGGTCACATTCCAAGGAAGCTCCAAACAGGTATCAAGATAATTTCTCTCAACCGTGCCCTCATGGGAGCCTTGGGGCATTTTTGAAAGTTTTGAAATGTGTACTGCAATAGCATCTTTAACCGATGTTTTAGCATCAAGTTTATTCAATTTATTGTAGTATTCATCAATTTCATCGGCCGAGTCATCACCGTAAAGTTCTGTGCTTATTACCTTCATTTGCTCACGTAAATAATACTGTTTTTGCGCCTCATCAATGGAAGCACGGGTTTTTTCGTTTATTTTACGGTCAATTTCGGTAATCTCACGCTCTTTTTGAAGCATTTGGAGTAAAATTTTAGCCCTCTTGGAAATAGAGGTTTGTTCTAAAACATACTGTTTATCATCAAAAGGTGCAGGTACATTAAAAGCAATGTAATCACATAAAAAACCAATGTTTGTGCTGCTTTCAACCGTCATTAAAACATCAGGCGCAACATTTGGAAGCACTGCTGCATATTCCTTAAATTTGGTTTTAATTCTTCTTAAAAGGCTTTCTTTGTAAACCTCACGGTTGGCAATATCTTTTTCATCACACTCTAAAACATCGGCCACCATATAATGGGTGCCGTTTTTAAAGGTGAGTCTCTTTGCACGATAAAGGCCTTCAACCAAAACCTTTACCACATTATCCGAAACCTTTAAAACCTGTTTAATTCTAACAACCGTTCCTATTTCGTATAAATCCTTTTCTTCAGGGTCTTCCACATAGAAATCTTTTTGGGTTGTTACAAATAAAATTTGGTCTCGGTCCATTGCAGCTTTTAATGCGTTGGAAGATTTCTTTCTTGCCACATCAAAGGAAGCCACAGTTTTCGGAAAAACCACCAAACCCCTGAGGGCTAAAAGTGGTAGTCTAACCGCTGTTTCCATATTTTCTGACATTATATTCTCCTAAAAATCGTTGCTGAAAATTGCTGTTGCGCAAAGTGCGTTATTCTCAAACAAGAACAAAATACTGTTCTTCTCAAATGTGATTTTAAGTATTTGCGCATTGGAATAATCGCCAAAGTAGAAAAATGCATTTTGCTCACTTGCTTTTTCTTTTTTAACATCGTAAGACGCCAGTGCAGTTTCCACTTCGCTTATAACATCACCTGTTTTAAAACCAAAGGACTCGGCATAGGACACGATATATCCTACGCCTTTTTCGGGGTCGGCCTTTTTATAATAGTAATCGTAAGAACCTTCCTCAATTAAAACGTTGTTTTCCCCTTCGATTTCATTATAACCACCATGTTCGTGGTCATCTCCCGACACAGTTTCCTTGTTTTCTATTGTTTCCTTAACCTTTTCGGGTTTGGTACCCAAAGTTATATCATTTTCAGGGATTTGTCCCAACTTGGCGTAATATTCAATATCCACACCGCCGGAACCATTTTTCTTTGTTTCGCCATCTTTACATCCGGTTAAACAAAAAAGAAATAAACAACTAAGCACTAATGCTAAAACTTTTTTCATTTTAAACTCCTATTATTTACTGTGTTTATTTAACAGGTCTAAACGAAGTTGGTATAACTCTTCCGAAAGGTCAACATAGTAGGTATGGGGGTTCTCAAAACGGGTAACTTCATCCCACATAGACTCAACCTGTTCTTTTCTATACTCGGAAATTTTCTTTACAGAAGGACACTCGTAAACCTGTTTGCCCTTTTCGAAAATCTTTTCTTGAAGTTTTTTGGCGACAAAATTAGTTACAACCTTACGCTTCCAAGTGTGATTTGGGCTGAAAATTTCATAAGGTTCGCTACTGTCAATCTTCTCGTGACCCATTGTTATAACATCGGCAATCGCCTTACCTGTTTCACGGTCATAAAGTCTCCAAGGAATTTTAACGCCGGGAATAGTAATCTTGGCATCGTTTTCGCTGATTTTAATTTTTGGAATAATCTCACCGTTTTTATCAACAGCCGAAAGTTTATAAACACCACCGAAAACAGCCTCGCTGGTAGCAGTGATAAGTCGCTCACCAACGCCGTAACTATCCACCTTGGCGCCCTGGAAGTTCATATCACGAATAAGATGTTCATCCAAGGAGTTGGAAACGCAAATCTGACAATCAGGATAACCTGCATCATCCAACATTTTACGGGCTTTTTTGGTGATATATGTAATATCACCACTGTCAATTCTAATACCAACAGGACGTTTGCCCAAAGGTTTGAGAACCTCATCAAACACCTTAATAGCATTCGGAATACCCGATTTTAAAACATTGTAGGTATCAACAAGCAACATACAACTGTCAGGATATTCCTCGGCATAGGTTTTAAATGCAGTATACTCATCCGGGAAAAGTTGCACCCAACTGTGAGCCATTGTTCCACTTGCCTTAACGCCGAAATCTTTAGCAGTAAGAAGACAAGAAGTACCTGTGCAACCGCCGATTATAGCCGCTCTCGCACCATAGTAAGATGCGCCATGGCCATGGGCACGACGAGCGCCAAACTCCATAACAGGTTTGCCGTTAGCAGCCCTTACAATACGGTTTGCCTTGGTGGCAATAAGAGACTGATGATTAATGGTAACCAAAAGCATAGTCTCCACCATCAAAGCCTGCATGATAAGTCGGAGGCCAAGCGGG
>JAZSPH010000055.1:0-14838 GCA_045537355.1 Acutalibacteraceae bacterium
TTGTCTTCCTAAGACCGCTTGGCCTCCGACTTAGTCTATTATATTTTCATTTAGTGAAGCTGAAGTTATTTCCGGTGGTGTTAGTTTAACATTTAAGGGCTTAGCAAATTACAAACAAATCTTATTTGAAGATCCCAATTATGAAAAATGGCTCAAAGGATCTATTACATCATATCTATATTCGTTGCCTATTATCATACTTTTAAGTATGTCTTTGGCACTTATATTAAATCAAAAATTTAAGGGCAGACTTTTCTTCAGAGCATTGTACTTCCTCCCTGTAATTATTTCAACAGGTGCTGTTATTAATCTGATTTTTAAGACTACAGGTAGTGACATGTCTGATGTAGGTGTATCTGATGCATTATCTGCCAACATGATTAGTGTTGATGATATTATTAAGTTGTTTAATATCAACGGAGCAGTTGCTAAATACATAACAAGCACCATCAGTAAGATTTTTGACCTTGTTTGGAGTTGTGGTATTCAAATAGTACTGTTCCTTGCAGGTTTACAGTCTGTTCCTTCATCGTTCTTTGAAGCATCAAAAATTGAAGGCGCAACTAAGTGGGAAGAGTTTTGGTTCATCACTTTCCCCATGCTTTCAAGAGTAACACTTTTGGTTACCATATTTACCATGGTAGAACTTATAACCAGTGAAAGAACAACACTAATTAAGAATGTTTATTCAATGATGCGTACCGGTAACTACGATGAAACTTCGGCTATGATGTGGTTCTACTTCCTTATTTGTGGCGGAGTTATGGGTATTATTGTATTTATTTACACTCGTTTCTTAATGAAACGTTGGGAATAATTAATATCCTTTAATAATTACAAAGGCTTGAGCCGAGGGCTTAAATGCCTATTTAAGCTTTCGGCAGAAAGGAAATGTTTTAATAATGAAGAAAATTATTAGTGCTTTTTCGAATTTTGATAGCCATATTGCTAGTTTAGTGAAAAAGAAAAGTGGAAGCGTTTTGTATTCTATTTTTCGTTTGGTTGTTCTTCTTTCGATTGGTTTTATAATTATTTATCCATTGTTTTATACAATTGTTACATCGTTGCAAAGTAAGTACGCATTCCTAAATTCTACCAGAGTATGGATTCCTACTGAATTTGCAATCGCAGAAAATTACAAGGCTGCTTTTGATGCAATGGAATATATTAAGTCTTTGTGGTCAACCTTAAAAAATGAGTTTGTAAGTGCTGCTATTGAAATTGCTTCATGCGCTCTCGTGGCTTATGGTTTGGCACGTTTTGACTTTAAATTAAAGAAGCTTTATATTGCAATATTGTTTTTAACAATACTTGTACCTGAAATGATGATATTGATACCAAGAATGCTAAATTATTCCAAATTAGACCTGTTTGGAATTCTTGGCTTAGTAAATAAGGTTAGTGGTGTTGATTTACGACCCAATATACTTGATTCTGCTGCAGCATTCTGGCTTCCTTCGATATTTGGCGTTGGTTTACGTTCAGGTATTCTCATTTACATTTACATACAGTTCTTTAAAGGATTACCTTATGAACTTGAAGAGGCTGCATGGGTTGACGGTGCAGGTCCGTTCAAAACCTTCCTTGCTATCGCTTTGCCAAGTTCGGGTGTTGTTATCCTTACCGTAACTGTATTCTCAATGATTTGGCACTGGAACGATTCATTGCTTTCCAGTATGTATCTTAGTTATGATTTCCCACTTGCAACTCAGGTCTCACGTTTGCAACAAACTTTGGGAAGTAAATATCATATTATTTTTAGCGCCCGTGATCCTCAAGGTATTGGTTATCTTATGGCAGGTTGCGTACTTTTCATTGTACCAATGCTTATCGTATATATGTTTATACAGCACTGGTTTATCGAAAGTATTGACCGTGTTGGTATCACAGGTTAATTTCACAAACTACTCTACGAAGCGGATTTTCGCTTCGTAGAGATTAGTTATTTATAAATTTATTTTAGTGGGGCATTTGTATGTCGGTTTTAATTAAAGATAATATTATAACTTTAAATACAAAGAATACTACCTATCAAATGGGAGTTAACGTTAATAATTGCCTTTCCCATTTGTATTATGGCGCTCTTTTGGATAATTCGGTAGCTTCTGAGCGTGGTAATGTTTCATATCATACATTACTTCCTTTAGCTTATGATTGCAAAAGCCGTGAGTTTTCTGCAGCAGTTTGTCCTTTAGAGTATTCGGCCTATGGTTGCGGCGATTTTAGAACCACACCTTTAAAGGTTCGCTTTAGCGATGGTTCTTCGGTTTGTGATTTAAGATTTGAAAGTGCAAATCTTGTTGAATCCAAACCAAAACTTAAAGGTCTTCCGGCTTTACATGACAATGATGATAAGTCACAGTCGGTAGAAATATGTTTGAAAGATAAGGTATATGATTTAAGAGTTTACCTTTTATATACAGCTTTTGAAGAATACGACATTATCACTCGTTCGGTTAGACTTGAAAATCATACTGGCAGTGATATTGTACTTGAATCAATATTGTCAACCTGCATTGACAATTATGAGGATGAGTATGATTTAATTACTTTTGATGGAAAGCCTTTTGCAGAACGTACTTTCCATCGCACTCCAGTTGGTGATGTAAAACTTACCGTAGAAAGTCGTCGTGGTTCTTCAAGTCACCAAAGCAATCCCTTTGTTATTTTCGCTTCGAAAAATTGCGATGAAAAGGTAGGGGAATGCTACGGTTCGGCATTCGTTTATAGTGGCAACTTTACTGCCTCTATGGAAAAAACACCCATAGGAACTACTCGTTTCGTTATGGGTATTAATCCTGAAAACTTCTCCTTTACAATTAAAAACGGCGAAAGTTTCCAGGCTCCCGAAGTAATCCATAGTTTTAGTAATCAAGGTTTTTCAAAGCTTACTCATAATTACCATAATGTTATTAGAAAACATTTATTCAGAGGTAAATATGCCGATGCTCAGAGGCCGATTCTTATTAACAACTGGGAAGCTACATACTTTAATTTTACTGCCGAAAAACTTCTTAATATTGCGAAACAAGCTAAAACAATTGGTGTTGACACCTTTGTTTTGGATGACGGTTGGTTTTTAGGCCGTAATGGTGACGGTTCTTCATTGGGCGATTGGTTTGTTGATGAAGAAAAATTAGGTTGCCCTCTTAATGAATTAATCAAACAAATTAATGGACTTGGAATGAAGTTTGGTCTTTGGTTTGAACCAGAATGCATTTCGGAAAACAGCAATCTTTATCGTGCTCATCCTGAATGGGTTCTTCAAGCTCCTGATAGAAAAGGCGCATTAGGAAGAAAACAATGGGTTATTGATATGTCTAATCCTGAGGCTGTTGACGGAATATTTGGTATGATGTCTAATATTTTGGATAATAATGATATTGAGTATGTTAAATGGGATTTTAACCGTTATTTAACCGATGTTTATTCACACGCTATACCTGCTGACAAGCAGGGCGAAGTGCATCATAGATACATTTTAGGTGTTTATGATTTACTTGAAAGACTACTTAATAGATATCCTAATCTTCTTATTGAAGGTTGTGCAAGTGGTGGTGGCAGATTTGATTGCGGTATGTTATATTACTCTCCTCAATATTGGGCAAGTGATAATACCGACCCCATGGAGCGTTTGAGCATTCAATATGGCACTTCTTTCTGTTATCCAATTATTTCTATGGGTGCTCACATTACCGAGTCACCAAACCATATTACAAGACGTGACACACCTTTTAAAACTCGTTCCAATGTGGCAATGGCCGGAACTTACGGCTTTGAACTTGATTTAACCAAACTCTCAAGCGAAGAAACCCTATTTTTGGCAAATGAAACCGAGTTTTATAAAAAGTATTCTCAGTTAATCAGAAATGGTGATTACTATCGCTTGACATCAAATAATGCAAGATATATGGCATGGCAGTTTGTTTCAACCGATAAAGCAAGTTCTTTGGCTGTAGTAGTTCAAAAAGTATCTAATATTGATTTCAAGCCGATCATACAAAAGTTTGAAGGATTAGACCCCAGTGTTATGTATCGCGTTATTATCGACGGCAAAGAACGCGAGGTATTATATTCCGGAAATTCTTTGATGAACGTTGGTTTGAATATTAGATCTTTAAAATACGAAAACGAATCTACTCGCATTGAAATTTTGTCTTCTGCAGTTAAATAAAGCAAGGTGATTTTTTAAATGAAGGAAACAATTAAATATTTTCCTGTTAATGAAAACGATGCTCCTATAAATGTATTGTTGACCGGTGTTCATGTTTGTGATAAGAATCAAGGTTACACAAGAAGTAAGCCAAATGTCACCATTATTGAATATGTTTTCAGAGGACAAGGTTCTCTTTATATTAATAACAAAAAAATAGATGTTAAAGAAGATGACATTTATATTCTTCCAGCAGGAATTAGCCATGAATACTATGCGGATTCAGAAAATCCTTGGGGAAAGTATTATATGAATTTGTCAGGTAGTTTGGCACTTTCTTTGATATCAAAGTTTTCACTTGATGACCAATTTGTTTTTTCTGCTCCATCACTTAAATATCTTTTTAAGAAAATTATGAAAGTATCTTATGAAGATATTCCTGAAAGTGAGAGACAATTAAAACTTACCAGTCTTTATTTTGATATTTTGCATAGATTATATTTGTTAAATAAGGATGCTCAAAAAAGCAGCGAAGCTGTGATGATGAAAAATTATTTAGATGAGAATAGTGAACGTATTATTAGCAATACCGAACTTGCCAACTTGATTTATCGTTCTCCCGATTATTGTCTTAAACTCTTCAAACGAGAGTTTGGCAAAACTCCTTATGACTATCAAATTAACAACAAAATTCAAATTGCTTGTTCACTTTTACGGCATACTGAAAAATCTATTTTTGAAATTTCCGAATTTATTGGTTATCAAAATCCTCATTATTTTACTAGTATGTTTAAGTCAAAGGTAGGAATTACACCAACACAGTATCGTAAGAATTTCAATTAATAAGGTGATTTTATGAAAATTAAGTATCTTGGAACTGCAGCAGCTGAAGGTTTTCCTGCAATGTTTTGCGATTGTGAAAACTGTCGAAAAGCATTTGCCACAAAAGGAAAAAATATTCGCAGTAGATCACAGGCTATAATTGATAACTCTTTGCTTATCGATTTTCCTTGTGATACATATTATCATTGCTTAAATAATAATATTAATTTGCATGATATTCATCATTGCATAATTACTCACGAACATTTTGACCATTTCTATCTTATTGATCTTCGTTATTTTAGAGCAGGTATTTCTCATCCTGCGCCTGATTATAAATTTAATTTATATGGCACTTGTGATATAGGTAAAAAGATGAAGGATTTGCCCGAAGGTGTATTTAAACATCTTAATTTTATTGAGATTAAAGCCTTTGAGCCTTTTAAGATTGAAAAATATACTATCACTCCTTTAAAGGCATACCATGGAACCGAAAATCCATTAATCTATGCCGTTTCGGATGGTGAAAAGACTATTCTTTACGCTCACGATACCGATATTTTCCGTGAAGAAACTTGGGAATATATGATACAAAACAAAATGTATTTCGATTTGGTTTCATTGGATTGTACCGAAGGCGCATATGAGGACCTTGCTTATCACGGTCATATGTGTTTAGGTAGAAACGTTGCTTGCCGTGATAGAATGTTAGAAGAAAAACTTATTGATGAAAAAACAGTTGTTGTTTTAAATCACTTCTCACACAATGGCATTTCGGCAAACTATACCGATTTTGAACCTATTGCTGCTGAAAAAGGCTTTGTAACTTCATACGATGGTATGGAAATTGATGTATAAAGAAAGGTGAAAAGATATGTTACTTTCAAACTTAACTCAATGGTATTGCAATAAACTTCCTGAAAAAGAAGCCATTAAAATGTTGGCTGACACAGGTTTTGATGCATATGATATTTCTCTTTTCGAATTAACAAGAAACAAGGACTATTTATTTAACAGTCCCGATTATGTTGAAATTGCAAAGGATTTACGTGAATATGCCGATTCTTTGGGTATTGTATGTAATCAGTCTCATGCACCTTGCCCATCAAGTGTTGGCAACGAAGAACAAGATAAAGAGATTTTCGATAAAATTGTTCGCGCAATGGAAATCGCATCAATTTTAGGTGCAAAAATCATCGTTGTTCATCCTAAACAACATTTAATACACGCTGAGCATCCTCATGAATTATTTGAAATGAATATGGAATTTTACAAGAGCCTTATTCCTTATTGTGAAAAATTCGGCATTAAGGTTGCTTGTGAAAATATGTGGCAATGGTATAACGGTAACAAGGTTCCAAGTGACAGTACCTGTTCACGTGCTTGGGAATTTAACAAATATCTTGACGCCATAAACAGTGAGTGGATTGTTGGTTGCCTTGATATCGGTCACGTTTCACTTATGAATGCCGATATTCCTGAGTTTATTCGCCAAATGGGCAACAAGCGTTTACAAGCGCTTCACGTTCACGATACCGACTATAAAGCCGATAAACACACTGCTCCATTTATGGAGAAAATTGATTTTGAGGCTATGTGTCAAGCTTTGGCCGAAATTGATTATCAAGGCGATTTCACCTTCGAAACTGATGCTTTTTATAAGGGCAAACCGAAGGAATTGTTGTTTGCAACAAATAAGTACTTATGTGAAATTGGTAGATACTTAATCTCCCGAATTGAAGAGGCAAAAAAGAAATAGTTTCCTTTAAAAGGGGTTAAAAAATGGCTTCAAATATTATTTTAGAATATGCTCTTAAAAATTACGAAAAAATGTTTCGTGAGCCTAAAGAAAATTTAGAGTATAAGTTCATCGTACCGGGTAGTGTTTATAACAACACCCTTTGGGACTGGGACAGTTGGCTTACCAACATTGCGCTTAGTCAATTTGTTACCGAAGATATTAAGGAATATGAAATGGGTTGTATTTTAAACTCATTAAATATTATGGACAGCAAGGGTAGAGCGCCTGTTTATCAATATCCCGGTTTGTCTCGTGAAAATTATGAAAAATGGGGCGAAACCAATATTCATAAACCTTGTTTGGCTCAACATGCAGCGTTTATTGTTAAAAAATATGGTGGCGATGCCGAATGGTTAAGACCACATTTTTCAAAACTTTGCAAATTTGTTGATTATTATAATGACAGATGTCGTCACAAGCCCACAGGATTATTTTTCTGGATTGATGATGCTGCAATCGGTGTTGATAACGACCCTGCAACCTATTATCGTCCATATAGAAGTTCAGGTTCTATTTTACTTAACTGCTTTATGTATAAAGAACTTTTGGCACTTTGTTATATCGGTGATTTGCTTGGTGTTGATGTTGAAGCTTACAGGAAGCAATCCGAAGAGTTGTGTCAGGCCGTTAGAACTCATTGTTACGATGAAAAAGACGGTATGTATTACAGTGTGGATTTCAATTTATTGCCTGTAAATCCTGAACAAAAAATGCATTCGGGCGCACCAAGACATTGGGACTGTCTTATTCAAAGATTGGGCAGTTGGTCAAGCTTTTTGGCCCTTTGGAGTGGAATTGCCACCCCCGAACAAGCCCAGCGTATCGTTAAAGAAAATCTTTTAGACCCAAACGCCTTTTGGGCTCCTTTTGGTGTTAGAAGTCTTTCAAAATACGAAAAAATGTACTGTGTAAAAGCAACCGGTAATCCATCTTGTTGGTTAGGTCCCATTTGGGGTATTGCCAACTATATGGTATTCAAAGGTCTTGTTAAATACGGTTTTTTAGATGAAGCAAAAGAACTTGGTCAAAAGACCGTTAAACTTTTTGAAGATGATATTTCCAAAAGTGGCGAACTTCACGAATACTATGACCCTGAAAGTGGTGAGCCGATAATGAATCCGGGATTCCAAAACTGGAATTTGTTATCCATCAATATTAAGGCTTGGCTTGATGGCGAAAATGTTGTTGAAGAGTTTTAGTTGAAAAAAGTAGATGTGTATGTTACCATATATGCATCTACTTTAGTTCTAATGGGGGTTTTGATATGTCCGAAAATCTAAAAGATTACAATCTTTCTTTTGAAGAAAAAACCAAACTTTTAACCGGTTTTGGCAATATGCAAACCTGTCCAATTAAAGATAAGGGGATTGAGTCTTTAAATTTTGCTGATGGACCACATGGAATTAGAGCCGACAAGGAATCTAATTGCACACATTTTCCAAATCTTTGCAACTTGGCAAGTAGTTGGAACGTTGATAACGCATATTTAATGGGTAAAGCTTTGGCAAAGGATTGCATTGAGCATAATATTGATGTTCTTCTTGGACCGGGTGTTAATATTAAACGCCATATTTTATGCGGTAGAAACTTTGAATATCTTTCAGAAGACCCTGTTTTAGCAGGAGAAATTGCGGCAGGTTATATAAATGGACTCCAAGAATTAGGTGTTAAGGCTTGCTTAAAGCATTTAGCTGCTAATAACCAAGAATATGACCGTACTACCGTAAGTGCCGATATTGAAGAACGCACCTTGCGCGAAATATATTTAAAACCTTTTGAAATCGCAATTAAAAAATCAAATCCTGCCAGTGTAATGTGTGCTTACAATAAACTTAACGGTATTTGGTGCTCTGAAAATAAATATCTTTTAAATGATGTTCTTAGAGAAGAATGGGGATTTAAAGGTCCTGTTATTTCCGATTGGGGTGCAGTACACAATATTTCTCGTGCAATTAAAGCCGGATTAGATTTACAAATGCCACCCAATTCTAAGATTACTAATCAGTTATCATCCGACCTTGAAAACGGTTTCATTAAAGTCGAAGATATTGATAAATCTGTTGCAAGAATGATAGAATTTGTGAGTTCAAATTCTAAGGCGGATATTATCTATAATAGAGATGAGCAACACAAAGCAGCAGGTCAAATTGCCGCTGAAGGTATGGTGTTGCTCAAAAACAAAAATAATGCTTTACCATTAACGTCTACCAAATATAAGAAGGTTGGTGTCATTGGTGAATACGCTGTTTCGCCATTAATTGCAGGACAGGGAAGTGCAATGGTAGAACAACTAGATGAATATACTGATTCTCCTTTAGAAGAATTAAAAAAGCGTTTGCCTGATGTTGAATTTAAATATGTTGAGGCTTATAAAAAGCGTGAACTTCCCAGTGATATGATATGGCCTAAAGTAGGTTCTTATATTAAGGCTGTTTCGGATTGCGATATTATTCTTTTATTCGCAGGTTCAATGGAATCGGAAGATACAGAACAATTCGACCGCCAAACTGCAACATTAAATCCTAATATTATTTATGTAATTAATGCTGCAAAGCGACTTAAAAAACCTGTGGTTTTGATATTACAAAACGGTGGCGCATTAATACTTGACAAATGGGAAAGAGATATTGATTCCGTTTTAGAAATGTGGCTTGCTGGCGAAGCGTCAGGCAGTGCAGTTGCTGATATTTTGTGCGGTAATGTTAATCCTTCGGGTAAACTTTCTGAAACATTCCCAACAAAGATGCGTACCGATTTAGAGTATCCCGGCGACGGATATAAGGTTGAGTATAAAGAACGATTTGATGTGGGATATAGATATTACGATAAGCATACTGATGAAATTTTATATCCCTTTGGCCACGGTCTTTCTTATACCGATTTTGAATACTCTGATTTGAAGTTAGAACACTTAAATGACGGCACTAAAATTAGTTTTAATTTGAAAAATATCGGTGATATAGACGGTGCAGAAGTTGTTCAATTATATGTTGGCGATGCGGCGTCAACTGTCGTTAAACCTATAAAGGAACTTAAGAAATTTGAAAAAGTATTCTTAAGGGCAGGAGAAACCAAAAGGATTATATTTACATTAAATCATATGGATTATGCATATTACAACACAATGTTAAGAGAATATGTCGTTGAAAACGGACGATATGATGTATATGTTGGTTCTTCATCGCAAGATATAAGATTAAAAACTTCTTTTATCCACGATGATGCAAACGCAGTTTATTCTATTAATTGTGTTGGCGAAGCAATGATTGGCTAAATTAAAATTTAAATAAAAAAATAAAGGCTCAAAAGAGCCTTTATTTTTTTTATAATTTAGATTTAAAGTGATTAATAATATTTTCGCTGTATTCCATAAAACCAATGTCAATAGGATGTACACCGTCGGTTTGAAAATACTGAGAATCATAAGGAATCATATTAATACATTCAATAACCGTCATCTTAGAAATGATTTTAGCCACTTTTTTAATATGACTTGAAATAAATCTCAGTGGTTCTCCAAATTCTTGTGGTTTATTAATGTCAACTCTCCAAATAGGTGTTAGAGCAATGATTTTTACATCAGGATATGATTCTCGCAAATTTTCAAAGAATTCAGTGCATCTTCTTTGAAAACTTTCTTTGTTGCTGTGGCGCCAATCGTTTGTACCATATGCAACTGTGATATAATCAGGCTTAAAATCTTCACTCTGCTTAGTTAAAGAAGGGAAGAATTGCTCGCCGGCTATACCTTTGTTTATAGCACTAGCGTCTAATGAAGAAGCTAACTGAATAGCGTATGCGTTTTCAGGTTTTAGTGCATCGTATCCTTGGGTGATAGAATCACCAAACATAAGAAGTTTACATTTTTTCTGAACAGGGAGAACACTTGCATTGTCGTCTAACTGTATTGAAACAATACGAGAGCAAACCGACCAAGGGAACAAGATTTTAACCTTTTTAAGCCCGGATGGCAAGAAAAAGTTTTTTTCAAATTTCACATTTTCTTTATCGCCAATATCACCGGAAAGTTCACCAATTTTTTCGTCATTAACAAAAATACTGTGAGTGAAGAAGGTTCTCGAACTGCCACGGCTTACCGAAACCGAAAGAAATAAATTTTTGCTTTCGGTTTCGAATTCTAATGTTATGCCTGCAGTGGCAAAAGTTTTTGTATAAAAATCTTGGGAAGTTTTCTTATACAATTCTTGCTGCTCCTTTGTGAAACGGTTAAGACAAATTAAACCATCAAAGAGTTCAACACTTGCCACACCATGAGCAATAGAATTAATTTGCTCAAAACTTAATGATTGCATAATTAATCTCTATCAAGCATAAATGCTTTTTCGCCACGTTTTCTTACATCCTCTTCAGGAATACCAAGTTCGCGAGCAATAATTTCAATTACGTGAGGGCCACAGAAACCACTTTGACAACGACCCATACCAGCACGTACACGACGCTTAACAGCATCCAAAGTTTTTGCACCAACGGGTCTATGAATAGCTTGTAAGATTTCGCTTTCGGTTACTTGTTCGCAACGGCAAACAATTTTACCGTATAAAGGATCTGCAGCAATAAGCGCATCCTTTTCAGCATTTGTCTTTTCAGCAAATCTTGCAATACCTTTTCTTGTTTGCTTCCAACCAACTTTACGCTCAACCTCTAAGCCGTGCTCTTTCATACCGTGAACGATATATCCGGCAATACCGATACTTGCAGTAAGACCGGTGGAACGAACACCTGAAATACCGATAAAGCCTTTAACCTTTTCAGAGAAACGAATATCGTATCCTTCGGGAGTTCTTGCTGGACGAACACCAACGAATTGAGTAATAGTGTCTTCAAAGTGAAGACCGGGGATCATATTAAGAGCTTGAGACTTAATACTTGCAAGGCCTGCTGCTGTTGTTTTAGCATCAGTCTTATCTTCAACGTCATCAGCAGTAGGACCAACCAACATATTGTTATCAACAGTGGGGATTACGAGAACGCCACGGGTCTTGGGGCTGGGAACGGAAGAAATAATGTGAGATACCTTAACGGGAGTATCGTGTGAGAATACGTAGAATTCGCCTTTTCTTGGGTTAACCTTAAAGTCACACTCATCAACCATTTCGGAAATTTCGTCACAGTGTAAACCAGCAGCATTGATAATCCAAGTAGCTTGGAAATCGCCTTTGGTAGTATGAACAGCATGGATTTTACCATCGGAAACATCCATACCGGTTACTTTACAGTCAAGAACAAATTCAACACCATTTTCAGCAGCGTTTTCAGCTAAAGCGGAAACGAAGATGAATTGGTTACATTGTCTATCACGAGGACTATAAATACCACCTAAAATTTCGGGGTTTAAGGTAGGCTCCATATCTAAAATATCTTTAGCAGGTAAAATTTCGTAATCGTAAACACCGTTTTGGAAAGCACGCTCGGTTAAGCCTTTTGCAGTTTCTAACTGGTCAGGGTAGAGGATAGGAGCAATACTACCACATTGAATATAAGGAACTTCAAGTTTATCACAAACATCTAAAATCATGCTGTGAGCGATGGTACGAAGTTTGCACTCTAAAGTACCAACAGGCATTGTAGCACTTGTGGAGAACAAACCACTGTTTGATTTTGATGCTTCACCGCCAACGTCATCGTTTTTGTCGCAAACGGTTACTTTAATATTGTATTTAGAAAGTTCACGTGCTAGTGCGCAACCAACAGCACCTGCACCGATAATTAATACATCAGTCTTAATCATTTTGCATTTCCTCCTTAAAGTGACATAGCAGCAACGAGTTTAACATTAGTGTTAAGGAAATTCTCAACAATAACATCGCCACATTTAACAGGAACCTCTAATGCAATTTTAGCAACCTCGTCAGCAGCCTTCATTAAAAGTTCTTTTGGAATGGGACCGGTTGTACGAACAGGTAACATACGTCTGTCAGTGCCTGCAATTTTTATTGAAGAAGTAAAAGTACGCTTTGGTTCAAAACATTCGTCAATAGCGTAGGGGATACCTCTTTTACAAGTGTAACCGGTGATTACAGCATCTTCTTTTGTTGTGTAATTTACTTCAATTTCACAGCCATTAGGGCATACAGTGCAAATTAATGTCTTTTTCATGATTATGCCTCCTTGTGTTCGGCTTTAACAACGATTTTGCCGATTGCGTTTTTAGCTTTGTCAGCAGGAAGTGTAAGTTTCTCAATAGTACCGGGAGTTGTGCGAATTAATTTCTTGGTAACGAGAACGCCACTGTCATCAGAAATGGTAAGAGTTGTGTTTCTACCGGGAGCTGCTGTACGGAAGTAAAGATCAACATCAGCATCAACACAAGCCATCTTTTGAGGACAAACATATCTTACACCATCGCCAGGCTCAACAGCGAGTTCATTAGCAGCCTCAAGTTTGCCTGCTGCGTATAATGCTGCGAATTTACCAGCATCTTCACTTTCGTGGCTAACGTGGTCAACAAGGTCGTTAACGTGTAAAACGTTACCACAAGCAAATATGTAAGGTTTATCAGTTTGTTTGTATTGGTTTACGATAGCACCCTTGGTAATACCAGAAAGTGCAACGTCAGCTGAACGAGTAAGTTCGTTTTCGGGGATAAGACCAACTGATAAAAGCAATGTATCGCAAGGAATGGTCTCGGCTTTTTCCATAATAGGTTGACGGTTTTCATCAACAGGAGCAATTGTAACAGCTTCGACACGGTCAACACCGATAATGTCAACAACAGTGTGAGAAAGCATAAGAGGAATGTCGAAATCATCAAGACATTGAGCCTTGTTACGAACAAGACCTGCTAAGTAAGGCATAATCTCAACAACAGCCTTAACTTTTGCACCACCTAAGGATAAACGTCTAGCCATAATCATACCGATATCGCCGCTACCAAGAATAACAACCTCTTTACCAACCTTGTGGCCAAAGATGTTGATTAACTTTTGTGCAGTACCTGCTGAGTAAATACCTGCAGGACGGCTACCGGGAATCACAAGGTTAGCACGGGTACGCTCACGACAACCCATTGCAAGAACAAGTGCGCCGAAGTGAATGTTAACAATACCTTCAGTATTAACGCAAACCAAAGTTTTATCTTTGATTTCGAGAGCAGTAGTGTTAAGCATAAACTCGATGCCTGTCTCGTTTGCGAGTACGGAGAATCTCTCAGCATACTCAGGACCGGTAAGTTCTTCACCAAAATATTGGAGACCAAATCCGGCGTGGATGCATTGTTTAAGAATACCACCGGTTCTGTTTTCACGCTCGATGATGATTACTTTTTCTGCACCGTTTTTCTTGGCCGAAATTGCAGCTGCCATTCCCGCAGGACCAGCACCGACAACAACGACACAACATTTAATGTCTTTCATTTCATTACCTCCTGGCAATTATTTTTATTTAATTATACATCTATTTTTTTTGAAACACTATTGTAATTTTTGTCATAATGTTGTACAATATTGCTGTGAGGTGTTATATTATGTCAAGTTCTTATAAAAAAGATTGTTACGATATTAACGAATTTTTGAAAATCCACTATTCTCACGGTGTTAGAGAAGTTAATTCTTCGCTTAATTTCCTTCATTATGATACCGATTTGATTATTGAATATTACCGTAAAGGCAACGCATCGATACATATTGAAGGTAATATTTACAATATCGCTGAAGGGGATATTGTAATACTTAATCCCGATGAATTGCATGTAACTATGTATGAAAACGATGTATATATCGAAAAAATCGTTTTACATATTGGCGATACAATTTTGCAACAGTTTGACTGTGAAAAAAATGTGTTTTTGGATAATATTTCAAAAAAAATTAAA
The DNA here is from genome assembly GCA_045537355.1 of Acutalibacteraceae bacterium. Classification (GTDB taxonomy): domain Bacteria; phylum Bacillota; class Clostridia; order Oscillospirales; family Acutalibacteraceae; genus UBA737. The sequence continues at coordinate 14,608 of JAZSPH010000055.1, forward strand.
GGCCAAGGCAATTTAATTTTGTCTCAAAACGTTAAAAAATTGCGCATTGATGAAAAAATAGAGAAGTGTTTAAAATTTGCTGAAACTAATACAATTGAATCACAAATCTTGTTAACATGTAAAGCGATAGAAATTCTATCACAGTTCTCAATGTTGTTCGAAAGTAATGATGCAGTTAATAACCAAGTTGCAACAAGTAACGAAAACGTTAAAAGAATTATTGATTATATT
>JAZSPH010000035.1:0-11605 GCA_045537355.1 Acutalibacteraceae bacterium
TTTCACCTACTGCATTCCTCCCTTTATGATTAGAAGTAACGTTGTAACCGGTGTTATGAGTTTTGAAGAAATGGATGCCATGATGTATAAAATAGAGGGCGAAGATTTATATCTTATCGGTACTTCTGAGCACTCTATGATTGGTAAGTTCATTGACACCATGACTCCCGAGGAGAAATTACCCCTTACATTAACTAGTTATTCTCCCTGCTTTAGAAAAGAAAAGGGCGCTCACGGTATTGAAGAGCGTGGAATTTACAGAATTCACCAATTCGAAAAGCAAGAAATGATTGTTATTTGCAAACCTGAAGAGAGCATGGAATGGTTCAACAAAATGTGGAGCTACTCGGTTGAACTTTTCCGTAGTCTTGATATTCCTGTTAGAACTCTTGAATGTTGCACAGGCGACCTTGCTGATTTAAAGGTTAAGTCTTATGACGTTGAAGCTTGGAGTCCCAAGCAACAAAAATATTTTGAAGTTTGTTCCTGTTCCAACCTTGGCGATGCTCAAGCTCGTCGTTTAGGTATTAAGATTAAGGGTGAAGACGGCAAGAAATATTTAGCACACACCTTAAACAACACCGTTGTGGCTCCTCCAAGAATGCTTATCGCTTTCCTTGAAAACAACCTTCGTTTCGATGGCGAGAAATACAGTGTGGATATTCCTGTTGCCCTTAGACCTTATATGGGTGGAAAGGAAAAAATCGAAGCTAAATAATTATGAATAGAATTATAACCCTTTTACTTATTTTAACAATAGGTATAGGTTGTGTGGGTTGTAGAAATATAACTCCAACGGATAGTTCTTCTGTTGACTCGGTAACTGAAACTGTTACCGAGTCTGTTTTTGAGGAAAGTTTTGTGCCGACAACCACTCCCGAGCCTGTTGTAAAGAATTTTGACATTACCCTCACCTTTTTGGGCGATATGATTTTAGCAATGCAAAAAGGCATTAGTCCCAAAGGAAGATTTGAGGAATACGCATCCAAAAATCCACCCGAGTACTTTTTAAGTCAAGTGAAGGACATTTTATCGGCCGATGACTTCACATTGGCTAACCTTGAAAATGTTTTCTCCGACCGTGAACTTACTCCTGTAGAGAAGGATTACGAACCTGCTTTTTGGTTTAAGACAAAGGTTAAAAACTTGGACGTTTTAAAGGCCGGCAGCATCGACTCGGTACTTATCACCAATAATCATATCAGGGATTATGGCACTGAAGGTTATAACGATACTGTGGAGGCTTTAACCAATGCCGGTTTCAATTACGGCACCGATTATAATGTAATTCGCCTTGAGAAAAACGGATTTAAGATTGCCGTTATTTGCACCGGTCTTTGGGGACAATACAATGTGAATAACACTGTAAAGCGTTTAAAGGAAATACAGACCGACAGCGATTTCCAAATTGTTTTCTTCCATGGCGGAACCGAGAAACTCCACGCTCCCGAACAATTTAAAATCAATGCTGCTCATACCTTTGTTGACAATGGAGCCGACCTGGTTATCGGTGGGCATCCCCATGTTTTACAACCAAGAGAAGTTTACAACGGTGTTGAAATTATTTATTCATTAGGCAATTTTTGTTATGGTGGCGCTTTAAAACCTGAAAATCGCACAATTATCTATCAGTACACTTTAAACATTAACCCCGAAAATCTTACCATAGAGAATAGTTCTTCCAATATGATTCCTTGTTATGTTTATACGGGAAATTCTAACAACTACCAGCCAACACCCATAACAAACGAGGCCGAGAAACAAAAAGTTTTAGATTTTATGAATCAAAAAACCAACAGTCCTATATAAAAATATCACCGTTGCAAAAATTAAGCACTGCCCATAAATGGGTCAAGGGCGAAGCCCTTGTCGTTTAAAGGGGTCAGGGTGACAGAAAGGATAATTAATAAATAAAGAAACCTTGCCGACAAGTTTAAAACTTCAGTTTTTTGTCGGCAAATTTTATGTGACTTTTAACTGTCACCCAAGGGGGAAATCGAAATTCCCCCTTAAAGGCGAATCTTTCCGCCCTTTCTTTTCGCCTACACAAGAAAGGGCGTGCCCCGTCGCGGCATGAGCTACAATTTAATTTATATAACATTTTTAAAATTATTCAATGATTTATCGGTTATAAAAAAACACAGAAGCTTAACGCTTCTGTGTTTTATTTTGCTTATATTTATTCAGCAACTTCTACAGTTTCTGAATCGTATAAAATTTCTTCTGCCTCGCTTGAGAAATCATCTTCACAGTTAATTTCGGCACATTTCATACCTGTACCTGCAGGTACTAACTTACCGATAATAACGTTTTCTTTAAGACCGAATAATGGGTCAACTTTACCCTTAATTGCAGCCTCGGTAAGAACACGAGTGGTTTCTTGGAAGGAAGCAGCGGACAAGAAGGATTCGGTAGCAAGAGAAGCCTTGGTGATACCAAGCAAGGTTGCTTGATACTGAGCCTTTGAAAGACCTTCTTCACCAGCATCAATTCTAGCTTGAACTTTCTTGTTCTCGTCATCAATTTCCTTGTACTCATAACTTACATTTTGTAAAAGTTCGGTAGAACCGGAATCGGTAATAACGAGCTTCTTCATCATTTGACGAACGATAACCTCAATATGTTTATCGTTAATGTCAACACCTTGAGTACGGTAAGCGTTTTGGATTTCAGCAATAATATATTGTTGAACAGCCTCAGGACCTTGAGCCTCTAAGATATCTTGAGGATACTTAGAACCGGGGATGAGTAAATCGCCGGCGTGAACAAAGTCACCATTGTTAACCAAGGGGCGAATACCATAAGGAATAGTTACCTTTTCTTCGGTTGCAAGTTCTTCATTAGTGATAATGATTACATTGCTCTTCTTCTCCTCAGAAATACGAACGATACCGTCAATCTTAGCGATTAAGCCACAACGCTTGGGTCTACGAGCTTCGAAGAGTTCTTCAACTCTGGGAAGACCTTGAGTAATATCTTCAGTACTTGCGATACCACCGGTATGGAAGGTACGCATGGTAAGCTGAGTACCGGGTTCACCGATAGATTGAGCAGCAACGATACCAACAGCTTCGCCTGTGGTAACAGGTTTAGCAGTTGCAAGGTTTCTACCATAGCACTTCTTACATACGCCGTGGTGGCTATGACAAGTAAGAACGGAACGAATTTCAATTCTTTCGATACCTGCATCAACAATCATTTGAGCAGCATCGGAAGTAATCATATCTTCCTTAGACCAAATAACTTCGCCTGTTTCGGGATGAACTGCATCGTGAAGCAAGTATCTACCCTCTAAACGCTCAGCTAAAGGTTCAAGGATGTGGTTGCCATCTTTAATGTCAAATACAGTGAGACCTTCTTCGGTTCCACAATCGTCCTCACGAACGATAACATCTTGAGCAACGTCAACCAAACGACGGGTCAAGTAACCCGAGTCAGCAGTACGAAGCGCAGTATCGGCAAGACCCTTACGAGCACCACGAGAAGAAATAAAGTATTCAGCAACGTTAAGACCTTCACGGTAGTTAGCACGAATGGGAACTTCGATAACCTTACCGGCAGTATTTGCGATAAGTCCACGCATACCTGCAAGCTGTCTAATCTGAGCCATAGAACCACGAGCACCGGAGTCAGCCATCATAAAGATGGGGTTAAACTCATCAAGGTTGCCCTTAAGTGCATCAGCAACATCTTCGGTTGCTTTGTTCCATACCTCGATTACGTGACGGCTACGCTCATCATCATTGATAAGACCTCTACGGTAGTCACGTGTAACACGGTCAATTTGAGCTTCGGCATTAGCCAAAATTTCCTTCTTCTCGGGAGGAATTACAGCGTCGATAACGGCAACTGTAACAGCACCCTTAGTGGAATATTTAAAGCCGGTAGCCTTTACATTGTCAAGAACAATAGCAGATTCGCTTGTACCATGGATATTAATGCAACGGTCGATAATCTTACCTAATTGTTTCTTGCCAACCTTGTTTTGAATAATATCATCATTGCTCTCAACCATATTCTTGGTGGAATCTTTAAGTTTAAAGCACCACTCCAGGTCAAACTTGTGGTCAGGGTCGTTTCTGTTAACGAAACCTAAATCTTGAGGAATAGACTCGTTAAAGATAAGGAAACCAACAGTACACCAAACAAGTTTGTGCTCACCCTCTTCGTTAAACATTCTAACGCGAATAGGAGCATGGAGACCAACAATGCCATCATTGTAAGCCATTAAAGCTTCGTCTTTATCACGGAAAACCTTATTGGTGCCGGGCTCGTTAGCCTTAACAAGTGTTAAGTAGTAAGAACCAAGTACCATGTCTTGAGTAGGAACTGCAACAGGTTTACCATCAGAAGGCTTAAGAAGGTTGTTAGCAGCAAGCATAAGGAAACGAGCCTCAGCTTGAGCTTCTGCCGAAAGGGGTACGTGAACAGCCATTTGGTCGCCGTCGAAGTCAGCATTGTATGCAGTACATACCAATGGGTGAAGTTTTAAGGCTTTACCTTCAACTAAAACGGGTTCAAATGCCTGAATACCTAAACGGTGAAGTGTAGGAGCACGGTTCAAAAGAACGGGATGCTCTTTAATAACGGTTTCAAGTGCGTCCCAAATTTCGGTAGAAGCACGCTCAACCATCTTTCTTGCCGACTTAATGTTAACAACAGCCTTGGTTTCAACCAAGCGTTTCATAACAAAGGGCTTAAAGAGTTCGAGTGCCATCTCTTTGGGAAGACCACATTGATACATCTTAAGTTCGGGACCAACAACGATAACCGAACGGCCGGAATAGTCAACACGCTTACCAAGAAGGTTTTGACGGAAACGGCCTTGCTTACCCTTAAGCATATCAGAAAGGGATTTAAGTGCTCGGTTGTTAGGACCTGTAACAGGTTTACCGCGTCTGCCGTTATCGATTAAAGCGTCAACAGCTTCTTGCAACATTCTCTTTTCGTTACGAACGATAATGTCAGGAGCACGGAGCTCTAAAAGTCTCTTCAAACGGTTGTTACGGTTAATAACTCTTCTATAAAGATCGTTAAGGTCGCTGGTTGCGAAACGGCCACCATCCAACTGCACCATAGGACGCAAATCGGGTGGGATTACAGGGATAACATCCAAAATCATCCACTCAGGACGGTTACCTGATTGTCTGAATGCTTCAACAACCTCAAGTCTCTTTAAGATTCTGATTTTCTTTTGACCGGCAGCTGTTTCAAGCTCCTCGCGAAGCTCGTTGCAGGTTGCCTCAAGGTCGATTTCGCTAAGCAATTTCTTAATTGCTTCAGCACCCATTCCTGCCTCGAAATCATCCTCATACTTTTCACGCATATCGCGATATTGCTTCTCATTGAGAAGTTGTTTCTTCTCAAGAGGAGTAGTACCGGGGTCGGTAACGATATATTGTGAGAAATAAAGTACCTGCTCTAAAGCTTTAGGAGTTACATCGAGTACTAATCCCATACGGGAAGGAATAGTCTTAAAATACCAGATATGTGAAACGGGAGCAGCAAGCTCAATAGAGCCCATACGCTCACGGCGTACCTTTGCACGGGTTACTTCAACGCCACAGCGTTCACAAACCTTGCCCTTATAACGGATTCTCTTATACTTTCCGCAATGGCATTCCCAGTCTTTTTGGGGTCCAAAAATACGCTCGCAGAAAAGACCACCGGTTTCGGGTTTTAATGTTCTGTAGTTAATGGTTTCAGGTTTTGTTACCTCACCATGAGACCAGCTTCTAATCTGTTCGGGAGATGCAAGACCTATTTTAATGGATTCAAATTCTATATCTGCCATAATGCCCTCCGTTACATTTCTTCAGCGAAATCGGACATACCGAAATCGTCGTTAGTTTCTTCACTGATTGCTTCACCGTTTTCGTCCTCAAGGCCAAAACCATCAAGGCCGTCAACAACGGTTTCGCTTTCAAACTCGCTGTCATCAGCAACAACAGGAGTTCCTAAACCTAAATCATCGTCATCATCAAAGGTTTGCTTAAGGTCGATTTCTTCATTCATTGCATCAAGAACCTTAACATCAAGACCTAAGGATTGAAGTTCCTTAATAAGTACCTTAAAGGACTCAGGAACGCCGGGCTTAGGAATGTTTTGACCCTTAACGATAGACTCGTAAGTCTTAACACGACCTACAACATCGTCCGACTTAACAGTAAGAATTTCTTGCAATGTATAAGCCGCACCATAAGCTTCAAGTGCCCAAACTTCCATCTCACCGAAACGTTGACCACCGAATTGGGCTTTACCACCCAAAGGTTGTTGAGTAACAAGTGAGTAAGGACCGGTTGAACGAGCATGAATCTTATCATCAACCAAGTGATGGAGCTTGAGGTAGTACATATAACCAACGGTTACAGGGTTATCGAAAGGTTCACCTGTTCTACCGTCAAACAACTGGGTCTTTGCATCCTCACGCATAGGAATCTTGGAGAAGTCCAACTTAGCACTATCTTTGAGTGCATAATCATCAGCCTTGGTGCTTTCTTCAGCCATTGCGAAGCACTTACGGATATCTTCTTCGTGAGCACCGTCAAATACAGGTGTGCAAATATTCCAGCCTAAAGCTCTTGCAGCGTAACCCAAGTGAACTTCAAGTACCTGACCGATGTTCATACGGGAAGGAACGCCCAAGGGGTTAAGAACTATATCAAGGGGTGTACCATCGGGTAAGAAAGGCATATCTTCGCTTGGTAAAATGCGAGAAACAACACCCTTATTACCGTGACGTCCAGCCATCTTATCGCCCACAGAAATCTTACGTTTCTGAGCGATGTAGCAACGAACAACAACATTAACACCGGGGCTAAGTTCGGAAGAATCTTCACGGGTAAATACCTTAACATCAACGATGGTACCATATTCACCGTGGGGAACACGCAATGAGGTATCTCTAACCTCTCTTGCCTTCTCACCGAAGATAGCGCGAAGGAGTCTTTCCTCGCTGGTAAGCTCGGTTTCACCCTTAGGAGTAACCTTACCAACAAGAATATCACCGGCAGTAACCTCAGCACCGATACGGATAATACCGCGCTCGTCAAGGTCACGTAAAGCATCTTCACCAACGTTGGGGATATCTCTTGTGATTTCCTCGGGTCCAAGTTTGGTGTCACGAGCTTCAATTTCATATTCCTCAATGTGGATTGAGGTGTAAATATCATCACGAACTAAACGCTCATTAATTAAAACAGCGTCCTCGTAGTTATAACCTTCCCAAGTCATAAAGCCGATAAGGGCATTGCGACCTAAGGAGATTTCACCTGTAGAGGTAGCAGGACCGTCAGCGATTACATCGCCTTCGGAAATCTTTTGACCAACAGAAACGATAGGTTTCTGATTAATACAGGTGCCGTGGTTAGAACGAAGGAACTTAATGAGGTTGTACTCATCAATTTCACCGTTCTTAGCTCTAATCTTAATTGTATCAGCAGAAACATAGGTAACTTCACCCTCACGTTTTGCCAAAACAACAACTCCGGAGTCAACAGCTGCCTTATATTCCATACCGGTAGCAACAATAGGATTCTCAGGTTTGAGAAGTGGAACAGCTTGCTTCTGCATGTTTGAACCCATGAGCGCACGGTTGGTATCGTCATTCTCAAGGAAGGGAATCATTGCAGTAGCAACCGATACTACCATTTTGGGAGAAACGTCCATATATTCAGCACGGTCAGCTTCGATTTCCAAGAAGGTATCACGATAACGGGTATTAACACGCTTGTTTACGAAGCAACCATTCTCATCTAAAGGCTCGTTAGCCTGAGCTACATAATAATCGTCCTCTTCGTCAGCAGTCATGTACTTAACTTCATCAAGAACTCTACCGGTTTCTTTGTCTACCTTACGGAAAGGAGTTTCAATGAAACCGTATTTGTTAACCTTAGCAAAGGTTGCAAGATAGGAGATAAGACCAATGTTGGGACCTTCAGGAGTTTCGATAGGACACATACGTCCATAGTGGGTATAGTGAACGTCACGAACTTCGAAAGATGCACGGTCTCTTGATAAACCGCCGGGTCCCAAAGCAGACAAACGACGCTTATGGGTAAGCTCAGATAAGGGGTTGGTTTGGTCCATAAATTGAGACAAGGGAGATGAACCGAAGAACTCCTTAATAGCAGCCACAACAGGTCGAATGTTAATCAAAGATTGTGGAGTAATATTGTCAGGGTCTTGTGATTGAAGAGTCATCTTCTCACGAACAACCCTCTCCATACGAGAAATACCAATTCTGAATTGGTTTTGCAAAAGCTCACCAACAGAACGGATACGACGGTTACCGAGGTGGTCGATATCATCGATACTGCCCACATTGTGGGGTAAACCTAAGAAGTAGCTGATAGAAGCGAAAATATCATCTACAACGATATGCTTAGGAATAAGCGCATCAGCACTGTCAATAACAGCGTTGATAATTTCTTCCTTGCTGTCGCAATTTTCGATAATTTCCTTTAATGTTGCAAAGGAAACCTTCTCGTAAATTCCGTTTTTATCAAGATAAGCCAAATCTTCTTCGGTAAGGTCAACAAAGTCAGAAATGTCTACCATTCCATTGGAAAGAACCTTAACTTCGCTAACATTGCCCTCAAAATCCATTGCATTGATGTAAACTTCGCTTACACCCTTCTTCTCGATTTCAAGGCTTAACTCTCTGGAAATATTAGTATCAACATCTGCAATAATCTCGCCGGTCATAGGATCAATAACAGGGCGTGACAAAACAGCGTCCTTAATACGGGATGCGACGCTTAATTTCTTATTGTATTTATATCTACCAACGGGAGAAATATCATAACGATGAGCATCAAAGAATAATTGCTCTAAATAGTTTTGTGCTCCCTCAATGGTTACGGGCTCGCTGGGACGAAGTTTTTTGTAAACTTCAACCAATGCTTCCTCAACACTCTTGGTGTCATCAGCCTCTAAGGTTGCAGCAAGACGCTCATCATCACCGAAAACTTGGCGAATTTGGTCATTGGAAGCAAGACCCAAAGCACGGATAAATGTAGTTAAAGGAAGTTTGCGATTTTTATCTATTCTTACATATAAAACATCATTAACGGATGTTTCATACTCAAGCCACGCACCACGGTTAGGTATAATTGTGGAGGAAAACAGTCTTTTACCGGTTTTCTCATCTACCTTTTCAGCGAAATAAACACCGGGAGAACGAACCAACTGTGAAACAATAGCACGTTCAGCGCCGTTTATAACGAAGGTACCGGACTCGGTCATTAATGGGAAATCACCCATTGAAACTTCGCTTTCCTTAATTTCGCCTGTCTCGTTGTTAACGAGGCGTGCGGTAACCCTTAATGGTGCTGCATAGGTAGTATCACGAGCTTTACATTCAGCAACATCGTATTTCGGTTTTTCATCGAAACGATAGTCAATGAAGCTGAGTTGCAAGTTGCCGCTATAGTCGGTTATAGCCGACATATCACGGAATACTTCCTTGAGACCCTCCTCTACAAACCATTTGTACGAGTCCTTCTGAATTTCAATGAGGTTAGGCATATCAATAACTTCATTGATTTTTGAGAAGGTCATACGGGTATTGTTGCCCATTGTAACAGGCTTTACCATTGAAGTTGACTCCATAGGTATACAATCACTCCTCCGTAGATTTTAAGCAATTTTATAAGGTAATATTAAGGTTTTTTGTGCACTTTTAATGCGATTTTGAGAATAAAACCCCATAATAAGTGCATAATACCCTATTATCACTAGTAATTAATTATTATATAGTATGTCAAGTCATAAGTCAAGCCTTTTTTGGAATTTTTTGTAATTTTTTAAACACAAAAAAAGGAGCCCAAAAAGGCTCCTTTTTCTAATACATTTTTCAAATTAATATGCCTTGCCCCAATAAAGCATTTTATCGGTCTTTTTGCCACAGCAAACACAAGTATCACCAATTTGTTCTTGTTCAAAAGGCATACATCTTGAAGTAACACCGGCAACCTCTTTGAGTTTATCCTCACACTCACGGTCACCACACCACATTGCACGGATAAATCCGGGTTTATTGTCAGCAATATCCTTCATCTCGTCAAGGTTATGAGCATCGTAGGTCATGGTTGCTCTGTGTTCCAAAGCCTTGTTATAAAGACCATCGTGAACTGCCTTCAAGAGTTCGGGGATTTTAGTTTCAAGTTCATCAAGGTTAACAAAGGTCTTTTCACCATTATCACGGCGAACAACAACGCAAGAATTGTTTTCAATATCCTTGGGACCGAGTTCGATTCTAAGGGGCACACCCTTCATTTCGTACTCAGCAAACTTCCAACCGGGTGATTGTTCACTGTCATCAAGTTTTGCACGGCAAATATCTTTAAGTCTTGCGTAAACCTCGTTTGCCTTCTCAAGGACACCCTCTTTGTGAGAAGCGATAGGAACTAAAACTGCTTGAATGGGCGCAACTGCGGGAGGTAATACCAAACCGCTGTCATCACCATGGGTCATAATAAGCGCACCGATAAGACGGGTTGTTGTTCCCCAAGAAGTTTGGAAAGGATTAACAAGGTTATTATTTTTATCGGTATAAGAAATGTCAAAAGCTTTAGCAAAACCATCGCCAAAGTAGTGAGATGTTCCGCTTTGTAAAGCCTTACCGTCGTGCATCAATGCTTCGATGGTGTATGTAGCTTCAGCACCGGCAAAACGCTCTTTCTCAGTCTTTTGACCCTTAACAACCGGCATTGCTAAAACATTTTGGCAAAACTCAGCGTAAACATTGAGCATTTGGATGGTTTCGGCCTGTGCTTCCTCAGCAGTTGCGTGAAGAGTGTGGCCTTCTTGCCATAAGAACTCACGAGAACGAAGGAAAGGACGGGTAGTCTTTTCCCAACGAACAACGTTACACCATTGGTTGTAAAGTTTTGGTAAATCTCTATAAGAGTGAACAATATTTTTAAAATGGTCGCAGAAAAGGGTCTCGGAAGTGGGACGAACACACATACGTTCCTCTAACTTTTCCTCGCCACCGTGGGTAACCCAAGCAACTTCAGGAGCAAAACCTTCAACGTGGTCCTTTTCCTTTTGCAAAAGACTTTCAGGAATGAAAAGAGGCATATAAACATTCTCATGACCTGTTGCCTTAAAGCGATTATCCATTTCTCTTTGAATATTTTCCCAAATGGCATAACCATATGGACGGATAATCATACATCCCTTAACCGATGCATAATCAACCAACTCGGCTTTAATGCAAACGTCGGTATACCATTTTGCAAAATCCTCATCCATTGAGGTTATTGATTTAACTAATTTTTCCTTAGCCATTATTCAAGCACCTTTCATAAAAGCCCAAAAGGGGCACATTATCTAAATAATTATACGGCAAATACTCGTATTTTGCAATAGTTTTTTAAATAAAATAAAAAGCAACCGCATTAGCGATTGCTTAAATTTCATAGTGTGCTCACACCCTGAAAACTGAACAAGTATGTGTAGAGAATCGAAATAGGTTAAGCCCTCGGTCTATTAGTACTGCCTAGCACACATGTCGCCATGCTTACACTTGCAGCCTATCAACCCGGTAGTCTTCCGGGGACCTTACTAGCTTATGCTATGGGAAATCTTATCTTGAGGT
>JAZSPH010000063.1:0-61949 GCA_045537355.1 Acutalibacteraceae bacterium
CATGCGGTTCATACCCGCAGTGTCACTGGTTCAAATCCAGTTACAGCCACCACCCGGCCCGGTGGTCAAGAGGCCTAAGACACCGCCCTTTCACGGCGGTAACACGGGTTCGAATCCCGTCCGGGTCACCAAAATCCCTTAGACTTTTTGTCTAAGGGATTTTTACTTTTTAAAAAACGGTGATGATATGACAACAAAATTATTCTTTAGTGCAATCACAAAATTTCTTTTGGGAATCTTTTTGGTAGCTTTATTAATCTTTTTACCTGCAGGAAGTTTTTACTACCTAAACGGGTGGCTATTTTTAGGTGTTTTATTTATACCTATGTTTATTGCAGGAATTGTAATGATGTTTAAAAGTCCCGAACTTTTAAAAAAACGACTTGAAGCAAAGGAAAAACAAAAAGAGCAAGACCTTGTTATTAAACTTAGTGGTTTTATGTTTTTGTCAGGATTTGTTATTGCTGGTTTGAACTACCGTTTTGGTTGGCACATCTTGTCCAAAAAGATTGTAATTATTGCTGTTATTTTATTTTTTATATCATATATTCTCTACGCCGAAGTTTTGCGAGAAAACGCATATTTAAGTCGCACAATTAAGGTGGAAGAAAACCAAAAGGTTGTGGACACAGGGTTATATTCCATTGTGCGACATCCTATGTATGCCACCACCTTAATTTTATTTTTAACCATCCCTTTAATTTTAGGTTCTGTCTATTCATTTTTGATTTTTCTTTCCTACCCCTTTATAATCGCAAAGAGAATAAAACACGAAGAGAAATTACTCGAAAACGAGTTGGACGGATACAAGGAATATTGCAAAAAAATTAAATATCGTTTAATCCCATTTATTTGGTAAAGAAACTTTAAAAACAGCCGTTTTTTATCGGCTGTTTTTTTGTTTTTTCTCTTCGTTTAACAAGCAAATCGGCCTTTGTTACTTTTTCACGAAGTTTTCCCAAAAGTTTTGACAATTTGCCAAAACTTTCTTGACAATATCTTTTGCAAGATATATAATATATCCTGGATTGATTTTTCTTAAAATCAAATCAAAAATACTAGGAAGGTGTTCATAATGAAGAAAACAGATGTTGTAATCATTGGAGCAGGCGCAGTTGGTTGTGCTATCGCACACGAACTGTCAAAATACAACGTAAACGTTATCGTTGTAGACAAAAATGATGATGTAGGCGGTTGCGCGTCTAAATCAAACAGTGCTATCATACATACAGGCTATGATGCCGCACCCGGCACTTTAGAGTCTCAACTTGTTGTTGCGGCTAACCCCATGTATGACCAGCTTTGCAAAGACCTTGATATTCCTTTCAAGAGAATTGGTGCTATTCTCCCTGCTGTTAACAACGAGCAGTTTGAAAGATTACCCGAAATCAAGGAAAAAGCTTTCCGTAATCACGTTTATGACGTGGAATTTAAAACCGGTAAAGAACTTTTAGAAATGGATCCCGAACTCAGTCCCGAGGTTAGAGGTGGATTGTACATACCAAGAGAAAGTATCATTGACCCCTTTATCTTTGTTCAGGCATTAGCTGAAAACGCTGCTGAAAACGGTGTTGAGTTTATCTTAAACGCAAAGGTTACCGAGATTAAAACCGAAAACGGTAAAATCAAGAGTGTTGTTACAACCAAGGGCGAAATCGAAACCGAGTATGTAATCAACAGTGCAGGTCTCTACTGCGATGAGATTGCTGAAATGGTTGGCAAAGCCGACTACAAGGTTGTTGCCCGTAAAGGACAATTCTATATTCTTGACAAGAACACCTCCTGCCAAGTTAACCACATTATTCTTCCTATCCCCACCAAGGTTACCAAGGGTAAGCTTATGTGCCCCACTATTCACGGCAATATGCTCGTAGGACCTACTGCTGAGGACCAACCCTCCAAAGAAGATAAGTCCACATCTACCGAAGGATTACAAAGTATTGCTAACGAAGTTAGAAATATGATACCCAACGTTAACCTTCGTGAAACCATCACTCAATACAGTGGTTTAAGACCCAACAGAAATCCCGAAGGACTTCACTTCGATATGTACGAAGACCTCCACGGTTACGTTAACCTTTCAGGTGTTCGTTCTACCGGTCTTACCCTTTCACTTTCTATGGGTGAATATGTAGTTCAGCAAATGCTTTATTCCGGTGCTGTATTCAAGCTCAGAACCGACTACAAGCCCACCAGAAAAGGTATTGTTAAGTTCTCTGAACAAACAAAAGAAGTTCAGAATGAACTTATTAAGGAAAATCCCTTATATGGTAACATTATCTGCCGTTGCGAAACCATTACCGAGGCTGAAATTGTTGACGCTATCCACAGACCTGTAGGAGCCAGAAGCGTTGACGCTATCAAGCGTAGAGTTCGCGCAGGTATGGGCAGATGCCAAGGTGGTTTCTGTGGTCCTAAGGTTATCGAAATTCTTGCTCGCGAGTTAGGCGTAAGCACAGATGAGATTAACAAGAATGTTGACGGTTCTTATATGGTAACCGGTACAACCAGATAATATCGGAAGGGAGCGAATATAATGTATACTATTAAATGTGATGTAGCTATCATCGGTGGTGGTCCTGCTGGTCTCGCTGCTGCTGTAGCAGCTAAAAAAGAAGGCGCCGAAAAGGTTCTTATCATCGAGCGTGATAATGCTTTAGGCGGTATCCTCCAACAATGTATCCACCCCGGTTTCGGTCTTACCCGTTTTGGTGAAGAGTTAACCGGTCCCGAATATTACGGCCGTTTCGTTGAAGAGGCTAAAAAGTGCAACGTAGACTATATACTCAATTCTATGGTACTTGAAGTTGACAATGAAACCAACTCAGTTTACTGTGCAAACAGCGAATACGGTTTAACCTGCATCGAAGCAGGTAGTATCGTTCTTGCAATGGGATGCCGTGAAAGAACCCGTGCAAACATCGTTGTTCCCGGTACTCGTCCTGCCGGTCTTTACACTGCAGGTGCTGCTCAACGTCTTATCAACCGTCAAAATATTATGGTTGGTAAAAAGGTTGTTATTTTAGGCTCCGGCGATATCGGTATGATTATGGCTCGTCGTATGACTTTGGAAGGCGCTAAGGTAGTTATGGTTGTTGAACTTATGGACTATCTTGCAGGTCTTACAAGAAACCGTGTTCAATGTCTTGATGACTTTGGAATTCCTCTAAAACTTGCTCACACCATTACAAACATTGTTGGCAACCAACGTGTTGAAGGTGTTTATGTTGCTCCTGTTGACGAGAACAAGAGACCCATTAAAGAAAAAGAAGAATTCGTTGAGTGCGATACCGTTCTCTTCTCTGTTGGTCTTATTCCCGAAAACGAGTTATCCACAAAAGCCGGAATTGCTATCAATAAAATCACAAACGGCCCTGCTGTTAACCAATACATGCAAACCTCTTGCGAATCTATCTTCGCTTGTGGTAACGTTGTTCACGTTAATGACCTTGTTGACAACGTTAGTGCCGAGAGTGAGCAAGCCGGTAAATATGCTGCTTTATATGCTATGGGCAAATTCCCCTCTGCTAAGAAGGATGTTACCCTTACAACAGGTAATAACGTAAGATATCTTTGTCCTCAAAGCCTTTCTGTTTCCGACGAGGCTGAGAAGATTAACGTTTACTTCCGTGTTCTTCAACCCGAACTTGGCGTTAAACTTGTTGCTCGTTGTGGCGACACTGTAATTGCTCAAAAGAGAGAATTCCGTGTTAACCCCGGCGAAATGAACCATCTTACCATTGACTCTACCAAGATTGAGGGCAATGACATTACCGTTGAAGTTGTAAAGGAGGGCTAAATAATGAACAAGGAAATTATTTGTACCGTATGTCCCAGAGGCTGTCATATCGCTGTTACAGGCGACGGCAAGAATGTTGCTACATTAGACGGTTATGGTTGCAAGAGAGGTATCGAATACGCTACCAACGAGTATTCTCACCCTGTTAGAATTCTCACCACTACCGTTAAAATGAAGGGTATCGCAAACGATTTGCTTCCCGTTCGTTCAAACAGCCCAATTCCTAAGGATAAGCAGTTTGACTGTATGGAAGTTATTCGCAAAGTTGAAGTTGAACTTCCTATCAAAACAGGCGATGTTATCGTAAGCAACATTTGTAATACTAATGTTGACATTGTTGCAACAAAAACAGTTGAATAATAAAACATAGAAAAATCGGGCAGTGTAAACTGCCCGATTTTTTCATATCTATTGACCTTATAATTCTTTTGTGATAAAATTCACTTAATAATACAAAGGAATGTGATAAAAATGAAAAAAATCCTCCTTGATAGTAACAAAAATTACTACAAAGCAAATCTTCACAGCCACAGCACTAAATCCGACGGTGCTATGACGGTTGAAGAAATGAAAGAATATTATATGGACCGTGGTTACTCTGTAATAGCCTATACCGACCACGAGCATCTGATTGACAATTCGCATCTTAACGATGAGAATTTCTTGGCTATTACTTCCTGTGAGTTGGATATTAAGGAAGACCAAAACTTCTCAACTTCGGTTAAAAGAGAAATGAAGGTTTGTCATCTTAACCTTTTGGCAAAAGACCCTAAAAACATTAAAACCCCTTGTTATAGTTACTTTATGGATAAATATATTACCGACGAAATCAGAGACCAGGTTTATCAACCCGAAGAAGATTTCCAAAGAGTATATTCCACCGAAAAAATCAGTGAAATGATTAAAACTGCCAACGAACAAGGTTTCTTGGTTACATACAATCACCCAAGATGGTCTTTGGAGAACGCTACCATCTATTTAGGTTACAAGGATATTTGGGCTGTTGAAATTTACAACCACTCAAGCGAAGTTGGTGGTATTTACGAGTACGACATCAATGCCTATGACGACTTCCTTCGTGATGGTCAAAGATGTGCTTGTGTTTGTGCTGATGACAACCACAGCGCAGCATCCTCTTGCGGTGGTTACGTTATGATTAATGCCGACAAGTTGGATTATGACACCATTATGAAGGCCCTTGAAAACCACGATTTTTACGCTTCTACCGGCCCTGTTATCAAGGAACTTTACATCGAAGATGACACTGCATATCTCACCTACGAAGGTGGTATTTATGCTACCATTTCAACCAGAGGCCGACGTGCTCAACGTATCGTTGCTGAAAATCCCGACGGTGTGAACACTGTCGCTTTCAAGTTCCTGCCCGACAGCGATGGATACATTAGATTTGATGTTGTGGACAAGGAAGGCAAAAGAGCCAACACAAACGCATATTTCTTAGATGAAATTTAAAAAGAAAAAGGTCGCAAATTTGCGACCTTTTTTTGTGTTTTACAAGCCTTCGTAAAGACCATCTTCCATTTTCTTGGTTATAGCGTCAACCACAACCTGTTTGTCCTCTTTGTATGTTACGCCATACCATTTATCTTCGGCAACAAGAACCTTAACATCCTTCTCGCCTTTTTCAATTAATTCAGCAACAATTAATGGTAAATAATACTCGGATTTAGGAGTATTGATTTTTTCATCCAAGAAAGCCTTAAAACCGGCTTCAATATAATCAAATAAATCGGTTCTAAATCCCCAAAGATTCATTGAAACAACCGTATCTTCGGGCAAAGCAGTCCAGGTTGCGCCATCATCCTCAGTATATTTGCAATCCATAATCTTTGTTCTTTCAACAATTGATTTTAAAATACCATTTTCAATTTCGCAAACACCACGGGAAACATGTCCGTTTTCGGTCAATGTGTTAGACAAACGGAAGCCTACCATTGCATAATCCGAATTATCTTCGTTTAAGAAATTTGCCATTTGTTTAAACGCCGAAGGTCCATAGTAATCATCAGCATTAACCACTGCAAAAGGTTCCTTAACAACATCTTTGCAACAAAGAATTGCATGAGCTGTACCCCAAGGTTTTTCACGTTCGGCAGGGCAGGTATAACCTTCGGGAAGCTTGTCCAACTCTTGGAAAAC
The DNA here is from genome assembly GCA_045537355.1 of Acutalibacteraceae bacterium. GTDB lineage: Bacteria > Bacillota > Clostridia > Oscillospirales > Acutalibacteraceae > UBA737. The sequence goes on from JAZSPH010000063.1 coordinate 5,960, forward strand.
ATACTCAACCTTTACACGAGAAGCAATTCTTTTGCCAACCATTTCTTTGAAATCTTTTTCAATGGCGTGTTTAATAACAAAAACAACCTTTGTAAATCCGGCTTTTACTGCATCGTAAACCGAAAAGTCCAATAAAACTTCACCATTAGGCCCGATTGGCTCGATTTGTTTTAGTCCCCCGAAACGGCTTCCCATTCCCGCAGCCATAACAACTAAAGTAATATCTTTCTTCATAAAAAGTTCCCCTTTTAAAGTATTAATAATTATATTTTCTTTGGACAAAATTCAGCCAAAGTACATTCCGCACATTTTGGTCCTCTGGCAGTACAAACATCTCTGCCAAATAAAACCGTTCTATGACAAAAGTCATTGGATTTTTCGGGTGGTAAAAGTTTTCGCATTTCCTTTTCCACCTGCAACGGGTTTGTTGTTTTGACAAATCCCAAACGATTACAAATTCTTATAAAATGGGTGTCGGTTACAACTGCAGGTTTGCCGTAAATATCGCCACAAACCAAATTGGCAGTTTTCCGTCCCACTCCCGAAAGTGTTGTTAATTCTTCAATTGTATCGGGCACTACTCCACCGAAATTTTCGGTTATCGCCTTTCCAATTTCCACCAAATCTTTGGCTTTTGTCTTGTAAAGGCCACAGGTTTTAATCAGTTCCTCTACCCTTTTAATATCGGCATTAGCCATTTTCTCAGCCGTTGGAAATTCTTTGAAAAGTTTAGGAGTTACCATATTTACTCGCTTATCAGTACATTGAGCCGAAAGCCTGGTAGCAATAAGGAGTTGGAAAGCATCCTTGTAATCGAGAGAACATATTGCATCCGGATAGCTTTTTTCAAGCGCCTCTACTGCAGCAATTACCCTATCTTTCTTAAGCATTTAATTTTAAATCTCCAAATTTAATAAGTCCCATTTTTCTCATACCTTCAGCAATACCAAGGGTTAAAACTGCAGGTAAAATAAAGTGCATTGCAAATATCTCAAGCAAAGCAATTGCCGGGGATACACCGACTGCTACCATACTGTCATAAGCCATAAACTGACCCACCAAACCTGCCGAACCCATACCTGAGCCCACAGGATTACTTACCATTTTCAAAAGACAGGACGCAACAGGTCCCAAAATTGCACTTGAAATAACGGGAGGGAGCCACAAAATAGGCTTTTTAACAAGATTTGGTACCTGAAGCATTGAGGTTCCAAGACCTTGCGCCACAAGTCCACCAAACTTGTTTTCCCTATAACTCATAACGGCAAATCCCACCATATTGCAGCAACAACCAACCGTTGCTGCACCTGCAGCAAGACCGGTTATACCCATGGAAACACCTATAGCTGCCGAGGAGATTGGCAAGGTTAAGATAACACCCATTAAAATCGAAATCGCAATACCACCAAGGAAGGGGTATTTCTCAACGTTTATATTCACAAGGTTTCCAATCCAAACCATTGCGGCTGATATGTAAGGACCTACAAAAAATCCTGCTGTAGAGCCTGCGAAAATGCAACAAAGAGGTGTGACAATAATATCAACCTTGGTTCTTCCTGCAACCATAGCGCCGATTTCAACAGCAACATAGGCAGCAATAAAAGCGCCTAAAGGTTCTCCGGGTTTTCCCACAGCAAAAGCCTCGTTTAAAATATTTGGGAATGCGCCAATCATACCACAAACACCGGCGCAAACAGCAGTCAAAGGGGATGATTTTAATTTACCGGCAACGCCAACGCCAATTCCGGCACCGGTTAAAGTTTTGGCTATATTACCCATTGCGTTTAAATAAGCCGCCACTTGATTATCACCCAAAAGAGAAGCTATTTGACAAATAATTGTACCGATAATAAGTGTTGAAAACAAACCCAAGGCCATACCCGAAAGACCGTCAATAAAAACTCTGTTCAAATACTTCTTAACCATTTTGAAACTTCCTTTGTGATATTTTATTATATTATAACAAAATATATCTTAATTTACAATAGTTTACTTGTTTTTTATTAACACTTATGGTATAATTTATCTTGGTGATTTATGTGACAAAGGTTTATGTTGTAAGGCATTGCGAAACCGACGGCAATGCTTTAAAAATATTTCAAGGCCATACCGATAATGATATAAACGAAATGGGCGCCAAACAATTAGTCGCTTTGGGACAAAAATTTAAAGATATACCCCTCGACAAGATATATACCAGCCCACTTATAAGAGCGCACAAAACCGCATTGGCAATTTCAAAAAGCCGAAACACCCCTCTTTTTGCAGACCAAGGATTAATTGAGATTAACGGTGGTGTTTATGAAGGCAAAACTTTCGAGGAACTCAAAAATTCTTATCCCGATTTTGCCGAAATGTGGGAGTCAAAAACCTGGGAATTCGCTCCCGAAGACGGTGAGACTATGCCCGAGGCTTATGATAGAATTTGGAACACAGTCACCAAAATTGTAAAAGAAAATAGAGGCAAAACCATCGCCGTTGTAAGTCACGGATTTGTTACTCGTTCCCTCTTTTGCCGAATTTTATATAACGATATAAAGAAATTCCGCAAACTTGATTATGGTTTTAATACTTCGGTCTCTCTTTTAGAATTCGAAGATGAAACCACACCGAAAATCGTATACTTAAACGATTTATCTCATCTGACCGATGACCTTATCAATAAAAACGCAAGGGTGCCGATAAAATGATTATAATGTCAGTCGACCTTGGAAAAGCAAGAACCGGAATTGCCGTTTCGGACAGTTTGGAAACCTTTGCTTTCCCCAAAACCGTTATTACCGAATATAACAACGAAAAATTAATAGATAAAATTTGTCTTTGCGCCAAAGAATACTCTGCTCAAATGTTGGTGGTTGGTTTTCCAAAAAATATGGACGGCAGTGTTGGATTTAGAGCCGAAGAATGCGAACAAATTGCAAATGCTTTGCACGAAAAAACCGGTCTTGAAACTGTTTTGTGGGATGAAAGATGCACGACCGTTTCGGCCCATACTGCCCTTAATTACACCAACACCCGTGGAAAAGACCGAAAAAAAGTTATTGATGCCGTTGCGGCGGTTATAATACTTGAAGACTACTTAAGATACAGAAAAAATCGAAAGGACTAGGCTTATGTATAAATTTGAAACCCATCTTCATACAAATAATTGCAGTGCCTGTGCCAAGTCTTCACCTATGGAATATATTGATGCCGCGTTGGAACACGACTACAGCGGCATTGTTGTTACAAACCATTTTTACCATGGTTGCACAAGGGTTGACCGTAATCTTCCTTGGCGTGATTTTGTTAATGCTTATATTGAAGATTATTTAGAATTTAAGGTGTTAGGCAACCAAGCAGGCATTACTGTACTTTTCGGCTTTGAAGATGTTATTTCCCAAGGTAAAGAAATGTTGGTATATGGTCTCGACCCCAAATATCTCCTTGAAAATCCGGATTATCTATTGATGAGCTTGGAAGAAAAATCTAGATTTATTCACGAACATGGTGGCATTTGTGTTTGTGCTCACCCCTTTAGAGACAGAAGTTACATCCCCGACCCCCACACACCACCCAAGGCTGAATGTTATGACGCTATTGAGTGTTTTAATCTTTCTAATACCGTTGAAGCCAATGAAAAAGCCTTTGTTTTCACCTGCAATAAAAAAATGGTTATGTTTGCAGGTAGCGATGTTCACGATGCCAGAAACTTCGGTCATTCGGGTATTGCATTTGATACCCCCGTTACCGATTACCCCACCTTTTTGGAAAAGGTTAAAAAAGGTGACTTTAAAATAATTTATCCTGAATTTTAGGTGAAAAGTATGTTTACAACTGTCAAAGGACTAAAAATTGAATATACCGAGCAAGGTAAGGGTACCCCCGTTCTTTTACTTCACGGTTGGGGTTCTTCCTTTGCAGTTTACGGTAGAATTATGCAAGTTTTAAGTGGTAAATGCCGTTTAGTTGCTGTTAATTTCCCCGGTTGTGGCGAAAGTGAAACCATGAAAAATCCTTGGAACTTGGATGATTACTGTGATTTTTGCCTTGAGTTTATGAAAAATGTGGGACTCGAAAACCCAATTCTTATCGGCCACTCCCATGGTGGAAGAGTTATTTTAAAAATGACCGCCGAAAAGATGGTAAATCCCCCTAAAATCGTTTTGCTTGACAGCGCAGGATTAATCCCCAAAAAATCATTTAAACAAAAATTTAAGGCAAAAAGTTTTAAAACAATAAAATGGGCTTTGACCCTTCCTGTTATTAAAAACTATAGTGAAGGTTTATTGCAAAAAGCCAGAAATTACTACGGTTCGGCTGACTATAACGCAGCCCCCGAAGTTTTAAGAAAAACGCTTGTTAATCTCGTAAACACTGACTTAAGAGACATTTTACCAAATATTTCCTGCCCGTCGTTACTGATTTGGGGTGACCTTGATACTGCTACTCCCCTTGAAGATGCAAAAATTATTGAGAGTTTAATCCCCGATGCAGGTCTTTGCGTTCTTAAAGGCACAGGTCATTATTCTTTTTGCGAAAAGCCTTTTGAGGCCGAAGCAATTTTAAAAAGTTTTATATGAAAGGAAGGCTAAAATGAATTATTACCTGTTAATTTCTCTTGTTTTGGCGAGTTTTTCTTCGCTTTTTACCCTTATTCGCCAACTTCAAATGCTACAGCAAAATTCATACTTCCCTTCAAGATACTTCTCTTGGCTTAAGGATAATTTACCTTTTTATGAGGTTTTAATGTTCCTTGTTACCTCTCTTTTATTTATTTTCAAAGCCTATATTCCATTGGTTATTTTTTGCACTGCTGTTGCGGCCGTAAGAATTCCGAGATATTTAAATATTCACAAGAAATCTATAAAAAAATTGGTGTTCACCGCAAGGATTAAACGACTTTTTGCAACTGCTATCATTATTCAGGTGATACTCATCTCGGTTTATGTTATTAAACCGATTTCTCTTGCGGGAAGACTTTGCTTGGATTTTAGTTTTGTATTTTCTTATCTTGTACCAATTTACACCTTTGTTATTTGGGGTGTCACTTTACCCATTGAAAAAGCCTTTAACATCTACTTTGTAAATGATGCTAAAAAAATCCTTCGTTCTTACAAGGATTTAAAAGTTATCGGAATTACCGGAAGTTACGGCAAAACCACCACAAAATTCATACTAACCAGAATTTTAAGTGAAAAATTCAATGTAGTTTGCACTCCACACAGTTTTAATACTCCCATGGGTGTTGTTAGAACCGTTCGTGAACACTTTAAACCCCAAACTCAGGTTTTCGTTTGCGAAATGGGTGCTAAAAACGTGGGCGATATCAAGGAAATTTGCAATATTGTAAAACCCGATTTTGGCCTTATTACCTCGGTTGGTGAGCAACATCTTGAAACCTTTAAAAGTGTTGAAAATGTCTTTAAAACCAAATTTGAATTGGCCGATGCAGTTAGTAAAAAAGATGGACTTACCTTTGTAAACGGAGACAGTAAAGAAATTACCAACCGTATTGATATTAATAATTTCAAGGTTTACGGCAGTGAAAATAATTTTGCCTACAGTATAAACAACATCACCTGCAACCGAAACGGTTCCAAGTTTGACCTTGACTTAGGTGATACAACCATTACCCTTACCACAAAACTTTTAGGAAAACATAGCATAATTAATATTGCAGGTGCAGCTGCTTTGGCTTACACCTTGGGTGTTTCTCCAAAAGATATTCAGTTTGCAGTGGCATCTCTCAAACCTACCGAGCATCGTTTGGAACTCAAAAACGGTATAAACCGTTCCCTTTTAATCGATGATGCTTATAATGCAAACCCCGAAGGTTCTCTTGAAGCCGTTAATGTTTTAAATTCCTTTGAGGGTATGAAAAAGGTTATTGTAACACCGGGTCTTATTGAACTTGGTGAGAGAGAATACGAATGCAACTTCCAATTAGGCGCAGCTGCCGCAAAGGTTTGCGACGCTGTGATTTTAGTTGGTCTTAACCGTTCAAAGCCCTTGGCCGAAGGTGTTAAATCCACCGATTTTAATACTGAAAATCTTCATATTGTTGCAAGTTTTAAGGATGCTATGGCAGTATTCTCCAAAATTGCCGATAATAACACAGTAGTTCTTTTAGAAAACGATTTACCTGACAATTATTTAAAATAAGAGGTCTTTTTTATGAAAACAAATGTAGCATTTTTTTACGGTTGCCGTTCGGTTGAACACGAGGTTTCAATTATTTCAGCCGTTCAAGCCATGATGGCGATAAACAAGGAGAAATATGATGTTACTCCCGTTTATGTTACCAAAGATGGCGAAATGTACACCGGAGAAAAGCTTTTTACCATTGAAGAATACCAAAATTTACCCAAACTTTTAGAAGAGTGCAAAAAGGTTTTCTTTGTTAGAGAAAACGGCAAAGTGCTTATGAAACAAGAGGGCGAAAAAGGTTTCTTCAAAAAGGAAATCCCCCCTGTAGAAATTGATGTTGCCTTTCCCGTTGTTCACGGCACAAACTGTGAAGATGGCACAATTCAAGGCTATTTGGAATTTTTGGGATTACCTTACGTTGGATGCGATATTTTATCCTCGGCTGTTGGTATGGATAAAGCCGTATTTAAGGATGTTTTAATGAAGGCAGGACTTCCTGTTCTTGACTGCATTCGTTTTACTTCTCGTGAATATTTAAGCGATAAGGAAGGCTATGCAAAAGAGATTACCAAAAAAATCGGATACCCCTTAATTGTTAAGCCTGTAAACTTGGGTTCCAGCGTTGGTATCAGCAAGGTAAACTCCCCCGAAGAATTAGACGAGGCTTTAACCCTTGCAATTTCCTTTGCCGATAAAATTTTGGTTGAACGTGCCGTTACCAAAATCCGTGAGATCAACTGCTCGGTTTTAGGTGATGTGAACGAGTGCTTTGCCAGTGTTTGCGAAGAACCTTTTATGAGCGATGAAATTTTGTCATACGAAAACAAGTACCTTTCAAATGCCAAAGGTGGTCAAAGCAAAGGTATGGCATCTTTGGGAAGAAAAATCCCTGCCGATTTGACTAAAAAACGCAGCGATGAAATTCGTGAACTTTCTTGCAAAATCTTTAAAGCCATCGGCGCTTGTGGTGTTGTTAGAATAGACTTCATAATTGATGGCGAAACCGATACTGTTTATGCCAACGAAATCAACACCATCCCCGGTTCTTTGGCTTTTTATCTTTGGGATGCAACCGATTTGAAATATCCCGAACTTTGCGACAAGCTTATTGAACTCGCTTTTCGCAGACAGCGTAATCGCGATAATTTAACCTTTACTATCAACACCAATATCCTTTCGGGTGTTAAACTCGGTGGAGCCAAGGGCACAAAAGGAGCAAAGTTTTAATGACCGAACTAATAGTAAAACTTTTTGTCAAAGACAGTGAAAATGTAAAGGACAATACTGTTCGCAAGGCCTATGGCACTTTGGGTGGTTTTGTTGGAATTTTATGCAACCTTATTTTATGTATAATCAAAATTACCGTAGGTCTCATTTCAGGCAGTATTTCCATTATGGCTGATGGTTTTAATAATCTTTCGGATATGGGTTCTTCCCTTATCACCATTATCGGTTTTAAACTCGCCGGAAAACCTGCCGACCGTGACCATCCTTTCGGACATGGAAGAATTGAATATATCTCCGCATTTATCGTATCTGTACTTATTCTAATCGTTGGTGTGGACCTTCTTGAAAGTTCCTTCAACACCCTTGTAAGTGGCAGCAAAACTCCTACATATTCGATTTGGGCAATTATTGTTCTTGTCGTTTCGGTTTTAATTAAATTCTGGATGTTTTTATTTAACCGAAAACTGGGCAATAAAATTTCTTCCGAAGTTTTGGTTGCAACCTCTAAAGACAGTTTAAATGATGCTCTTGCCACCACTGCGATTTTAGCAAGTGTGGGCGTTACAAAGTTTGTTACTCTTCCCTTTAATCTTGACGCTTTAATGGGTATATTTGTAGCACTGTTCATTCTTTGGGCAGGTATTAATTCAGCCAAAGACACCCTTAACGAAATCTTGGGAAAACCACCCGAAAAAGAACTTATTGAAGATATCGAAAACTTGATTTTAAGCTTTGATGAGTTTGTTGGTATTCACGATTTGATTATCCATAATTACGGTGTTGGCCGACAGTTCGCTTCGGTTCATGTTGAAGTTCCCCAAGATATTGATATTGTTAAATGTCATGAACAGGTTGACCTTTGTGAAAAAATGGTGGGTGAAGAACTTGGCATCAGTCTTGTAATCCACATGGACCCCATTGATGTTAACAACGAAACCGTAAATGACACTAAGCAAAAAATGTCGGATGCCCTTCGCGTTATAAACGAAAATCTAACACTTCACGATTTTAGGATGACACCTTTAAGCGAAAAACGAACAAACCTTATTTTTGATGTTGTTATTCCTGCAGAATTGGGTTTAAGTGAAAAAGAACTTGAAGAAAAAATCATAAATTTAGCCAAACTTATAAACCCGATTTTCGAGTGTGTTATAACCTTTGACAACGATTTTTGCGGTCATTAATTAAAATTTTAAGAACCCCTTTTTTGGGGTTCTTTTTTTATTTACTAATATTTTGAAATAAATGTGGAAAAGTATTAAAAGAATACTCTTTAGGAGGAGAATTTATGAAAAACAAAATCATATCCATCTTTTTATGCTTAATATCCGTTTTTTCCTGCTTTTCCTTGGCAGGTTGCGGTAAAAAAAGCGAAACCCTTGTTTATTTTTTAAACTTCAAACCCGAGTCGGCAACCGTTTATGAAGAACTGGCAAAAAAATATGAAGAAGAAACCGGAATTGCCGTTAAGGTTTCGACTGCAGCGGCCAACACATACGAGCAAACCCTTAAATCCGAAATTGCAAAATCGGATGCCCCAACAATTTTCCAAGTAAACGGTCCTATCGGCTACGACGCTTGGAAAGATTACTGCGCTGATATTAAAGACAGCAAACTTTACTCTTTTTTGAGCGACAAAAACCTTGCCATTAAAGACGGAGAGGGCGTTTACGGTATCCCTTACGTTGTTGAAGGTTACGGCATTATTTACAATAATGCAATTATGGAAAAATATTTCGCCCTAAGCACTAAGAAAACCGACATAAAATCGGTTAGCGAAATTAATTCCTTTGATAAATTAAAGGCTGTTGTGGAAGATATGACTGCCCAAAAAGAGGCTTTGGGAATTAAGGGTGTTTTTGCCTCCACCTCCCTTTCAAGTGGTGAAGACTGGCGTTGGCAAACCCATCTTTTAAACGTTCCTTTGTATTACGAAATGATTAACTCAAACGATAAAAAGGACCCCACCTTAAAGCTTTTGGACGCCAAAGAAATCAAACACAATTACTCCAAAAACTTCCAAAACCTTTTTGACCTTTATATCAACAACTCGGTAACTGCAAAGACCCTTTTAGGTTCTAAATCGGTTGCCGACTCAATGGCGGAATTTGCCTTAGGTCAGGTTGCAATGGTGCAAAACGGCAACTGGGGTTGGTCCCAAATTTCAGGTGTTAAGGGCAACACCGTTAAAGAAAGCGATATTAAAATGATGCCTTTATATATTGGTGTTGAAGGTGAAACCAAGCAAGGCCTTTGCATTGGTACCGAAAACTATTTTGCCATTAACAAAAACGCATCGAAAGAAAAGCAACAAGCATCCCTTGATTTCCTTGAGTGGTTATTTTCAAGTGAAACAGGCAAAAAATACGTTACCGAAAAGTTGGGCTTTATAACACCCTTTAACACCTTCACCGAAGCCGAGCAACCCTCCGACCCATTGGCAAAAGAAATTGTTCGTTATCTATCAGACAGCAATTACGAAAACATTCCTTGGATATTTACTGCATTCCCCAGTGAAGCCTTTAAAAAGGAAGTTGGCAACGCTTTGCTTGACTATGCCCAAGGTTCCAAAAAATGGGACGAGGTGGAAAAAACAGTAATCTCCAAATGGAAGAGTGAGCGTTCTTGAAATTAAATCCTTACCGAAGATATTTCCCGATTTTTGTCGGCCCCTGCCTTGTGGCCTTTTTAATCGCCTTTGCAATTCCATTTGTTATGGGATTATTCCTTTCCTTTACCGAATTCAGAACCGTAAGCGATGCTAAATTTGTAGGTCTTGAGAACTATATTAAAGCCTTCGCCGATGACAGTGGCTTTTTGGAGTCTTTGTGGTTTACGGTTAAATTTTCGATTATTTCGGTAATAACCATTAATATAATTGCATTTTTCTTGGCACTGATTTTAACCAAATCGGTGCCCGGAACCCGCATTTTCAGAACAATATTTTTTATGCCAAACCTAATTGGTGGTATTGTTCTCGGATATATTTGGCAGGTTATTATAAATGGTGTGCTATATAATTATAATTACTCCATAACCTCCGACCCAACCTTTGGTTTTTGGGGACTTGTTGTGCTGATGAACTGGCAAATGATCGGTTACATGATGATAATCTATATTGCGGGAATTCAAAATATCTCTACCGATATTTTAGAGGCCGCCAAGGTGGACGGTGCGGGCAGTTTTGTTACACTAACCAGAATAATCATCCCGTCGGTTATGCCGTCAATTACAATTTGCCTGTTTTTAACCATAACCAATTCCTTTAAATTGTTTGACCAAAACCTAGCCCTTACAGCAGGTGCCCCATCAAACCGAACCCAAATGTTAGCCCTTAACATTTATGATACCTTTTACTCCCGTAACGGATATGAGGGTGTGGGTCAGGCCAAGGCTGTTGTTTTCTTTATAATTGTGGCAATAATAGCCCTATCGCAACTATATTTCACACGAAAAAGAGAGGTTGAAAGTTAATGAAAGAGCGTTTTTTGAGCACCCTTTACTTCTTCATTTTATCGGCACTTTCGATCCTTTTTATTTTTCCTGTTTTTGTGATTGTTATCAACTCCCTTAAATTCAAATTTTCCATTGCCACAACCCCCTTTGTTTTGCCCAATGCCGAAACCTTTAGTGGAGGTGAAAACTATATAACCGGTATCGAAACTACAGGATTTCCACAAGCTTTGGGATGGTCTTTATTTATCACGGTTTTTTCGGTAGTTGTTATCATTGTTTTCACATCCATGACTGCCTGGTATATCACAAGGGTTAAATCTCGTTTTAACTCCTTTTTTTACTATGCCTTAGTTTTTTCAATGATTGTTCCCTTTCAAATGGTAATGTTTACAATGTCTAAAATCGCAAATGTTTTGCGCCTTGATAACCCCTTAGGAATTATTTTCATTTACCTGGGGTTTGGTGCAGGTCTTTCGGTCTTTATGTTTTCAGGATTTATTAAAACCGTTCCCAAAACCATTGAGGAGGCCGCCACAATTGACGGTTGTACCACATTTCAGGTTTTTTGGCTTGTGGTATTCCCCGTTCTTAAACCCACTGCCATTACGGTTGCAATTTTAAATACCATGTGGATCTGGAACGACTACCTGCTTCCTTATCTTATAATCGGTAAAGATTATAAAACTGTGCCCATTGCCGTACAATATCTTAAAGGTGGATATGGCTCGGTTGATATGGGCGCTATGATGGCAATGTTGGTGCTTTCCATTATTCCTGTAGTCGTCTTCTACCTGTTTTGCCAAAAATATATTATAAAAGGAGTAGCCTCGGGTGCAGTTAAAGGCTAAAATCAAAACACAAAAAAGAGGGATTTTGCTCCCTCTTTCTTCACTTCCCTCAAATTATGGAATTGGGTCATTAGGCCTAGAAGCCTATAATTTTATTGACTTTTTGAAAGAAACCGGCCAAAGTTATTGGCAAATGTTACCTTTATGTCCTGTTGGCAGAGGTAATTCTCCCTATGCCTCAATTAGTTGCTTTGCAGGGGAAATTTTATATATCGACCTTGATATATTAGTTCAGGACGGGTTATTAGAAAAAAGCGAAATCGGCTCTTTTAGTTTTGCTAAAAATGTTGATTACAAGGCGGTGCGAGAATTTAAAATTCCACTGCTCAAATTGGCGGCCAATCGCTTTGATAAACAAAATGAAGATTATATTTCTTTTTGCAAAGAAAACGAATATTGGCTAGACGATTTTGCACAGTTTTGCAATATGAAATATAAAAGTCCCACTGAATTTTACAAGGTTAGTCAGTATTTATTTTTTAAGCAATACAAAGCACTGCACGACTACGCAAATCAAAATGGCATAAAAATCATTGGGGATATTCCTTTTTATGTTGATTTAGAAAGTGCTGATGTTTGGGGCACTCCCGAAATTTTCAAACTTGACAAAGATTTAAAACCCACCCTTGTTGCAGGAGTTCCTCCCGATATTTTTAGCACTACGGGACAACTTTGGGGCAACCCCATTTATAATTGGGATTACCTTAAACAAAATGACTTTGACTGGTGGCAAAAAAGACTTACTCACAACGCAAAACTTTACGATGCCATTAGAATTGACCACTTTAGAGCCTTTGCTGAATATTACTGCATCCCGGTAGGTTCAAAGGATGCAACAAGTGGTTTTTGGGTGAAAGGAGTGGGAAATGATTTTTTCGATTTGGTGAAACCGAAACTCGAAAACACCCTTATCATTGCTGAAGATTTAGGTGGCGAAGATGACCCTCTTGTCATCAAGCTTTTAAAACAAACGGGATTTCCAAATATGAAGGTTTTGCAGTTTGCCTTTAATTCGGATGAAAACAACATCTTTTTGCCCCAAAATTTTGGAAGCAACTGCGTTTGTTACACAGGCACCCACGATAACGACACCACCCTTGGTTGGTTTCAAAAATTATCCGAAAAGGAAAAACGACTTTTTGACCGTTTAGTGCCAAAAAAATATTCGTCCCCCGTTTTAAATTTAATCGCCTTTGGCCTTAATTCAAAAGCCGATATTGTGATAATCCCCTTTACCGATTATTTGGAACTTAATTCAGAAAATCGAATCAACATCCCCTCGGTACCCACGGGCAACTGGGAGTGGAGGTTTGAAAAGGGCGATATTACTGAGGATTTAAAGAAAAAAATTAACTTTTTTTAGTCTCCTGCTCTTGACAATACACATATATTTTTGTATAATTGTATACAATAATACAATGAGGTGTAGAAATGTTAGAATTATCCCGTAAAACCAACCTGTTAGAGCAGGCTACATACAAATATTCACTTCAAGATATAGAGGACCCTAATCTTTATCGCGACCTCTATCCTTATGACAGTGTTCCAAAAATCTCTTTTAACCATCGTAAAGTGCCAATGGGTATGCCCGAAGAAATTTGGATTACCGATACTTCTTTGCGTGATGGTCAACAATCGGTTGAGCCCTATACTGTTAAACAAATCGTTGACCTTTATAAACTTATGTCCAAACTCGGTGGACCTTTTGGAATTATCCGTCAAACCGAATTCTTTGTTTACAGTCAAAAGGACCGTAAGGCTTTAGAGGAATGTCAAGCTTTGGGTCTTAAATTCCCCGAAATTACCACCTGGATTAGAGCTAATAAAGAAGACTTCAAGCTTGTAAAAGATTTGGGTATTCGCGAGACCGGTATTTTGGTTTCTTGCAGCGACTATCACATCTTCAAAAAACTTAAAAAGACCCGTAAGGAAGCTATGGAGGGTTACTTGGCTGCCGTGGCTCAAGCCTTTGAAGCGGGTGTTATGCCAAGATGTCATTTAGAAGATATCACCCGTGCCGACTTCTACGGTTTTGTTGTTCCTTTTGTTAACGAACTTATGAAGATGTCAAAGGATGCAGGAATTCCTGTTAAAATCCGTGCTTGTGATACCATGGGTTACGGCGTACCCTTTAGCGAGGTAGCGCTCCCCAGAAGTGTTCCGGGTATTATTTACGGTTTGCAACATTATTCCGATGTTCCCAGTGAGATGTTAGAGTGGCACGGTCACAACGACTTCTACAAAGCAGTTGCCAATGCTACTACTGCTTGGTTATACGGCGCATCGGCCGTTAACTGTTCCCTTTTGGGTATCGGCGAGCGTACCGGTAACGTTCCTCTTGAAGCAATGATTATGGAATACGCTTCACTCAGAGGTTCACTTGACGGTATGGACACCACCGTTATTACCGAAATTACCGATTACTTCAAAAATGAAATGGGATACAAAATTCCCCCAATGACTCCTTTTGTTGGTAAAAACTTCAACGTTACAAGAGCAGGTATTCACGCCGACGGTCTTTTAAAGGATGAGGAAATTTATAATATTTTTGATACAAATAAAATCCTTAATCGCCCTGCTTCGGTTTCGGTTAGTAACACCAGCGGTCTTGCAGGTATTGCTTACTGGATTAACAACAACTATCGCCTTAAAGGTGACAAAGCCATTGACAAGAAACATCCTCTTGTTATTGCCATTAAAGAGTGGGTTGACAAAGAATACGAAGATGGCAGACAAACAGCCATTTCCGATATTGAACTCGAAAATAAAATCACTCTTCTTTCGGGAGGAAAATTTTAATGATTACACATAAGACAATATCTCTCGCCGATCAGGTTTTTGAACATATTGAAAACGATATTTTAAGTGGTAAATATGTTCGTGGCGAAATTATTACCGAAGGTAAACTAAGCGCCGAATTAGGTGTTAGCCGAACACCTATCCGTGAGGCTTTAAGAAGACTCAGCCAAGAGCATTTAATTGAAGAAAGCGGTAAAGGAAGCGTTGTTATCGGCATTTCCGAAAAGGATTTGGATGACATTTTCCTTATTCGCAAACAGCTTGAATGTTTGGCAGTTTCCATGGCTGCAACCAATGCAACGCCGGAACAGTTAGATGAACTTAAAGAAATTTTAGAACTTCAAGAATTTTATGTTATTAAAAGTGATACCGAACATGTAAAATTGATGGATAACAAATTCCACCGTTTGGTTTACAAGCTTACAGGAAGCAATGTATTTTATGATACCTTGGTACCTTTACACCGTAAAATTCAAAAATACCGTCGTGCTTCTTTGCAAAAACCAAGTCGCGCAAAGGATGCCGTATTAGAACATCGTAAAATTTACGAAGCTATTTTGGTAGGAGACGAAAAACTTGCTTCAAAATACGCTTTGGAACACATCGAAAATGCTTATAACCATATAAAGAAAGGGTAACTATTATGGGTTTAACTATTGCACAAAAAATCATTAAAGCACATATGCTTTCGGGTGATATGACCGTTGGCAGCGAAGTTGCTTTAAAAATAGACCAAACATTAACTCAAGATGCTACAGGAACAATGGCTTATCTTGAATTTGAAACAATGGGTTTAGACCGTGTTAAAACCGAGAAGAGCGTTGCTTACATAGACCACAACACACTTCAATCAGGTTTTGAAAACGCCGATGACCACAGATACATTCAATCGGTTTGTAAAAAACACGGAATTTATTTTTCTCGCCCCGGTAACGGCATTTGCCACCAGGTTCACCTTGAGCGTTTCGGCAAACCGGGTAAAACCTTAATCGGTTCCGACAGCCATACCCCCACAGGTGGTGGTATTGGTATGCTTGCAATGGGTGCAGGTGGTCTTGATGTTGCTGTTGCAATGGGTGGTGGTGCTTACTATATCACCATGCCCAAAATGTATAAAGTAAACCTTACAGGCAAACTCAATCCCTTTGTTACTGCAAAGGATGTCAGCCTTGAGATTTTAAGAATTTTATCGGTTAAAGGTGGCGTTGGTGCCATTATTGAATGGGGTGGCGAAGGTATTAAAACCCTTTCCGTACCCGAACGTGCAACCATTACAAATATGGGTACCGAACTTGGTGCCACAACCTCCATATTCCCCTCGGATGAAATTACTAAGGCTTTCTTGGAGGCTGAAGGCAGAGGCGAGGATTATATTGAATTGTCCAGCGACCCCGATGCTGTTTACGACAAGGTAATCGATATTAACCTAAGCGAACTAAAACCCCTTATTGCTTGTCCTCACAGCCCCGATAATATCGTTACTGTCGAGTCCTTAAAGGGAACAAAGGTTGACCAGGTTTGCATTGGTTCTTGCACCAACTCTTCACTACTTGATATGTTAAAGGTCGCAGCTTTGCTTAAGGGTAAAGTTATTGACCCCAGTGTTAGCCTTTCCATCTCCCCCGGTTCAAAGCAAGTTTTATCAATGCTTTCCGACTGTGGCGCTTTGACCGATATTTTGGCAAGTGGCGCTCGTTTGTTAGAGTGCGCTTGTGGTCCTTGTATTGGAATGGGCTTCTCACCCAACTCGGCAGGTGTTTCTCTCAGAACATTTAACCGTAACTTTGAAGGAAGAAGTGGTACTGCTGACGGTCAGGTTTACTTAGTTTCTCCCGAAACTGCCGTTGCTGCTGCCCTTACAGGCTACATTACCGACCCACAATTATTAGGTGATATGCCCGAAATTAAAATGCCCGAAGCATTTAAGATTGATGACAGTGCAGTTATTCCCCCTGCCACTCCCGAAGAAGCCGAAAGTTTGGAAGTTCTTCGTGGTCCCAACATTAAACCCTTCCCCACCGAAATTCCTCAAGAGGATACCTTAAGCGCTAATTTGGCCCTTAAGGTTGGCGATAACATTACCACCGACCACATTATGCCTGCAGGTGCTAAAATTCTTCCCTATCGTTCAAACATCCCACACCTTTCTCAATTCTGCTTTGGTGTTTGCGATACCACCTTCCCTGCAAGAGCAAAGGAACTCGGCAGAAGTATTATTGTTGGTGGCAGCAACTATGGACAAGGTTCATCCCGTGAACATGCAGCATTAGTTCCTATGTACTTGGGCGTTCGTGCTGTTATTACCAAGAGTTTTGCCCGTATCCACGTTGCAAACCTTATAAATGCAGGTATTATGCCCTTAACATTTAAAAACCCCGAAGATTACGACAAACTAAACCAAGGTGACACCTTGACCCTTACCAATGTATTCGAAGGTATGGATAAGGGCGAAATCACCTTGTTAAATGAAACCACAGGTGAAAGCTTTACACTTGTTTGCTCCTTTACCGAGCGCCAAAAGGCAATTCTCAAAGCCGGTGGTCTTCTCTCCTTCACAAAGAAAGGTGAATAATAATGGAAAATTATATTGATTCTGCCGTTGCGCAGTTTAAAACCCTTTTGACCGAGCAAATTGCCCGTCAACAAAAAATGGAAAGCGATACTGCTTACACCGACTACAAAAAACTTGATAAAATCGTTATCGGTATTTGTGGTGGTGATGGCATTGGTCCCATCATTTCCCGTGAAAGCGACCGTCTTTTACAGTTTATTTTAAAGGATGAAATCGCAAGTGGTAAGGTCCAGCTTAAAACCATTGAAGGACTTACAATTGAAAACCGAATTGCTCAAAACAAGGCCATCCCCGATGATGTTTTGGCCGAGATTAAATCTTGTAATGTGATTCTTAAGGCTCCCACAACAACCCTAAAGGGTGGTACTCTTGAGAGCGCAAACGTGGCTATGCGCCGTGAACTTGACCTTTACGCAAACGTTCGCCCCGTTTGTGTTCCCGAAGAAAACATCGACTGGATTTTCTTCCGTGAAAACACCGAGGGTGAATATGTTTTAGGCTCACGTGGCGTTGAAATTCCCGACACTTTGGCCTTTGACTTTAAGGTTACTACCAATGCAGGTACAAAACGTATTGCAAAAGCTGCTTTCGAGTATGCAAGAAACAACGGCAAAAACAAGGTTGCAATCGTTACCAAGGCAAACATAATGAAAAAGACCGACGGCAAATTCTCGCAAATATGCCACGAGGTTGCAAAGGAATATCCCGAAATTGAAATTGATGAGTGGTATATCGACATTATGACTGCTAACCTTATTAATCCTGCAATTCGTTCACAGTTTCAGGTTGTTTTACTTCCTAACTTATATGGTGATATTATTACCGACGAAGCAGCCCAAATTCAAGGTGGTGTTGGAACAGCAGGAAGCGCTAACATCGGCGACGTTTACGCCATGTTCGAACCTATCCACGGTTCAGCACCTAGAATGATTGAAGCAGGTATTGGTGAGTACGCAAACCCAACAAGTATTTTCAAAGCAACCGAAATGTTGCTTCGACACATTGGCTTCAATGATAAGGCTGATAAGTTAAATGAGGCTTTAAATATTTGCACCGAAACCGAAAAGCGTGTAGTTGTTACCGGTGATACCGATGGTGCTACCTGTAAAGAGTTCGGCGACTATATTATGGAAACAATTGAAAAGTTATAATTTTAAAAGCACCACTTAAAAGTGGTGCTTTTTTTATAATGGTTATGATCAGTCGAAACACTTATGTTTCGACGCAAAATCTTCGATTTTGTAACAAATTTCTCTTGAAATTTGTCCATATCCATTACAAAAACTTCCTTAAATCCACTGCCAACTGGGCTTCTAAATTAATAAGGCGCTTGGTAATATCTTTAGATTTTTCGTCGGCTGCAGCATATTGATTAAGGTACTTATTAAGGGATTTTACACCCATATTGCATCCATCAGTCATAAGGTCGGCAATCGTGTTATCGTTTTCCTTCATTTGAAGTTTAACTTCGGTCTTGATTTTAGCCATAGTTTCAGCCATAAAATTCGGGTCTTTGCCCTCGTCTTGATATTTATTAAGAAGACTTTGAAGCTCCATATCAAGTTTATCGTGTTCATCCTTGCAGATATTTAAAAGCTTAAACATATCTTCGTTTTCTACCCTATCCAAAACATCGCTTATGGACTTAACACCCATTTTAATACCTGCATCGCATTCACGCAAAAGTCTTACTGTATCTTTTTCTATCATATAAAACACTCCCCTTTTTTGTAGTATATACATTAAAGGGGAGTTAATTCATAAGTTTTAATTAAACTTAATATCGCCTGTATCGGTGGTGATTTCACATCTTCCACCACTGATACTTTTGGGAACATCTATATCACCGGTATCGGTTTTGGTTATAAATACTTTTGGGGTTAAAAAACTGCCCGTTACATCGCCTGTATCGGTTTTAACAAAAATCTCCTTAGCATCGCATTTATTGAGTTTTACATCACCTGTATCGGTTATAATTTTAATAGAATCTGCCGATGCCGAATTTTTAATATCTCCTGTACTTACAGAAATATCAATATTTTCAAATTTAAAATCTTTAGGTATATTAATATCTCCTGTACTCACTTCAATTAAAAGATTTTTGTATTCAGTTTCAGGAAGATATACAATAATATCAGACTCTCCCATAGTTATACCTATATACTCATACCAATCTCTTTCATCAATTTGTTTAATTGTAAGGGTTTTATCTACAACTTCGGCTGAATAATACAGATTTTCCTCTTCATAGCAAACCACTTCGCATTTTCCGTTTTGAGACAAGGCAAAGACAATATCTTCCGTATCGGTTTCGATTGATATATTATTAAATTCATCATCTATCTGCCTATTGGTTTTATATGTTACTGTTGTTGCAAGTTTAGTAAAATCCCAATCATTTATTGTCATTATAAAGCCAAAGATTAAAGTTCCGATAACAATAAGGAGGGTTGCAATAATAATCCATATTTTTGTTTTTTTAGACATTACTCTTCCCCCTTTTTGATAAACGACTTTTTAAGAGTGAGAATAATCTTTTTCGTTAGCAATAAAATGCCTTTTGTTGCCACTTTACAACCAAAGAAAAAGAATATAGAAATTCCTGCACAAACAAGACCTGCTGCTATTAATAAAATACCTGTTAAACCATTTTTATTTAAGACCAAAACAACACCAGATGCAATTCCACCAATAGCACCACCAATAATTGCCACAAAAGATGCCCAAAGTGAAATTATCACAGCCCACAAGGAAACATAAAGCGAGCAAATCACAGCAAATATTGCAATTAAAATCGATAACCACAATGGCGCCCCTAAAATCAAAAGCACAATTTCCCACGCCTTAATGCGCCTTTTAGGTTTGATTTTTTCCTTTGCAATTTTAGTTAGAGGAATATCTGCAACAATTTGTTCGACTATTTCATCAACCGTGCCGATTTGGGAAATTGCTTCCTCCTCAGATAAGCCATCTTCAATGCGATCCTCTATCATTTCACTGTAAAAAGTAAGGCGTTCTTCGATTTCGTTTTGAGGAAGTCCTGATAATTTATTATGTAAAGACATAAGAAACTGCATTTTAGTCATTACCCTCATCCTCCTTAGTTACAAATTTATATATAGAAAGAATTTCTCGCCATTCGTTTTTGAAATCCTCTATTCGCTTCAAGCCAACTTCAGTTATATGGTAATATTTACGAAGTCGGCCACCGTGCTCTGCCGTTCTGACGGTCAGCATATTTGCACTTTCCAAGCGTTTTAAAATTGTATATAAGGTTGATTCGGATAACTCAATATACGGCTTCATATCTTTTATAATTTTATAGCCGTATGAATCTTCGTTTTTAATAGATGCTAAAACACATACATCCAAAAGACCTCTTTTTAATTGAATATCCATACAATGCCTCCTTTTGCATAATACATCGTAACACGAAGTATTGGGTTTGTCAAGTCCTATAAATTCGTCTGCGAAGCAGACACCGAAGTTTTTCACTATTCACTATTACTTATTACTTCCAAAAATCCTCTTTATAAAAGCGTAGAGAACAGTGAAAAGTGAAAAGTGAAGAGTGAAAAAGTAAAATCCCCATTCTTACGAATGAGGATTTTTGGCTGGGGTGGCAGGATTCGAACCTACGAATGCAGCAGTCAAAGTGCTGTGTCTTACCGCTTGACGACACCCCAATATGGGATTAAATTTTAATGTTTAAAGCACACAGTGTGTGCTTTAAACTGAACTGGGGTGGAAGATGGGACTCGAACCCACGGTCTCCAGTGCCACAAACTGGCGCTTTAACCAACTAAGCTACATCCACCATAGCGCAAAAGTTATTATACCACATTTAAACCCAATGTCAAGCATAATTTCTATTATTTTTTCAACTATATAATAAAACGGCATTTTACACAATTTTAGTAAAGAAAAATTTACAAAAAGACGAATATTTTGCCGAATTTATGGGCAAAATATTACTATTAGAATTAATTTGGCAACCATAGGTTGCGGAAAATTCAATGTTTTGTTGCTTGTATTATTTGCAGTTTTAATGTATTATTATAATTAGGTTCGAATATATTTCAAACAAATCCACTTTTAGGAGGATATCTTATGACAATCGGACAAAAAATCACCCACTTGAGAACTGCCATGGATATTTCACAAGAAGCTTTGGCTGACAAACTCTCAGTTTCACGCCAATCCGTTTCTAAATGGGAGATGGACCAAGCTCAACCCCAAATTGATAAAATTCTCCAACTTTGCGAGCTTTTTAACATTTCTGCCGATGAGCTTTTGTATGACAAGATTTCTATCAATCGTGCCCCTGCAGGTGCTCCCGTTAAAAATAAATACTTTGGAACCGACGGTTTCAGAGGTGAAGCTAACCTTAACCTTACTTCTATGCAAGCATATAAAGTAGGTAGATTTTTAGGTTGGTACTACTCTTCTAAACTTTCGGGTTGCACATCAACCGGCTATCGCCCCAAGATAGTTATCGGTAAGGATACTCGCCGTTCAAGTTATATGCTTGAATATTCTATCGTTGCCGGTATCACTGCTTCGGGCGCTGATGCTTATATGCTTCACGTTACCACAACCCCCAGCGTTTCTTATGTTACTCGCCAGGATGAATTTGACTGTGGTATTATGATTACTGCTTCCCACAATCCTTTCTACGATAACGGAATTAAGGTTATCAATAAGTATGGTGAGAAACTCGATGATGAAACAACTGCATTAATCGAAGCTTACATTGACGGCAACCTTTCTGCCTTAGGTGTTCAAGGTGATGACCTTCCTTTAGCACATAGAGAGCGCATTGGTGAAATTGTTGACTATGCAGCAGGTAGAAACAGATATGTTGGTTACCTCATCTCGGTTGCTTCCAATTCTTATAAAAAACTCCGTATCGGTCTTGACTGCGCTAACGGTGCTTCTTGGATGATTGCTAAATCGGTTTTTGATGCTTTGGGCGCTCAAACTGTAATTATCGGCAACGAGCCTAACGGACTTAATGTTAACAACGGTTGTGGTTCAACCCACATGGAGAACCTTTGCAACTTGGTTAAAGAACAACATCTTGATGTTGGTTTCGCATTTGACGGTGATGCTGACCGTTGTATTGCTGTTGATGAAAACGGCAATATTATCGACGGCGATGCTATGATGTATATTTTAGCAAACCGTTTAAAATCTCGTGATATGTTAAATGGCAATACCGTTGTTGCTACCGTTATGTCTAACAGTGGCTTCTTCGCTTCCCTCAAAAAATTAGGTATTGAGTGCGACCAAACCAAGGTTGGCGACCGCTTTGTTTACGAATCTATGCAAAACAACAACTTTAGTCTTGGCGGTGAGCAATCAGGTCACATTATATTAAAGAAATATGCCACCACCGGCGACGGTATCTTAACTGCTATTATGTTGGCTGAAGAAATGTGCGACCGTAAGATGTCTTTGGCTAAACTTTCCGAAAATCTTATGCTTTATCCTCAACACCTTGTAAATCTTAGAGTTAAGAGCAAGGCTGATGTTATGAACGACAGCCAAGTTTTAGCTGCTAAAGACGAGGTGAACAAATTGATTGACGGAAACGGCAGAGCACTTCTTAGAGAAAGTGGCACCGAGCCCGTTATCCGTATTATGATTGAAGCTGAAACCAATGAACTTTGTGTTGAATACGCAGAAATGATTGCAAAAGTTATTAAAGAAAGAGGTCATTTAAGTGAATAAGTTGGTTAAAACCTGTGAACTATATGACTGCCAAGTTCCTTATTTAAAGGACTTTTTCAATTCCTTTGAATATCCTTGGGAAATGCTCCCAAAAATCAAAGACCTTATCACTTCCCTTTTAGAGAGTGGTATTGAAGGTTTCACCGAGCTTAAAGAGGGTGTGCTTGTGGGCAAAAATGTCACCATTGCTCCCACAGCAACTATTGAAGCTCCTGCAATTATCGGTCACGATACCGTTATTCGTCCCGGTGCATATATCCGTGGCAACCTTATAACAGGTAGTGGCTGTGTTATCGGTAACTCCAGCGAGTACAAAAATGCTATTTTGCTTGACAAAGTGCAAACCCCACACTACAATTATATAGGTGACTCAATTTTAGGAAACCGTGCCCACACAGGTGCAGGTACTGTTTGCTCCAACCTTAAATCTGATGGCAAAAATGTTGTTATCCGAGGCGATGAGAACTATGAAACAGGTCTTCGTAAAATCGGTGGAATTCTAGCCGACGGCGCAGATGTTGGTTGCGGATGTGTTATTAATCCAGGCACTGTAATAGGCAAAAAAACTTCTGTTTATCCACTGACTATGCTCAGAGGCGTTTACCCTGCTAATTGCATTGTAAAATCCACTAAAGAGTATGTTTTAAGAAAGGAAAATTTTTAATGAAATTCATTACCGTTAAAACCTATGAAGAATTAAGCAACAAAGCAGCTGATATTATCGCTGCCCAAATCATTGTGAAGCCTAACTGCATTTTAGGTTTGGCAACCGGTTCTTCCCCTGTTGGCACTTACAAAAGATTAATTGAGGATAATAAAAACGGCAAAATTGATTTTTCTGCCATTACAAGTGTTAACCTTGATGAATATGTTGGTCTTGATGGCACTAATGACCAAAGTTATCGTTACTTCATGAACGACAATCTCTTTAACCATGTTAACATCGACAAGGCAAAAACCTTCGTTCCCAACGGATGCGCTGCCGACTTAAAGGCTGAAGGCGAAGCTTACGACCAAATGATTAAAGATTTGGGTGGAATTGATTTACAACTTTTGGGCATCGGTCTTGATGGTCACATCGGTTTCAACGAGCCCGACTCTTGCTTTGTTGGTCCTACCCACGAAGTAACACTTGATGAATCCACCATTAAAGCAAACGCTCGTTTCTTTGCAAATGAGGATGAAGTTCCAAAGACTGCAATTACAATGGGTATGATGTCCATTATGCAGGCCAAAAAGATTCTTTTGGTTGCTAATGGTGCTGCCAAAAAAGAGATTATTGAAAAATCTTTCTTCGGTCCTATCACCCCCGAAGTTCCCGCTTCAATTCTTCAGTTACACCCCGACGTAACCGTAATTTTCAGTGAAAATTAAACTTCCTAAAAAAAGCTGTTTGATTTAATTCAAACAGCTTTATTTTTTATTGCATTTTTCGACTAAATATAGTAAAATGCTATATGTGAATTGAGGTGATGGATATGGCACAAAAAAAGCCTTTAAAAAAGCAATTTAAATCAAGACTTGTAACCTGTCTTTACTCTTTTGCGTTAATTGCTTCTATCGCACTTTTGGGATTTATTGCCATCTCCCTTTCCAAAACCGAAAAAGCACCTGCAAACGAACCAGCCAACACCATAGTTTCAAGTGAAATCGAATTTAAAGAAACTACTGCAACTGTACTTTCTATCGGCGATATCATGGTTCACAGCCCCCAACTTAACGGCGCCTATGTTTCGGAAAGTAATTCTTACGATTTCAGCGCTTTTTTCAAAGAAACCGCTCCCTATTTTAAAAAAGCCGATTTAAGCGTCGGAAATTTAGAGGTTACCTTTGGTGGAGACAATGGTCGTGAATATTCAGGTTATCCAATGTTTAACACTCCTGACAGTTTGGCAGATGCCATAAAAAAATCAGGTCTCAATTTTTTAATAACATCAAATAACCACAGTTATGATACAGGCCTTTCAGGTCTTAAGCGCACGGCTAGGATACTAAAAGAAAAAGGTATTGAGTTCACCGGCACTAAGGAGACCGAACGTGATTCATCATATGTTGTTAAAAAAATTAATGATATAAACATAGGCATCATAAACTATACCTATGAGACCTCTCCCTCCAATCCTACCCCGGGAGTGAAATATTTAAACGGCTCGGCTATCAGTACCGAAGCCAATGCTCTTATTAACACCTTTAGTTACACCAACATTAATTCTTTCTATTCGGATATAAGAGCAAAACTCAAACAGATGAAAAATGATGGCGCCGAATTTTTGGTGGTTTATATTCATTGGGGAAACGAATATCAAACAACCCCCAATACCCACCAAAAATCCATTGCACAAAACCTAACCAATTTAGGTGTGGATATGATTATCGGCAGTCATCCTCACGTTATTCAACCTGTTGAATTAATAACCAGTGAAGATTCAAATCACACTGCAATTTGTCTTTACTCCACCGGAAACGCCGTTTCCAACCAAAGACAGGAGGTAATGACAAGTTGTCCTTCGGGACATACCGAAGATGGTATGATGTTCAAATTTACTTTGCGCAAAACCAAAGGTGGCGTGATTTTAGATAAACTAGACCTCACCCCAACCTGGGTTAACAAATATCTTGTGAACGGAAAATATCAATATACTATTTACCCGTTAGAAAATCCAAACGATTTAGGAAAGTATGCCTTTAATTCAACCGAACTTGCCAAAGCAAAGGCATCCTACGAACGAACCAAAACAATTGTAGCTGAGGGCTTAAGTGCTTGTCAAAGGTCTATCGGCTGTGATATAACCTTTAATTAAATCTCGAAAGGAACCTCAAAATGATCAACGAAACTTACAAACTTTGGAAAGAAAAGGCTGTGGGTGACCCCGACCTTATTAAGGAACTCAATGAAATCGAGGGTAACGACGAACTTATTTCCGATGCTTTTTATAAAAATCTGGAATTTGGTACTGCAGGACTCAGAGGAGTTATCGGCGCCGGCACTAACAGAATGAATATATACACTGTAGGTCAAGCAACACAAGGCCTTTCAGCTTATGTTAATTCTATTACTGAAAATGGTGTTGTTGCCATTGCTTATGACAGCCGAATCAAATCCGAAGAGTTTGCAAAAACCACAGCCAGCGTTTTCGCTGCCAACGGAATTAAGGTTTATATTTACCCCGAACTCGCTCCCACACCCATGCTTTCATTTGCAGTTCGCAGACTTAAATGCGATGCGGGTGTTGTTATCACCGCAAGTCATAACCCTGCAAAATACAACGGTTACAAGGCTTATGCTCCCGATGGAAGTCAATTGGGCCCCGATGCTGCCGACTATGTTCTTTCAATTATGCAAAGTGTTGACATTTTTGAGGGTGTTAAATACTACGATTTTGACGAAGCAGTTAAAGAAGGTAAAATCGAGTACATCGGTCAAAATATTATCGACGAATACTTGGAAAATGTTGCGGCTCAACGCATTGAACCTGATGCCGATGTTTCAGGACTTAGAGTTGTTTACACTCCTTTAAACGGTGCAGGTAACAAACCCGTTCGTGAAATTTTAAAACGTATTGGTGTTGAAAATGTATTCATCGTTCCCGAACAAGAGCATCCTGATGGCAACTTCCCCACCACTCCTTTCCCCAACCCCGAATTTGAACAAACCTTTGAGTGTGCTTTAAAATTAGCCGAAACAACCAACCCCGACCTTCTTCTTGCTACCGACCCTGATAGCGATCGTGTTGGTATTGCAGCAAATGTTAACGGCAAATTTAAACTCTTTACAGGCAACGATGTTGGTGCCCTTCTTTTGAACTATATTTTAGAGCGCAAAACCGAAAAAGGCACTTTGCCCCAAAACCCCGTTGCTGTTAAGACCATCGTTTCCACCGAACTTTGCCAAAAAATCGCAGATTTTTACGGTTGCACCCTTATTAATGTGCTTACCGGATTTAAATTCATTGGTGAACAAATAACCATTCTTGCCGAAAAAGGCGAACAAGACCGTTATATTTTAGGTTTTGAAGAAAGTTATGGCTATTTGGCAGGCGATTATGCTCGTGACAAGGATGCAGTTGTTGCTTCTATGCTCATTTGTGAAATGGTAGCATTTTATAAAACACAGGGAAAAAATTTAGAGGAAGTATTAAACTCAATTTACGATAAATTCGGTTACTACGCTTCGGCTCAAAGAAGTTTCACCTGCGAAGGTCAATCGGGTATGGCTCAAATCGCCTCCATTATGGAAAGACTCCATAACTCCCCCATCACCGAACTTGGTGGCAAAAAAATTGTTAAAATCAGCGATTACGAGTTGTCCTTAACCAAAGACCTTAAGACCGGCAAAGAAACAAAGATAACATTACCAAAATCCAATGTTATTTCCTTCACCTTCGAGGATGACAGTTACATTATTGTTCGTCCTTCAGGCACCGAGCCTAAGATTAAGTTGTATTTAGGCGCTGTTGGCAGTGACAAAAAATCTGCCGACGAGCAATTGGATATACTCGTTAAAATCGGAACCGAAACATTAGGATTTTAAATCAAAACCCCAAGTTTTTTCCTTGGGGTTTTAAAAATTAAATATTGCAAAAAAGGTATATAAATGTTAAACTTAAATGTAGTAATTTAAATTTGAGGTTTTGTAATTATGGATTTAAAAAACATAAAAACAATAGCACTTAAAGTTGCATTAGTTGCTATTGCTATAGCTTTAATTGTTGTGAGCATACTTTTACTTTTTAATGTTGGCGGCAAGAATAAGTCACTTGAAATTGAAGCCCCCGAACTTATTGAAGACTGTTGGGTATTGGTCGATGGAAAGAAAACCACCAACGCTGAAATTAAGGTTGGTAAAAAGATTAAACTTAGTTATGATTCTTATCCCGAGGCTGACAAAGACATCAGAATGACCGTTTCGGTCGATGAGAAATATTCCGATATTGTTTCGATTAAAAATCAAACCGTAACCGGACTTTCAGAAGGCAATGCAACGCTTAAAATTGCAGTCTTGTTCCCCGGGAGTTTAGGCGGAAAGGTCTCCATGAGCCTGCCGGTAAAGGTTTACTCTAAAGGTAAGAAGCATAACAATCAGTCGGCAAACCAATCTTCAAAACCTACAAGCATTTTCGGAAACAGCATTTTTGACAAAATATTCTCGAAAAACAATTCTTCCGATAAAGATTCTTCCGTTTCTTCTGAAAAACCTTCTTCAAATTCATCGCAGAAAACCTCCTCGAAGAAGACTTCATCCAAAAAGACCTCTTCTAAAAAGCCTTCTTCAAACTCTTCTAAATTAACTTCTTCCAAGTTTTCCAACACAACTTCTTTAAATTCTTCTGATACAACATCTCTAAACTCTTCTAACACAAATTCTTTCGAAACGGTTTCTTCCAACTCATCTGAAGCAACTTCTTCTAACACTGCTCCAAAGGTTGAAACTTGTGATGCTTGCGGCCAAACCATTATAAATGCCTTTGACCACGAAGCACTTGAATGCTATAATCATTACCGTTGCGAACCAAATGTCGATGAAATTTCCCATGGTTTGGCCCCTTGTGGCGATCATCAAGCATGTGATGAAGGAAACCACGAATTACGTTCTTGTTTGTCCCACTTCGAATGTGATGCGGAATTTTCATCACTTCCCTGTGGTCATTGTTCATGCGAACACTCGGCAGAAGAACCCTGTGAATAATATTATTTAACCAATATTTGACCGTCGTCCTTTTGGAGGATTAAAATTTCCTCCTCTTTTAGGGCGGCGGCATTTATATATACCATTACTTCTTGTGAGTCGGCCGAAGTGCAAGTAAATTCATAACAACGTTCCTCTTGTAAATTATCCGTTGGAATCAATGCCAATTGAACACCACCGACTTTAAGTTGCGGACTGATTATACTCTTCGCTTCCTCTTCGGTTATTTTTGGAGTTTCAAAAGCCCTGGGTTTATGATTTGTGATATACCCACCTGCTTCATAGAATACAATTTCGCCATTATCCTCGGCGACCCCCACCTTAATCAAATCGGTATAGCAAATGGTTTTTCCATCAAGGTAAGCAAAATTGATAACACAAACTCCGCCATAACTGGAGTAATAAGTTTCTTTTAAATTTCTCATTCCAATACTCTCAAGATAGGTCTTCGCTTTCAAAAGGGATTGCTCATAACTTAAAAGAATATCGCCAATTTCTCTTTCCCTTCTTAAATAAAGCAAAAGTCCACCCTGTTTGGTTAAACTAATGGTTATATCGGTGCCAATAAAATCGAGGGTTGGGATTTTACCGTTACTCTCCCCTGCAAACTCAAGGTCTTTTATATTAGAAAACCCCACTGCCTTTTTTAAGGCTTGGTCTTTTGTAACTTCTGACTCGTTCTTTAAAAGAGTGGACTCTTTGTTTAAAATATGGTCGGAATAAGGGCCGTCATAAATCAGTGTGGGATAATCTTTAAATTCATCCTCTAATTCGGTCAAGGATATATCGAGGCCGTTTTCTTCAACGGTTTGTGAAATTTCATTATCAAGTGTGGTTGCCCAATATTCAAGATTATTGTAGTTGCCGTGGGATTTACTTAAAATTCCCTCCACCCGTTTTGAAATTTCGCTTAATTTTTCAATGTTGGCAACGTCCTGCGACTCCAGTCCCTTTTCACTTAAATTTTCGCTCAGGGAAAAAGCGTAATTCCCAACCTGAGAAAAAAACAAGTTCAAAGAAGATAAACTATTCGCCACAGGCAATTGAGCCAAGGTGCTTTTTGAAATTTCAGCCTCGGTCAAAAGTTTTGCAGCCATTCTATTTAGTTGAGATTTTGTAGTTAAAAATCGGGTTTTGTTTAATATTGTGGAAATATTACCAACCGACGTGTTAAGTTCATCTAACATATAGGAATAGGTGTTTTCAATATTTAAAACATAAGCCTTGTTCTTTTGATTTGCATTATAAAAAAGCCCTAAACAAACAAGGGCAACACTAAGGGAAAAACTGACCGTTCTAACGGCATTTCGTCTGCTCATAAAAGCCTCCAAAATTCATTTTCCTTAGTATTGCCCAAAAATTACATAATATTAATTTTTTTACCTATATATTCCTTTACTTGGTCGCAGGTCATATTAAGCGCACAAGCGAGTTCTTCCAACAAAAGCTTTTCAGCCAAGGCCATATACCTTTCATCAACATAACCGGGTTTCTTGCGATTTTCTAAAGCAGTTTTTTTCTTTTGGTGAAGTCTTGAAGCCAAGCCTACCAAATCCTCGCAGTTATGGGTTGCTATCATTAAATCGTATTGTTCTTTGGAAAGTTCAATATCGGCCGAAGCTTCAATTATTTCGGGAATTTTTTCAATTAGGTCATCCGCCTCTTTTTTAGACATAATAGGCCTTACAAAAACCTTATTATCCTCAGCAGGAACAAAAATTGTGCTGTTTGGACTGCCGAAAGGTTTAAGTATGTAGTAGAGTCGTTTTTGATTTCTTACCAACTCTTTTTCGCACTGACCTTCAACAGTGCAAACACCGGTTTTACCGTATACAACCATTGCTCCGATTTCTAACATTTTTCTCACCCTCACAAAGACAAAGCCGTTTTCTCAGGTTTAAGAAAACGGCCAAACTGTTAAAATAAACCTACAAGATTATTTTAACACATTATTTTTGAAAATGTAAGAAAAATTTTCCTTTTTTCGACATTTTTTATCTTAAATTTCTATTACCACAATGCGTAACAGTTATAAAATGAATGTTAGCGGCAGGAATTATTGTGCTTTGGCAAGAATTAGCGTTTTTGAGGACGATATAATCATCACCAACCTCTAAAAGTTTTCCGCTTTTCTTGGATACATTACCACCAACACAAGTTTCCACCAAGACCATTTTACCCTTGCAATTTGTCAGATGCTTTTTAAAATTCTTTTCATCACCCAAACCATTATGCAACTGCTTTTCGTAAACCTCTAAATCCTTTTCACAGGTTATTGATACCATTTTGTTTTGCATTAAAACACTCCCTAAAATTTTCATAGTATATATTATGAAAAGAGTATGTTTTTGTTACAATTTAAAATTTTACAAAAATAGAAATTAATACTTGATTTTTTTAAATCTTTAAAGTATAATAGGAAAGTCGCTTGGAGAGATGGCTGAGCTGGTCTAAGGCGCACGATTGGAAATCGTGTAACGGCTAATACCCGTTCAGGGGTTCGAATCCCCTTCTCTCCGCCAAGAAAAAAGGACTTATCCGAAAGGATAGGTCCTTTTAATTTTTACTATATTAAGGGATTCGAACAAGCCGTAAAAAAACAGTCCGGTGGACTGTTTTTTAGGCGCGGCAACGAGCGTAGCGAGGCGATAATAATTATGGTTTTTGGAATAACTGTCCAAAACAGTTATTCCAATTCCAAATGTACCCATTTGGTGGCAAATTTAATTATTAATTTGCCACCATAATTATTGAAATAGATATTTTGCAAAACTCTTAGTTTTGCATGCCGATAAATCGGCTAATTGAAGCAATTAAATTGCTTCAATTGAAAATACCGATTATAGGTGCGGGAGCACCGAGACAAAATCCCCTTCTCTCCGCCAAAAAGAAAAGTCGCTGTTAGGCGACTTTTTCTTTTTGTACTATTATCTATTCTCTCTTATCTATTCTCTACAAATCGCAAACGACTTTTCAAGATAAGAAATAAAAATTTCGGTGTCGGCTTTGTCGACAAAATAAAATATACGGGTTTAAACACATAGATTAATAATATAATAGAATCCTTTCCCTAAATGGTAAGGGTGCTATTCTTTTACAATTTCAATTATTTCGTTTATATCACAATCCATCGCTGTACAAATTCTTTCTAAAACGAAATTATCGTATCTTTTTACTTTGTTTTTATAGTAATTATCAATAATTTGATATTGTATACCCGTGCGTTTTGCAAGTTCATATCGGCTAATTTTATATTTTTTAAGTGTTTTATCCAAACAAATTCTAATCACACAATCACCTCATAAACATATTTTAAACAATATATATTTACTTGACAATTTGTCTATATAAGTATATACTTATATAGATATATAATCGGAGGTAACTTATGGATAAATTGTTAAGTATTGTAATCCCTTTGTATAATGCCGAAAAATACATAAAAGAGACACTTTGTAGCGTTTTAAAACAAACTTTCACAAATTCAGAAATTTTAATAATAGATGATGGTTCTACAGATAATAGCGTTAATATTGTCAAAAGTTTACAAAAAAATTATGATAGAATTAAATTGATACAACAAGAAAATTCGGGTGCAAGCGCTGCTAGAAATCGTGGTATAAGAGAAGCTAACGGAAAATATATTATTATGATGGATGCAGATGATACAATAGAAGACACGATGCACGAAACTATGGTTTCAAAAGCAGAAGAATTAAATGCTGATATGGTGGTTTGTAATTTTGCCACCGTATTAAACAATGGTCAAAAGCGGATAGTACACAAATTTGATTACCCTTGCGATGTGTTATTGGACAGGAAGTATATAGAGAAAGAAGTGATAGTACATTCTCTATATAATATAAATTCAAAAAAGTTCTTAAATAGTCATTGTACCATGATGATTAAGAGAAGTATTTTGGCAGAAAATAAATTGGAGTATGATGAAAGCAAGAAAAAGGAAGAAGACAAACCATTTTTAATGACATGTTTGAATTATATTCAAAAAATGGTTTTTGTTGATGGGGTGTTTTATAATTATATTAAAAGACCAGGTTCTTTAATTAGTCAATATTCTGATAGATTTAATAACATTTTAGATAATTTTGATTTGTATGAAAAACTATTTAGTAATATCTATAATTTTAAAAGTGATGTTTGGTTGAAATATTTTGTAAGTCAATACGAGGAATGCATTTCTTTTGTTTTTATGCACAAAAGAAATGTGCAGAATGTTAAAAAGGAAATAATTAAAATCATAACCCACCCCAAAAGCAAAGAAAAATTTTGCTTAATAGAAAACGGGTATGAAGTTATAAAAGAATTATATTCCAAAAATAATTATAATGGTATTTATAGATATTATAAAAAGAAGTTTTTCAAATTAAGAGTAAAGATTTATATACGAGATTTTTTAACTTTGTTTAAAATAAAAATATGACAGAAAGCGCTTAATTCGACAAGAATTAAGCGCTTTTCTCTTTTTGTGTATTTACATAATTTATATTTTCACAATTTAAAAAACGCCTCATAATTTGAAAATAGAGGTGATTTTTTTGGATAAAAGCTTAATTGAAAATTATAAATCCCAAATGATGCAAATGTACAAGACTAAATTTAAACCAACAATGGCTGATGTTCCCCCTAGGCCCAATTCGCAAAACACAGGCAAACTCTTGGGGGTTGCGACCCAAATTAAAGGACTTTATTTTCTTCCAAACACAAAGGTTACTGTCTTTAAAGGCGACCCTAAAAATATGCAAGTCATCGCCACCGATTTTACCGACCAAAACGGCAAAACCAAGGAATTCGTTTTACCCACTCCCCCGGTCGCTTTATCGGAAGACAAGGACAACAAGGTTCAGCCTTATGCCCTTTATAATATGATGTTTGAAGCCGATGGATATTTAACCAACATCCATTTAAATATACCTGTTTTTGAAGGTGTGACTTCGCGGCAAACCTCCAACCTTTTACTCCTTGAAACAGCAGGTGTAGATAAAGACCCACGCATTTTTGATGAAATGCCCAACTACAACTTATAGGAGGAAAATATAATGCCCGAAGCTCTACTTCCCGTCATCCCCGAAAACATAACCGTTCATTTGGGAGCACCTGGTTCCAATGCCCAAAATGTAACTGTGAATTTTATTGACTACATCAAAAATGTGGCTTCAAGTGAAATTTATCCCACCTGGCCCGAGAATGCTTTAAGAGCAAATATTTACGCTATAATATCCTTTGCCCTTAACCGAATTTACACCGAATGGTACCCGGCAAGAGGTTATAATTTTGACATTACAAACTCAACTCAATTCGACCAAGCATTTGTGCCAAACCGAGAAATTTACGATAACATCAGCGCCATTGTTGATGAAATTTTTAACGACTACGTTGTTCGCCAAGGCACGATTCAACCACTTTTCACTGCCTTTTGCAACGGCACAACCTCCCAGTGTGCAGGTCTTTCCCAATGGGGTACCGTAAGTCTTGCCGAGCAAGGTTTTACCCCTTATCGCATTTTACAAAATTACTACGGCAATGATATTAACATCGTAGAAAACGCACCCGTTGGTAATAGTGGAGAATCCTATCCCGGTGTGCCACTTGAAATCGGAGACCGAGGAAATAATGTTCAAATTCTTCAAATTCAGTTAAACCGAATAAGGCAAAATTATCCTGCCATCCCCGAAATTTCTAGGCCAAACGGCACCTTTGGAGTTGATACACAAGATGCCGTGAGAAAATTTCAAGAAATCTTTTCTCTCCCTCAAACCGGTGTTGTTGATAAAGCCACTTGGTACAAAATTAAGCAATATTACAATGGAGTAAAAAGTCTTGCCGAACTCGCCAGTGAAGGCATCACCCTTGAAGAAGCCACTATACCCTATACCACTCAACTGGCAGAGGGAAACAGTGGAATTGATGTAAGAACACTGCAATATTATTTAAGCATTATCGCCTATTTTAACAGTGACCTTCAGCCTGTTCCCTTGAACGGGATTTTTAACTCGGCAACGGTAAATGCTGTGGAGCGTTTTCAGGAATTTTACGGTCTCCCCGTTACGGGTATTGTTGACAACGACACCTGGAATGTAATCGACAGAATTTATACCGAAACGGTTGCCGCTCTCCCCAACGGGTACCAAGGCAACAACGCGAAACTTTACCCCGGTTATTTTTTAACCAAAGGTATGCGAGGAGAAAATATAACCGACCTGCAAACTTATTTAAATTTAATTGGTCGAAACATTCCCGAAATTCCCGAAGTACCGGTTACGGGATATTTCGGCGACCAAACCGAAAATGCCGTGCGCATTTTTCAACAACTTTTCGGTATCCCCGTTTCGGGTGATGTGGGCCCTGTTACTTGGTATCAAATTGCCCTTCAATATGATTTTTTGAACCGAAACATTGAAAGTTAAATGTAAATATGTTAAAATAAAGTAAAATTTTTTACGGAGGATGTTTATGGGATTTTTAAGAATGCTTGAAGGCATTAGAACACCTTTTTTGGATAGCGTTTTCTCTATTATAACCCACTTGGGCGAAGAAACATTTTTTATTATTTTTGGCCTTATATTCTTTTGGTGCATCAGCAAAAAAGAAGGTTATTATCTTTTGTCGGTAGGCTTTATCGGCACGATAATAAATCAGTTTTTAAAACTCCTTTTTCGTATTCCGAGACCTTGGGTTAAAGACAAAAATTTCACCATTGTCGAGTCAGCAAGAAGCGAAGCCACAGGCTATTCCTTCCCCAGTGGCCACACCCAATCTTCGGTAGGTGTTTTTGGTTCTATTGCCCGTTGGGAAAAGAATAATATTATCCGTATTATTTGTATTTCTCTTGCCGTTTTGGTGCCCTTTTCCCGTTTATATTTAGGTGTGCATACTCCACTTGATGTTGGGGTTTCCATCGGTATTGCGCTGATACTTATTTTCGGACTTTACCCCATAATTCACAAGTGTTTTGAGAACACCAACACTATGAGAATTTTATTCGGACTTATGGTTGGTATTTCGGTTATTTATCTTGCATTTGTCAGCCTTTATAAATTCCCTGCCGATGTTGACCTTCAAAACCTTAACAGTGGTATTAAAAATGCCTATAAAATGTTGGGTTGCACATTAGCTATATTTGTAAGTTTTGAGGTTGAACGCAAATATATTAACTTTGAAACAGATGGCAATTTCCTTTGCCAAGCCCTTAAATTAATTATTGGTATTATTCCATTGTTAGGCATTAAAGAAGGTTTGCGTTATCCCTTGAAATTAATCTTTGGCACAAACTATATTGCCGACGGAATAAGATATTTTATTCTTGTTTTATTTGCTGCTTGTGTGTGGCCCTTGACCTTTAAATTTTTTAAAAAAATCACAAGCAAAAAATAAATAGTTTTTTGTTGACCCTTTGACACTTTTGTGCTATGATGTGTTAAAGTGTTAAAAAAAGGAGATTATTATGGAACGTGAAAAATTAGGAAGTCGCTTAGGCTTTATCCTGCTTAGCGCAGGTTGCGCCATCGGATGCGGAAATGTTTGGAAATTCCCCTGGATGGCAGGTCAATACGGCGGCGGTGCATTTGTACTTATTTATTTAATTTGCTTACTTGTTTTAGGTTTACCTGTTATGGTAATGGAGTTTGCTTTAGGTCGCGCCAGTCAGGCAAGTCCCATCGGTATCCATCACAAGTTACAAAAACCCGGTCAAAAATGGCATTGGCACGGAAAAATGGCTTTGGTTGCCAATTTCTTGCTCATGATGTTTTACACTTCGGTTACCGGTTGGATGCTCTATTACTTTGTTAAGTTTATCAAAGGCGATATGACCGGACTTTCTGCCGAAGTTTCAGCAGCGCAGTTTGGTAATATGTTAGGCAACCCCTTAATTATGGTTGGCTTTATGGCCATTGTTGTTGTTTTAGGATTTTTAATCCTTTCCTTCGGTCTTCAAAAAGGTGTAGAAGGCGTTACCAAGTATATGATGTTAGCCCTCTTTGGTTTAATGATTATTCTTGCAATAAACAGTTTCACCCTTGACGGTGCTAAAGAAGGTCTTACCTTCTACTTAAAACCCGACCTTTCTAAGATTAACGGAAATGTTATTGTTGGCGCAATGAACCAAGCATTCTTTACTTTGAGTCTTGGTATCGGTTCAATGGCTATCTTCGGCAGTTACATTGGTAAAGAGCGTTCACTCATGGGTGAATCCCTTAACATTTTAGGTCTTGATACCTTTGTTGCATTAATGGCAGGTTTAATTATCTTCCCTGCTTGCTTCACCTATGACATTGAGGTTGGCGCAGGTCCCGGACTTCTTTTCCAATCTATGGCTTCGGTATTTAATAATATGGCCGGTGGCCGTTGGTGGGGCAGTTTGTTCTTCTTGTTTATGTTCTTCGCTGCAATGTCCACCATTATTGCTGTTTTCGAAAATATTTTGGCAATGCTTCGTGAAATCACCGGTTGGAGCCGTATAAAGGGTTGCATCATTTCAGGTATTCTTGTATTAGTTCTTTCGGTTCCCTGTGCATTAGGATTTAATCTTTTATCAGGTTTTGTTCCCTTTGCTTCGGGTTCAGGCGTTTTGGATTTGGAAGACTTCTTAGTATCTAACTGTTGTCTACCTATCGGTGCTTTGCTTTATGTTCTTTTCTGCGTTAGCAAAAAAGGATGGGGCTTTGAAAACTTCCTCGAAGAAGCCAATGCAGGTAAAGGTCTTAAAATGCCTCGTTGGTTAAAACCCTATGTTACCTATGTGTTGCCCGTAATCATTATTGCAATTTTCTTAATAGGTATTGTAAACTTCCAATTTGCTGACAACTTCACACTTCTTGGTTGGTTTAAATCCTTATTTTAGACAATAACAAAAGCCATCTCACTTTAATTGGTGAGATGGCTTCATTTTTTTGTATTAGTTTTTATTAATACATTCCACCTGCGGCGGCAGCAGCTGCAGCGGCAGCAGCGTTATCCTCAGGTTTATCAGCAATAAGGCTTTCGGTTGTGAGCACCATTGATGCAACCGAAGCAGCATTTTGCAATGCAGAACGGGTAACCTTTGTGGGGTCAACAATTCCTGCTTCTAACATATCGGTATAAACCTCTTTAGCAGCATCGAAACCGTAATTAGGTTTATTTGCCGAAATGATTTTATCAATAATAACCGAACCTTCAAGACCTGAGTTGAAAGCAATTTGTCTGATAGGAGCCTCAAGACCCTTGAGAACAATATTAACACCTGTCTTTTGGTCGCCTTCGGTTTCATCAAGCAAGGTCTTAACTGCAGTAATAGCATTAATTAAAGCAACGCCACCACCAGCAACGATACCCTCTTCAACAGCAGCCTTGGTAGCCGAAAGGGCATCTTCAATACGAAGTTTCTTATCCTTCATTTCGATTTCGGTTGCAGCACCAACCTTAATTACTGCCACACCACCCGAAAGTTTTGCAAGACGCTCTTGCAACTTTTCTCTATCAAAGTCGGAGGTTGTAGTGGCGATTTCGCTCTTGATTTGACCAATACGGTCTTTAATAGCATTTGGGTCGCCTGCGCCATCAACAATGATAGTATTCTCTTTAGAAACCTTAACTTGACGAGCACGACCGAGTTGGGTCATATCGGTATCCTTGAGTTCCAAACCTAACTCTTCGGAAATAACCTGACCACCGGTTAAGATGGCAATATCACGGAGCATTTCTTTTCTTCTGTCTCCAAAACCGGGAGCCTTAACGGCAACACAAGTAAAGGTACCACGAAGTTTGTTAACAATAAGGGTAGAAAGGGCTTCGCCCTCAATATCCTCGGCAATAATCAAAAGTTTTTTACCTGCTTGAACCATTTGCTCAAGAACGGGTAAAATTTCTTGAATATTAGAAATCTTCTTATCAGTAATAAGAATGAAAGCATCATCTAAAACAGCCTCCATCTTATCGGTATCGGTTGCCATATAAGGTGTGATATAACCACGGTCAAACTGCATACCCTCAACCACTTCGGAATAGGTTTCAGCAGTCTTGGATTCTTCAACAGTAATAACACCGTCAGCAGTAACTTTGCTCATAGCATCGGCAATAAGCTGACCAATTACTTCATCACCCGAAGAAACGGTAGCAACACGGGCAATATCTTCGGTGCCACTTACCTTTTTAGAGTTGTTAATAACGGTTTCAACTGCCCTTTCAACGGCCAACTGAATTCCTCTTTTAACAACCATTGGGTTAGCACCTGCAGCCACGTTTTTCATACCCTCGTTAATGAGTGCTTGAGCCAAAACGGTTGCTGTGGTAGTACCATCACCTGCAGCATCGTTAGTTTTAACCGAAACCTCTTTAACAAGTTGAGCACCCATATTTTCAAATGGGTCTTCAAGTTCGATTTCTTTTGCAATGGTAACACCATCGTTTGTAATTAATGGTGAGCCATATTTTTTGTCTAATACAACATTTCTGCCTTTGGGTCCGAGTGTAACCTTAACAGCGTTAGCTAACTTGTCAACACCGGTTTGTAAAGACTTGCGAGCTTCCTCGCCAAAAATAATATTTTTAGCCATTTAACATTACTCCTTATTCAACAATTGCTAAAATGTCATTAACGCTAATGATGATATATTCTTCACCATCTAATTTAATTTCGGTTCCTGAATATTTAGCAGCAATAACTTTATTGCCAACCTTAACGCTCATTGCAACTTCCTTACCGTTAACCATGCCACCGGGACCTACTGCTACAACCTCAGCAATTTGAGGTTTTTCTTGAGCAGCCGATGTGAGCACGATACCACTCTTGGTAGTTTCCTCGGCTTTCGCGCTTTTGAGCACAACATTATCAGCTAAAGGTTTGATATTCATAACATATACCTCCTAAAGATAAACTTTTAAATTACATTATACACAAATACCTTTAAAAAATCAATAGTAATACCCCATTTAATTTTATATAAAAATGTCGTTTTTTTACATTTTAAACAAAAATTTTTTCCATAATTTAATAAATATGTTTTATATTAAAAAATATGCTAATTTCGTTGACAAAATTACGGATTTGTGATAATATTAATATCGTAAATTTTGTGTTCTTTGCGACTGACGGTAAGTGTAAATAATCGGCTGTTTATTTGCACATTAAGTGGAGCTCACCACGTGAAACAAAGAACTTTTTGCCGACCGTCTGGGCCCACTAAACTGCTTTGATTTTTTTAGCGGTTAAGTGTGCCCTTTTTTAATTTTTTGGAGGTAAAATTATGAAGAAAATCGGTATCGTTATGGGAAGCGACAGTGACCTTGCCGTTGTTTCCAAAGCAGTTGATACTTTGAAAGACTTTGGTGTCCCCTATGAGGTTCACATTTTCTCGGCTCACAGAACCCCTGTTGAAGCAAGAGAATTTAGCATAAATGCAAGAGCCAACGGTTTTGGTGCAATTATTTGCGCTGCCGGAATGGCTGCCCATTTAGCCGGCGCTATTGCAGCTAACACAACCATCCCCGTTATCGGCATCCCCATTGCTTGTGGTGGACTCGGCGGAATGGACGCTTTACTTTCCACCGTTCAAATGCCTTCGGGAATTCCCGTTGCAACCGTTGCTGTAAACGGCGCTGTGAATGCCGCTTTGCTTTGCATTCAAATGCTCAGCATTGAGGACAAGGATTTGGCTGACAAGCTTGACAGCAAGCGTGCTGCTGATACCAAGGTTGTTCTCGACAAAGATGTTAATATAGCTTCCAAGCTTTAATTTTATTTTAAGGAGTTTTTAAAATGGACAAAAAATTAATTTACACTGGAAAAACCAAAAACGTTTATGAGTTAGAAAACGGCAACTGCCTTCTTTTATTTAAAGACGACTGTACCGGTAAAGACGGTGTGTTCGACCCCGGTGAGAACCAAGTTGGAATCACCATTGACGGTGTTGGCGATGTTAACCTTCGCATGTCAATTTACTTCTTTGAGAAAATTAATGCTGCAGGCATTAAAACCCACTATGTAGACGCTGACCTTGAAAATACAACCATGGAAGTTCTTCCTGCTAAGGTTTTCGGTAAGGGTCTCGAAGTTATTTGCCGTTACAAGGCTGTTGGTAGTTTCATTCGTCGTTACGGTGATTACATTGAAGAAGGCGCCGATCTTCCTGCTTATGTTGAGATGACCTTCAAGAACGACGAGAAGGGCGATCCCCTCGTAACCAAAGATGCTCTTGTTGCTTTGGATGTTATGACCGAAAAGCAATATGACGATATGAAGAAAATGACCCAAGACATCACCAAGATTGTTGCTGATGACTTGAAGGCTAAGGGTCTTGACCTTTACGATATTAAATTCGAGTTTGGTTACAACCCCGACGGTGATGTAATGCTTATTGACGAAATTGCTTCAGGCAATATGCGTGTTTACAAAAACGGAGAGTACATTGACCCCATAACCCTCTCCAAACTTTTCTTTGCTT
Source organism: Acutalibacteraceae bacterium (assembly GCA_045537355.1). GTDB lineage: Bacteria > Bacillota > Clostridia > Oscillospirales > Acutalibacteraceae > UBA737. Next base: position 46,850 of record JAZSPH010000063.1, read on the forward strand.
AATTAATATTGGACTTTCGCTTAAGGCTGACGCCCCAAAAAGGTGCCGGCCTTGAGATATTTTTTAGACGCTTTTAAAAGGAGATAAATATGGGCGGATTTTTTGGTGTAGTTAGTAAAAAAGATGCTGTTGCCGATGTATTTTTTGGTACTGACTACCACTCGCATTTAGGAACTCGCCGTGGCGGTATGGCCGCTTTTGACAGCGAAATTGGGCTTCAGCGTGAAATTCATAACATTCAGAATTCACCCTTTAGAACAAAATTTGAAAATGTAATGAACGAGATGAAGGGCAGTGCGGCAATAGGTTGCATAAGCGACTTTGACCCCCAACCCTTAATGTTCCGTTCAAAACTTGGCAACTATGCCATTTGTGTTATTGGTCGCATTAACAATTCGGAAGAATTAATCGACCGTTATTTAACCCAAAACGTTGGCCAGTTTACCACAATGACAGGAAGCAAAATCAACTCCACCGAATTAGTAGCTTGTCTTATTAACCAAAAGGACAGTTTTGAAGAAGGTATTCATTTTGCTCAGGAGAACATTGATGGTACTGCCTCTATCCTTATTCTTAAAGATAACGGCGAACTTATTGCCGCCCGTGACCTTTTGGGTAGAATTCCCGTAATTATCGGTAAAAACGAAGAAGGCTATTGCGTTTCTTTCGAATCCTTCTCTATTTACAAGGTTGGATACGATATTACCCGAGAATTAGGACCCGGTGAAATAGTTGAACTTACTCCCGATAATATAACCATTTTAAAACGACCCGAAAAAGAAATGAAGATTTGTGCTTTCCTTTGGAGTTATTTTGGATACCCAACTTCTTCCTACGAAGGTATAAACGTTGAGGTTATGCGTTATCGCAACGGCGCTATTATGGCACGTACCGATAAAAAAACCGGTAATATTGATGATGTGGATTACATTGTTGGCGTTCCTGATTCGGGTACTCCCCACGCTATCGGTTACTCCAATGAAAGTGGCAAACATTTTGCACGTGCATTTATAAAATACACTCCCACTTGGGCAAGAAGTTTTACTCCCACAAATCAAAGTGAACGCAAAAGAGTTGCGACCATGAAGCAAATTCCTGTTCACGACCTTATCACCGATAAGAATTTGCTCTTTGTTGATGATTCTATTGTTCGTGGAACCCAACTTGCAGGTACTGTTAAGTTCCTTTATGACAATGGTGCAAAATCTGTTCATATGAGGTCGGCTTGTCCCCCAATTATGTACGGTTGCAAATATTTAAACTTCTCCCGTTCAACCAGTGATATGGACTTGATTGCAAGACAGGTCGTTGACCAACTTGAAGGTGATGAAGGATTAAACCACCTTGAGGAATACAGTGACGGCACCACCGAGAGAGGTAAAGCGTTAAGACAAACCATTTGTGATAAATTCAGTTTCGCTTCTCTTGATTTCCAATCACTTAAAGGTGTTATTGAGGCTATCGGCCTTCCCGAAGACAAACTATGTACTTACTGTTGGAACGGTAAGGGTTAAAAAAACAAAAGTAAAGGAATAAAAATTATGCATAACAATTCTAAATCCGAAAGTTACGCTGCAGCAGGCGTTGATATTACTGCCGGTTACAAGGCAGTTGAACTTATGAAAAAACACATTGCCAGAACAAAGAACGAAGGTTGCCTTGATGATGTTGGTGGCTTTGGTGGCTGCTTTGGCCTTCCCATCGCAGGTATGGAAGAACCCGTTTTGGTTAGTGGTACCGACGGTTGTGGAACCAAGGTTAAATTGGCTATTTTGCTTGACAAACACGATACCATTGGTATTGATGCTGTTGCTATGTGTGTTAACGATATTATTTGCGTTGGCGCAAAGCCCTTGTTCTTCCTTGATTACATTGCTTGTGGTAAAAATATTCCCGAAAAGATTGCCGAAATCGTTAGTGGTGTTGCCGAAGGTTGTGTTCAATCAGGTGCTGCTTTGATCGGTGGTGAAACTGCTGAACATCCCGGTATGATGCCTATTGACGATTACGACCTTGCAGGTTTTGCTGTTGGTATTGTTGACAAGAAAAAGATTATCGACAATACAACCATGGAAGAAGGCGATGTTGTTATTGCCCTTCCTTCCAGCGGTGTTCACTCCAACGGTTTTTCTTTGGTTCGTAAAGTTTTCGATGTTGAAAACTGCGACCTCACCTCTCCTGTTGAGGCTTTGGGCGGTAAATCTTTAGGTGAGACTTTACTTGCTCCCACAAAGATTTATGTTAAACCCGTTTTAGCGTTGCTTGACAATGTTAAGGTTCGTGCCATTTCCCACATTACCGGTGGTGGCTTCTATGAGAACATCCCCAGAAGTATCCCCGATGGCTTTGGCGCTAAGATTGATAAATCTGCAGTTAAAATTCTACCCATCTTTGATTTGATTGCTAAAACCGGCGACATCAGTGAAAGAGATATGTTCAACACCTTCAACATGGGCGTTGGTATGAGCATTGTTGTTGCAAAGGCTGACGCTGACAAGGCTTTGGAACTTCTTAAAGCTCAAGGCGAAGAGCCTTACATAATCGGCGAAATCATCAAATCCGATGATAAGGTGATTTTATAATGAAAGCAAATATTTCGGTTTTAGTTTCCGGTGGTGGAACTAATTTACAGGCTTTAATCGATGCTCAAAAAAGTGGCATCATTAAAAGTGGTGAAATCAGTCTTGTTGTTTCCAACAACCCCGGTGCTTACGCTTTAGAACGTGCTAAAAATGCAGGTGTCAAAACTGCCGTTTGCAATAAAAAGGAACTCGGCGAGGCTTTTGAAGGTAGATTAATTGAACTTTTGGAAGAAAACAAGACCGATATTATTGTTCTTGCAGGATTTATGTGCATTTTAAGTGAAAATTTCACAACCAAATATGCTGATAGAATAATTAATGTCCATCCTTCTCTTATCCCCTCTTTTTGTGGCAAAGGTTTTTACGGACTCAAAGTTCACGAAGAAGCCTTGAAATACGGAGTTAAGGTTACTGGCGCTACGGTGCATTTTGTTAACGAAATTCCCGATGGCGGAAAAATCATAATGCAAAAGGCTGTGGAAATTAAAGAAGGTGACACTCCCGAAATCCTTCAAAAGAGGGTTATGGAGGAAGCCGAATGGAAAATTTTACCCCTTTCATTAGAAAAGGTTTGCAGCGAAATTATAAACGAAGGTGAATAAAATGGCTTTATATGATTTAAAAACTCTTTTAAGCGAAAATTCCTATCCCGGTAGAGGTATTGTTGTTGGCAAATCGGCTGACGGCAAAAACGCAATGATCGCTTACTTTATTATGGGCAGAAGTGAAAACAGCCGAAATAGAATTTTTGAGCGTTTCGAAGACGGTATGAGAACCAAGGCTTTCGATGAAAGCAAACTTTCCGACCCATCCCTTATAATTTATAATCCCTACTTAAAATTGGGCGATACCGATATTATTACCAACGGTGACCAAACAAACACTATTTATGACTATATGAAGGATGGTGTATCTTTTGAGGAGGCTCTTCACACCCGTGAATTTGAGCCTGACGCTCCCAACTTTACACCTCGTATTTCAGGTATCCTATATTACGGATTTGCTGCTAAAAAATTTCAATATAAGTTATCTATACTTAAGAGTAACAACGGCAATCCTGATGCTTGTCAGAGATATTTCTTCTCATATAATCCCCTTGACGGAATAGGTCATTTTATCCATACCTATAAATGCGATGGCAACCCCATTCCAAGTTTTTACGGTGAACCTGAAGAGGTTGCTCTTCCCAACACTGCCGAGGAATTGGCTGACCTTTGCTGGAACAACCTAAACCAAGACAATAAGGTTTCCCTTTTCGTTCGTGCTATCCCCCTTGATGGCAGTGAACCCACCGAAATCATTATCAACAAAAACAAGTAAGGAGAATAACAATGAAAGAATTTGAACTCAAATACGGCTGTAACCCCAACCAAAAGCCTTCAAAAATCTTTATGGCTGATGGCAGCGAGTTACCTATTGAAATTCTTTGTGGCCGTCCCGGTTACATCAACTTCCTTGATGCATTTAACTCTTGGCAGTTAGTTAAAGAACTTAAAGAGGCTTTGGGTCTTCCTGCTGTTACCTCTTTTAAACACGTAAGCCCCACAAGTGCTGCTGTTGGTACTCCTTTGTCCGACAAACTTAAAAAAGCTTGTTTCGTTGATGACATTGAAGGTCTTGACGATTCCCTCCTTGCTTGTGCTTATGCTCGTGCTCGTGGTACCGACCGTATGTGTTCCTTCGGCGACTGGGTTGCTCTTTCTGATACTTGTGATGTTACCACTGCTTTACTCATTAAACGTGAGGTTTCGGATGGTGTTATCGCTCCCGATTATACCCCCGAAGCATTGGAAATTTTAAAATCCAAGAGAAACGGCAACTACAATATAGTTAAAATCGACCCCAACTATGTGCCTGCTCCCACCGAAACCAAACAAGTTTATGGTATTTCCTTCGAGCAAGGTCGCAACAACTTTGAAATTAACGAGGAATTACTTTCTAACATTGTTACCGAAAACAAGGTTTTACCCGACAATGCAAAGAGAGACCTTATAATTTCTCTTATCACCTTAAAATACACCCAATCCAACTCGGTTTGCTTTGCTATTGATGGTCAGGCTATCGGCGTTGGTGCAGGGCAACAGTCAAGAATTCACTGTACCCGTCTTGCAGGTAGCAAGGCTGATACTTGGTTCTTACGTCAACACGACAAGGTATTAAATCTTCCCTTTAAGGCTGACATTACAAGACCTACCCGTGATAATGTTATTGACGGTTACATTAACCGCAACGAAGAAGATGTTTGCGCTGATGGAAATTGGCAAAAATACTTCACAATCCAACCTGCTCCCCTCACCGATGATGAAATCAAGGCTTACCTTGCTACCATCAGTGGTGTGTCGGTAGGCTCCGATGCTTTCTTCCCCTTTGATGATAACATTGAAAGAGCTTACAGAAGCGGTGTTTCTTACATTGCTGAGCCGGGTGGTTCTATCCGTGACGATGCAGTTATTGACTGCTGCAACAAGTACGGAATTGCTATGGCATTTACCGGAATGAGATTATTCCACCATTAATTTTTTAAGAAGGAAACTACTATGAACTTTTTTGACGAACTTAAAAATTATGACAGTGAAATCTTTGAGGCTTGTGACAAAGAACTTCAAAGACAACAACACAATATTGAGCTTATTGCTTCCGAAAACATTGTTTCCAAAGCAGTTCTATTAGCTGCAGGTGGCGTTCTTACCAACAAATACGCTGAAGGTTATCCTTCCAAGCGTTATTACGGTGGTTGCCAATGCGTTGATATTGTTGAAGAAATTGCAAGAAAGAGAGCTTGTGAACTTTTCGGTTGCAACTTCGCAAATGTTCAACCCCACTCAGGTGCTAATGCTAACCTTGCCGCATTTTTTGCACTTTTACAACCCGGCGATACCGTTATGGGTATGAACTTGCAACAAGGTGGTCACCTTTCTCACGGTTCACCCGTTAACATTTCGGGTAAATATTTCAACATCGTGCCTTACGGTGTTGCTGATGATACCGAAACCATTGACTACGATGAAATGCGTAAAATCGCCCTTGAGTGCAAACCAAAGTTAATCGTTGTTGGCGCTTCGGCATATTCCAGAATCATTGATTTTGCAAAATGCCGTGAAATTGCTGATGAAGCCCAAGCATATTTAATGGTTGATATGGCTCACATTGCAGGTTTAATTGCTGCAGGTGTTCATCCCTCTCCCGTTCCTTACGCTCACGTTGTTACAACCACAACCCACAAGACCTTAAGAGGTCCCCGTGGTGGTATGATTCTTTGCAACGACGAAGAAATTTATTTAAAGATAAACAAGGCTGTATTCCCCGGAACTCAAGGTGGTCCTTTAATGCACATTATTGCTGCTAAAGCTGTAGCGCTTGGCGAAGCATTATCCCCCGAGTTTAAAGAATATCAAAAACAGGTTGTCAAAAATGCTGCTGCTCTTTGCGATGGCTTAAAGGCTAACGGTTTTGATATTGTTTCGGGTGGTACTGATAACCACTTGATGCTCTTAAAACTTCTCGGCACCGGCATTACCGGTAAAGAGTTGGAGCATCGCCTTGATGAAGTTCATATTACTGCTAATAAGAACACCATCCCCAACGACCCTCAAAGTCCCTTTGTTACCAGTGGTGTGCGTCTTGGTACCCCTGCTGTTACAACCCGTGGATTTAAAGAGGCCGAAATGGCTAAAATTGCAAACTGGATTACCCTTGCAATTAATGATTTTGATGCTAAAAAGGAACAAATTTCTGAAGAAGTTCAGGCTCTTTGTGCTAACTTCCCCATTTATTAAAAGTAAAATTTAAGGAGCTTTAAAATGAAAGTAATGGTAGTAGGCGGCGGTGGCCGTGAACACGCCATAATTAAGAAATTAAAAGAAAACAAGGAAATAACCGAAATTTTTGCTCTCCCCGGTAACGGTGGTATGCAACAGGATGCTACCCTTGTTAATATTGGCGCTAAAGATATCGACGCTCAGGTTGAGTTTGCAAAGGCAAACGGCATTGACTATGCCGTTGTTGCACCCGATGACCCCTTGGTTTTAGGTGCTGTTGACGCTTTGACCGAGGCAGGTATCCCCTGTTTTGGCCCTGACAAAAAGGCCGCAATTATTGAAGGAAGTAAGGTTTTCTCTAAAAACCTTATGAAGAAATACAATATTCCCACAGCAGAATACGAAGTATTTTCAAACAAAGATGATGCTTTGAAATATCTCGAAACGGCTCCCATTCCAACAGTTATTAAGGCTGATGGCTTGGCTTTGGGTAAAGGCGTTATTATTGCCGAAACCCGTGAAGCTGCTAAGGAAGCTGTTGTTTCCATGATGGAAGACAAGGTATTTGGCGAAAGTGGAAGCAATATTGTAATTGAAGAGTTTTTAACCGGTCCCGAAGTTTCCGTTCTTTCATTTACTGACGGTAAAACCGTTGTTCCCATGGTTTCTTCCATGGACCATAAACGCGCATTAGATGGCGATAAAGGTCTTAACACCGGTGGTATGGGTACCGTAGCTCCAAATCCATACTACACCGAGGATATTGCCAAAAAGTGTATGGAAACCATTTTTATTCCAACCATCAACGCTATGAACTCGGAAGGCAGAAGTTTTAAGGGTTGTCTCTATTTCGGTCTTATGATTACTCCTAACGGTCCTAAGGTTATTGAATACAACTGCCGTTTCGGCGACCCCGAAACTCAGGTTGTTCTCCCCTTGCTTGAAAGTGATTTGCTTACAATTATGAAAGCAACCACCGAGGGCACCTTAGATAAAACCGAAGTTAAGTTTTCTAGTGGCGCAGCTGCTTGTGTTGTTATGGCTTCCAGTGGCTATCCCCAAAAATATGAAAGTGGTTTTGAATTAAATATCGATGACAGTGTTGCTGACAAGGTTTATGTTGCAGGTGCTAAAATCGAAGACGGCATTCTTAAAACTGCAGGCGGCCGTGTTTTAGGCGTTACTGACACTGCTGCTGATTTAAAAACTGCTCTCGACAAGGCCTATGAAAATGTTAAAAAAGTAAACTTTGCAAATGCTTTTTACCGTAAAGACATTGGTGCCAAAGCTTTAAAAGGAGAATAAAAATGGTTTATCGTATATTTGTTGAAAAAAAGCCGGAGTTACGTAATGAAGCTCGTGGCCTTCTTAAAGATATCAGAGGTCTTTTGCAAATCAAATCGGTTGAAAATGTTAGAATAATCAACCGTTATGATGTTGACAAAATTGAAAAAGAACTCTTTGATTACGCTGTTGGCACTGTTTTCTCTGAGCCTCAGTTAGATGTTACCTACACTGATTTGGTTGATGACAGTAACGCTATGTTTGCTGTTGAGTTCCTTCCCGGTCAATTCGACCAAAGAGCTGACTCTGCTGCTCAATGTATTCAAATCATCTCTCAAGGCGAGCGTCCAAGGGTTCGCACTGCAAAGGTTTATATGCTTTACGGTAATATTACCGAGGCTGAACTTGCTGAAATTAAAAAGTATGTTGTAAACCCTGTTGAAGCCAGAATTGCAACACTTGATAAGCCCGAAACCCTTGAAACTAAGTATGATATTCCTACTACTGTTGAAACCCTTGAGGGCTTTATTGACCTTGATGAAAATGGTCTTGCCGATTTCGTTAAGAATTACGGTCTTGCAATGGATAACGATGACATTAAATTCTGCCAAGATTACTTCAAGAGCGAGCATCGTAATCCTACCATCACCGAAATTCGTATGATTGATACATATTGGTCCGACCACTGTCGTCATACCACATTCTTAACTAATATTGACAACTGCACCTTCGAGGATGAACTTTTACAAGCAACCTACGAAGATTATATTGCAACCCGTAAAGAATTAGGCCGCACAAAGCCCGTTTGCCTTATGGATATTGCTACTTTGGCAGTTCGTTACCTCAAAAAAGAGGGCAAACTCCCCAAACTTGATGAGTCTGAAGAAATTAATGCTTGTACCGTTAAAATCAAGGTAGATGTTGACGGTGTTTCTGAAGATTGGTTACTCCTCTTCAAGAACGAAACCCATAACCACCCCACCGAAATCGAACCCTTTGGTGGTGCTGCTACCTGTATCGGCGGTGCTATCCGTGACCCTCTTTCGGGTAGAAGTTATGTTTATGGTGCTATGCGTGTTACCGGTGCTGCTAACCCCTTAAAGAGCGTTAGCGAAACCTTAAAGGGTAAATTGCCCCAAAGAAAGATTGTTACAACTGCTGCTGACGGTTATTCTTCTTACGGTAACCAAATCGGTCTTGCTACCGGTATTGTTGATGAACTTTACCACGATGGCTATGCTGCAAAACGTATGGAAATCGGCGCTGTTATTGCTGCTGCTCCTGCTGAAAATGTTCGCCGTGAAGTTCCCTGCCCCGGTGATGTTGTAATTCTTCTTGGTGGTTCTACCGGCCGTGATGGTTGTGGTGGTGCTACCGGTTCTTCCAAGTCCCACACTTTAGAGTCTTTGGAGAGTTGTGGTGCTGAAGTTCAAAAGGGTAATGCTCCCGAAGAGAGAAAACTTCAAAGATTATTTAGAAACAAGGAAGCCAGCCTCTTAATCAAACGTTGTAACGACTTTGGCGCAGGTGGTGTTTCGGTTGCTATCGGTGAATTGGCTGACGGTCTTTTAATCGACCTTAACGCTGTTCCCAAGAAATATGACGGTCTTGATGGTACTGAACTTGCTATCAGTGAGTCTCAAGAAAGAATGGCCGTTGTTGTTGAGAAAGAAAATGTTGACCGTTTCTTAGAACTTGCAAATGCTGAAAACTTACAGGCCGTTAAGGTAGCTGATATTACTGCTGAACCTCGCCTTACCATGGTTTGGAACGGCAACACTATTGTTGATATCAGCCGTGAATTCTTAAATTCTAACGGTGCTGAAAAGCACATTGATATCACTCCCGAAGCTCCCAAGGATTACGAGAGAATTATCGAAGGTGGCTTTAAGGAGAATATGGAGCATTTGGCCGATGACCTTAATGCTTGTTCCAAGCGTGGTCTTTCCGAGCAATTTGACTCCACCATCGGTGCCGGTACTGTTTTAATGCCCTTCGGTGGTAAATATCAATTAACCCCAATTCAAGCAATGGTTCAAAAAATCTCGGTTGAGAAAAAACACACCGATGATTGCTCACTTATGTCTTGGGGATATAACCCATATATTGCTGAGAGAAGCCCCTTCCACAGCGCTTACTTGGCAGTTGTTGAATCGGTTGCAAAACTTGTTGCTACCGGTGGTAGTTTTGAAGATGTATATCTCACCTTCCAAGAGTATTTTGAGCGTCCCGGTAAAGACGGCAAACGTTGGGGCAAACCTTTATCTGCGTTACTTGGCGCATTTAAGGCTCAAAAAGACTTCTCAATCGGTTCTATCGGTGGTAAGGACTCTATGAGTGGTAGTTTCGAGGATTTAGATGTTCCTCCCACCCTCGTTTCATTTGCTGTTACAACCGATAAGGTCCAAAATATCATTTCTCCTGAATTTAAAAAAGCAGGAAATAAGGTTGTTCTTTTAAGCCCAATTTATGATGCCCAGACCAACCTTCCCAACCCCGAATCACAAATCAGAATATTTAACCGTGTAACCGAACTTATGCGTGAAGGCAAGGTTCTTGCTGCTTACACTCCAACTTATGGTGGTATCGGTGAAGCTGTTATGAAGATGTGCTTCGGTAACGGATTCGGCTTTAAGTTTGATGATAATATGGACAACAAGGCTATCTTCGGTTACAACTACGGAAGCTTTATTTTAGAGGTTACTGAGGATGTTGAAGATGCTATCACCATTGGTAATGTTTGCGATTGTGGTAAATTAGTGTTAGGTGAAGAAAGTGTTGCATTAAGCGACCTTCTTGACACCTATGAAAACAAACTTGAAAGCGTATTCAAGTGCAACATTGAAGACCGTAAGACTCCAATGGAGAACTTCTCTTACAATGCCGAAAGCCGTGTTGCTCCTGCAATCAAGGTCGCAACTCCTAAGGTTTTAATCCCTGTATTCCCCGGTACCAACTGCGAATTTGATTCTGCTAAGGTTATGCGTGATGCAGGTGCTGACCCTGAAATCTTTGTTATTAACAACCTTTCCTCCGATGGAATTGCTCGCTCGGTTGAAGAGTTTGCAAACAAGGTTAAAGGCGCTCAAATGATATTTGTTCCCGGTGGTTTCTCGGGTGGTGACGAGCCTGACGGTAGTGGTAAGTTTATTACTGCTTTCTTCCGTAACGGCGCTATTAAAGAACAAGTTACCGACCTTCTTGATAACAGAGACGGTCTTATGTGTGGTATTTGTAATGGATTCCAAGCACTTATTAAGTTAGGTCTTGTTCCTTACGGTAAGATTATCGACACCGATGAAAACTGCCCAACCCTTACATTTAACACCATTGGTCGCCACCAATCCAGAATCGTTCAAACCCGTATTGCTTCTAACAAGTCTCCTTGGCTTGCCGACACCAATGTGGGCGATATTTACAATGTGCCCATTTCCCACGGTGAAGGTCGTTTCTTGGCTGATGAAAAACTTATTATGGAATTGGCCAAGAACGGACAAATCGCAACTCAATATGTTGACTTAGCCGGCAACGCTACAAGCGATGTTCACTTTAACCCCAACGACTCTATGTACGCTATTGAGGGTATCACCTCTCCTGATGGTAGAGTATTTGGTAAGATGGGTCACAGCGAACGCTGGAACAACGGCCTTTATAAGAATGTTTACGGCGATTACGATATTAAGATGTTCAAATCTGCAGTTAAATACTTTAAATAAAGAATATTAGGAGGAAGTTTTAAATGGCTTTTTTAACCGATATTGAAATTGCGCAACAATGCCAAATGAAACCCATTACCGAAATTGCTGATAAAGCCGGTATCGACCGTAAATATCTTGAGCAATACGGTAATTACAAGGCTAAAATTGACCTTTCCCTAGTTAAAGAAAATACTAAACCCAATGGTAAATTAATTTTGGTAACAGCCATTACCCCCACTGCTGCCGGTGAGGGTAAGACTACTACCACTATTGGTCTTGCCGACGGTATGGCAAGAATTGGCAAAAATGTTTGTGTTGCTTTGCGTGAGCCTTCTTTAGGACCTGTTTTCGGTGTTAAGGGTGGTGCTGCAGGTGGTGGATATGCACAAGTAGTTCCTATGGAGGATATTAACCTCCACTTCACAGGCGACTTCCACGCTATCGGTGCTGCTAACAACCTTCTTGCCGCAATGCTTGACAACCACATCCACCAAGGAAACGCTTTGGGAATTGACACTCGCCGTATCACCTGGAAACGTTGTGTTGATATGAACGACCGTCAACTTCGTTTCGTTACCGATGGTTTAGGTGGAAGAATTAACGGTGTTCCCCGAGAGGATGGTTTTGACATTACTGTTGCCAGTGAAATTATGGCAGTTCTTTGCTTGGCAAGTGATATTACCGACCTTAAAAACCGTTTATCCAACATTATTGTTGGTTATACCTTTAATGAAGAACCCGTTACTGCCGGTCAATTAAACGCTGCAGGTGCGATGGCAGCTCTTTTAAAAGATGCTATTAAACCCAACTTGGTTCAAACCCTTGAAGGCAACCCTGCATTAGTACACGGCGGACCTTTCGCTAATATTGCTCACGGTTGTAACAGTGTTACTGCAACCAAACTCGCACTTAAACTTGGCGATTATGCTATTACCGAAGCAGGTTTCGGTGCTGACTTGGGTGCTGAAAAGTTCCTTGATATTAAGTGCCGTATGGCAGGTCTTACTCCTAGCGCCGTTGTTATGGTTGCTACCGTTAGAGCATTAAAGATGCATGGTGGTCTTGACAAAAAGGCTTTGGGCGAAGAAAATCTTGAGGCTTTGGAAAAGGGTATCCCCAATCTTTTACGCCATGTTTCTAATATTAAAAATGTTTACAAACTCCCCTGCGTTGTAGCAGTTAACCGTTTCCCCACCGACACTGACAATGAAATCAACTTCATCATCGAAAAGTGCAAAGATTTAGGTGTTAATGTTGTTCTTTCAAATGTTTGGGCTGAAGGTGGTAAAGGCGGCGAAGAGATGGCTCGTGAGGTTGTTCGTCTTTGCGAAGAAGAAAAAGGCGATTTCACCTTCTCTTATGAGTTAGATGGCTCTATCGAAGAAAAAATCGATGCCATTGTTAAGAATGTTTACGGTGGCGATGGCGTTGTTTTAACACCTAACGCTAAGAAACAAGCTCAAAAACTTACCGAGATGGGCTTTGGCAACTGTCCTATTTGTATGGCTAAAACTCAATACAGTTTCTCGGATGACCCAACAAAATTGGGCGCTCCAAACGGATTTACAGTTACCGTTAGAAATCTTAAGATTTCTGCAGGCGCAGGTTTTATCGTTGCTCTTACAGGCGATATAATGACCATGCCAGGTTTACCAAAGGCTCCTGCTGCCGAGCGTATTGATATTGATGAAAACGGTAAAATTACAGGACTGTTTTAAAATTTAAAAAGAGAGGTGTGCCCAACTTCCCATAAGGATGTTGGGCAGTTTTATTCGCCAAAGGCGAGTTATATTGTTTCGCAGCTATATTTGCCTAACGGCAAGTGGTATTCGCTTCGCGAGTTTAAAAGGCGAATAAAATAACACTGAAACCGCAAGGTTTCAATATCACTATTGCCTTATGGCAATAATATCACTCCGGCAGAGTCGGAATAAAACTTGAAAGATTAATATTTTTTATGTATAATGAGTTTCAGAGGTGATAACTTTGGCTGATAGCATTTTAAGAGATAAAGCAAAGGAATTTGCAAAGACAGTTGTTTTTCTCTGTCGTGATATGAAATCAAATCACAAAGAATCGGTTTTAATAAATCAATTACTTCGTTCTGCTACTTCAATAGGTGCTAATTTACACGAAGCACAATATGCGCAAGGAACAAAGGATTTTATTTCTAAACTTGAGATAGCACAAAAAGAATGTTACGAAACTGAATATTGGCTTGAACTGCTTTTTGAAACAAATTGTATGAACGAAGAAAATTATAAAGTATTACAAAACGATTGCGGTGCAATCCGTAGAATGTTAATTTCTTCGCTTAAAACTATAAAATCAAAATAGGGGTTTGGGCTTAGCCCAAAAGCATTTGTACAGACAAATACGATGCTGGTTCTATCCGAAAGGAGAGGAATTTTGTGAATGTAATTGAGCATTATGATAAACTAATTGATGAAAATAATGACCCCGTACATGACCCTAAATCTCTGAAAGAGTATATGAATAAATGGGACGGACAAGTGTTTGTTGATGCAATGAAACTTGATAAACATAAAACTGTCTTGGAAATCGGTATTGGTACGGGTCGACTTGCGCTAAAAACAATACCATTATGCAAAAAATTATTTGGTATTGATATATCTACAAAGACAATAGAGAGAGCCACGCACAACTTATCGCAATATCAAAATGTTGAGTTAATATGTGCGGATTTTATAACATATAATTTTAATATCGCCTTTGATGTTGTATATTCTTCGTTAACTTTTATGCATATAAAGGATAAACAGAAGTTTATCAACAAAATATATTCTTTGCTAAAACCTAATGGACTTTTTGTATTATCTATTGATAAAAATCAAGACGAATTTGTAGATTACGGGGACAGAAAAATCAAAATATATCCCGATAACCCTGATGATACAAAGGAATATTTTACAAATTCCGGTCTAATTCTATTGAATTGTATAGAAACGGAATTTGCATACATTCTTGTTGGTTTAAAAACATAGAGAAAGCCGATAGATTCGTTTTTGAATCTATCGGCTTTAAATATCCTTATGAGAAGTACCCTTTTAAACCTCTCTTTTTTTATATTTGAAATTTTTTAGGGCATAATAGTTTTGCAAATCAAATTTAAGGAGAGTTAATATGCAAAACAATTCAATGTCATTTTTAAAAGGTATGGGCGCAGGAATGATTGCAGGTGCTGCTGTTATCACCGTTGGCAAAATGGTTTTAAAGGACCAGAAAAACATCAGCAAAGGTTCGGCAAAACTTGTAAAGGCTGTTGGCGAAATGGTTGACGGTGTTCAAACAATTTTCAAATAAAAAAACGCTCCCAAAAGGAGCGTTTTAATTTTATAATGCAGGGTCTTTTACAACCTCTTCGGGTGGAACTTCCAAAAGAGAAGGGTCTTTTACATATTTTTGCAATTCTCTAAATGCTTTGGAGAAATAGTAACCCGAGCAAATTCTTTCATCCATTACAACACCTAAAGGCATTGTCTTTTCAAAAACAATCTCGCCACCGACCTTACGTTTTGCAACCTCACGGAAATTACCCATGGTAATAAGAACACCTGTTGTGCCAAATTCGTAAACATGGTGATAAATATGGTTGGTTCTTATAGAAATTAAGTTTGAAATAACCAAACTGTTATGGAAAGGAGAAAGGTCGATTATCCACCTTGGCAAAAGTCCCAATTTGTCCAAAATCTTAATAAGACCAATGCCCACTGTCAACAAACCGGGAACACTTAAAAGAGCACTCATAAACTTTTCC
>JAZSPH010000069.1:0-17327 GCA_045537355.1 Acutalibacteraceae bacterium
TTTTGGATAACATTTCGGATGAAAAGGGTTTTAAAAAACTTGGATTTCTCGCACTTAAACCAATTTTCAAAGGAGCTTATAAGAAAGCTTCAAAAAAATTTCCCCATATTGATGATATTGTGAAAGAATACATTGATACTCAAAGCGATTTGGAAAAATCGGGATGTGACCAAATGGATGAAATTGCCGACCCTACTGCCAACGCACTTTCCAAAATTTTTATGCTTTGCAGTGAAGATGAGATTCAAAAAACTGTGCTAAATCGACTGGGATACTGTATTGGAAGGTATATTTACCTTTTAGATGCTGCTGCCGATTTTGAAGAAGATAAAAAGCAAAACAAATACAATGTCCTGAAATTCACTTGTGAAACCAAAGAAGATGTTAAAAGTAAAATTGAACCCCAACTTTATTTTTGCATCAACGAAAGTGCTAAAGCCTTTGAACTTTTAGATATAAAAAAATATAAACACATTTTAGGAAATATAATTTATTTAGGTTTAGAAGATACCTTTAAAAAGGAGTTAGAAATATGAAAGACCCATATTCAATTTTAGGCGTTAACAAAAACGCTACCGATGATGAAATTAAAAATGCCTATCGAGAGTTGGCGAGAAAATATCATCCCGACAACTACCAAGATAATCCCCTTTCCGATTTGGCAGCCGACAAAATGAAGGAAATTAATGAGGCTTACGATGCCATTATAAACAGCCGCAAAGGTCGCCATAACACCTACGAAGGTAATTTTAACCAAGGTGGATATTCATCCTTCCCCGAAGTTAGATCTTTAATTGCCCAAAACCGTTTGGAACAAGCACAAGAAGTTCTTGATGGTGTTCCCATTAGTGGTAGAAATGCCGAATGGTATTTCTTAAACGGAACTGTTCTTTACCGTAGAGGTTGGTTTGACCAAGCCTTCACCTCTTTTGCAACTGCCTGTCGTATGGATCCTTCCAACCCCGAGTATCGCAACGCATTTAATCGTGCTCAGGCCCAGGCAAACCGAGGATACAACCCTTACAGAAGTTACAATACTGCTGCCGGTTGCGATGGTTGCGACTGTTGCACCAATTTGCTTTGTGCCGACTGCCTTTGCGAATGTATGGGTGGCGACTTAATTCCTTGTTGCTAATATGATTAAAAACACTAAAAAAATCACATTTTGCGCCATTATGTCGGCTTTGGCAGTCACCTTTATGTTACTGTCCTATTTCCCCTATTTAACCTATGCCATACCTGCAATTGCAGGACTTTTCATAATGGTGGTCGTAATCGAAATAAACCTTAAATGGGCCTTTCTTTCCTATCTTACTTCGGCCGTTTTAGTATTCATATCGGCCGAGCCCGAAAGCCGATTGATGTACGTTTTCTTTTTGGGATACTACCCCATTTTGAAAGCGATTATCGAAAAAATCAAACAACCTGTACTTGAGTGGATTTTGAAAATTATATCCTTTAACTGTGCAGTCTTGGTGGTTTATCTTATTTTCGCAAAACCCATGGGTATTGACTTTTCCGATTTCGGTACCCTTGGAAAATACGGAGCGCTAATTGTTTTAGGCCTTGGCAATTTAGCCTTTGTACTTTACGACATTGCCGTTTCAAAAATGGCGCTGGTTTACATTTGGACCATTGCCCCAAAATTAAAAAAGATTTTAAAATAAAGTGAGTTTAAATGAAATTAAAAATTGCTGATTTTAATTGGGAAATTAACGAAAAATACGATACCTTAAGTAAAGAAGGCAAAGATTTTATTGCCTCTTTTGATGCTGCCGATTTTTCCCTTACAGTAATCGACAAAGACCTTATTCTCGAAAACTCCCTTTCTGAATTTCCTTGCAGCAACAGTTATTTGGAGTATATTGCCGTTTTAAGAAAAATGGCCGAAATTTTACCCCTTTACGATAGTTTCGTACTTCATGGCGCTTGTATTGATGTACAAGGTGATGGAGTTGTTTTCTTAGCACCCAGTGGCACTGGCAAAACCACCCACTTAATGTCTTGGATAAAATATTTAAAAGACAAAGTAACCATTGTAAACGGCGACAAACCTATTGTGAGATTTATTGACAATACACCTATCGCCTACGGCACACCTTGGATGGGTAAAGAAAAGTTGGGTCAAAACACAAAAACCACCTTAAAACACCTTTGTTTCATTGAACGAGCACCCGAAAACAAAGCCTTGGAAATTTCCAAGGAAGAGGCTGTGGAAAAGATTTTAAATCAAATTTATATGCCTAAAAACAACCCTGAAGCCACCTTCAAAACGATAGAATTGGCAGATAAACTGTTATCATCTTGCAAACTTTGGACCATTTACTGCAATTTAGATGAAAACGCAGGAGAAATTACATATAAAACCATAACAAAAAAAGACTGACAATTAGTCAGTCTTTTTTATTTGGGTTACGGTAAGTACATTTTCATTTACCTTAAATTTTACGCTGTGTTTTGCAAAATCAAAACCATACTCTCGGTCGGGGTCTTCCTGGTAAGCAGGCCGAGGGTCGCTTTTAAGTACATCTATTAAGGAGTTTAATTTCTCCTCGTTTAAAATTCCTTTAAATTCCTCAGGAATTTCAACCTGTAATTTATCCCCGTAAACATCGGCAGCAAAACCGCCTGTAGCGTCCTTGACACAGTCGGCAAAAGGAAGATACGGTTTAATATCCAAAATGGGTGTATTATCCATTAAATCGGCTCCCGAAACCACCAAAACGGTGCCTTCGGCCGTTTGTTTCACCTCTTCTAACTTAACGCAGGAAAGCCCAATTGGATTAGGTCTAAAGGGTGAACGGGTTGCAAAAACCCCCATTCGTTTGTTGCCCCCAAGTCTTGGTGGGCGAACGGTGGGTCGCCACTTGGTATCCTCCACCTCGGAAAAATCCCACAAAAGCCAAAGATGGGAAAAACCTTCTATTCCCTTTAGGGCCGATGGGTCACGATATTCTTCCTCAAAAACTATTTCGCCCTTAAGGCTTGGCACCAAACCACTTTGTCTTGGCACCCCAAACTTTTCGGGGAAATCGGTCTTTATATGGGCAATTACTTTAAGTTCTCGTTTACTCACTTTTTTCGCCCTTTTTTACAAACTGATTACCGTAATCATAAGGGTTGAATTCATTTAAAAACTCTTCCCATTTTTCTTCGTCAATATCTTCGCCCTTGGCAATTTCCACTGCATATTTACTGTAAATATCGCTTATTACCTTATTGTACATTTTACGGGTTTTACGTTCTGCTCTAACGGCGATTATACCCATAGGCAACGAGAAAACAATAAGAAGGGACAAGGGAATTAAATGGGCCCAAGCAAATTTATGATTCACCATTACCTCGGTAGCATTTTGAAGTTGGTTATTAAATTCAAACATCAAAATAATCGCAGATATTAAGGTCATTACAAATCCAATTATATGGCGCTTAAATAAGATTAAAACGCATCCTAAAACCAAAACACCGGTGCAAATTGCAGGGGTTATGTATTCATATACTCTAGGCGTTGAATCAAGGGTAATACCTAAGAAATACATACCTTTAATAGCCATGGCATAAATAAAATCCAGGATAAACAAAACCTTAAGTATTTTATAAACACCACTTTTAGTGTCAGCGTAAACAATACCATTTTTTTGTTCGAGAATTTTCACTCGATCCAAAACACTTTTATACATTTTCATAATAATACTCCTAAAATCATTTAAATACATTATATAACTTAAATCCTTTCTTGACAAGTATTTTTGAAGTTATATAATAAATATGGTGATATAAATGCAGATAAATATTGTAATGGTTGAGCCGGAAATTCCACAAAACACCGGCAACGTGGCACGAACCTGTGCTGCAACGGGTGCAAGGCTTCATTTGGTGGGTCCAATGGGCTTTAAAATCGATGACAAAAAACTCAAAAGAGCCGGTCTTGATTACTGGCAATATCTTGATATAACCTATTACGAAAACATTAATGAGTTTTTCGAAAAAAATCAAGGTCAGTTTTATTTCTTTACCACAAAAGCAAGACATACCCATTCTGAAATCTCCTATCCCAATAATTGTTACCTTCTTTTCGGCAAGGAAACAAAGGGGTTGCCCGAAGAACTTTTGCTTAAAAATCCCGACACCTGTGTTAGAATTCCAATGCAGGGAGAAATACGCAGTTTAAACCTTTCAAACTCGGTAGCAATTGCTACATACGAGGTGCTCAGGCAGTGGGATTACCCGGCATTAGAGAATTTCGGTCAGTTGCATAACTACAAATGGGAAAACACTTGATTTTTTTGCATTTTACCTATTGAAAATACTGTAAAATGTGATAAAATAATAGGTGGTAGATTTTTAATTTAAATTATTATTCTGAAAGGAAGATATTAAATGAACGCACTTAACAAAAAAACCGTTGATGATATTAATGTAAAAGGCCAAAAAGTACTTGTACGTTGCGACTTTAACGTGCCCCTCAAAGACGGTGTAATCACCGATGAAAACCGCATTAACGCAGCTCTTCCCACCATTAAGAAATTAATCGCTGACGGTGGCAAGGTTATCCTTTGTTCACACCTTGGCAAACCCAAGGGTGAACCCAAGCCTGAACTTTCTTTAGCTCCTGTAGCAAAAGCTTTAAGCGAGAAATTAGGCAAAGAGGTTGTTTTTGCTGCTGATGATAACGTTGTTGGCGAAAACGCTAAAAAGGCTGTTGAAGCTATGAAGGACGGCGATGTTGTTCTTTTACAAAACACTCGTTACCGTGCTGAAGAAACCAAGAACGGCGAGGCTTTCTCTGCTGAACTCGGTTCCTTGGCTGACATTTTTGTAAACGATGCTTTCGGTACTGCTCACAGAGCACACTGCTCAACCGTTGGTGTTGTTTCTCACGTTAAGGAAGCTGTTGCCGGTTACATATCGGTAAAGAACTTAAATACTTGGGCAATGCTGTTGAAGAGCCTGTTCGCCCCTTCGTTTGCATTTTAGGCGGCGCTAAGGTTGACAGCAAACTTCCCGTTATCGAAAACTTACTCACCAAGGCTGATACTTTAATTATCGGTGGCGGTATGGCTTACACCTTCTTGGCTGCTAAGGGATATGGCGTTGGTAAGTCTCTTATCGATGAGTCTAAGATTGACTACTGCCGCGATATGATGGCTAAGGCTGAAGAGAAGGGCGTTAAGATTCTTCTCCCCATCGACTGCGCTGTTGTTGAGTCTTTCCCCAACCCCATCGATGCTGACATCGAAGTTGCTTATGTTGATGCTGACAAGATTCCTGCTGACCTTGAGAGTCTTGATATTGGTCCTAAGACCGCTGAAATGTATGCTAACGAAGTTAAGTCTGCTAAGACCGTTGTTTGGAACGGACCTATGGGCGTATTTGAGAATCCCACTTTGGCTGCAGGTACTTTAGCTGTTGCTAAGGCTTTGGCTGAAACCGATGCTGTTACCGTTATCGGTGGTGGTGACTCTGCTGCTGCTGTTAACAACTTAGGTTACGGCGACAAGATGACCCACATTTCTACCGGTGGTGGCGCTTCTCTTGAGTTCCTCGAGGGTAAAGAACTTCCCGGTATCGCTGCTTTAAATGATAAATAATTAATCCATTAGGGGTGAAGTTAATACTCACCCCTAAATTTATGAATATAGGAGAAATAAAAATGAACAAACAACTTAGAAATGCCGTTATCGCCGGCAACTGGAAAATGAACAAAACCCCTGCTGAGACTACTGCTCTTATTAACGAAATGAAGCCCTTGGTTGCAGATGCTGACTGTGATGTAGTTCTTTGCGTTCCTTTTATTGACATTGCTGCTGCTGTTGAGGCTGCAAAAGGTTCTAACATTAAAATTGGTGCTGAAAACGTTCACTTCAAAGCAAGTGGCGCTTACACCGGTGAAATCTCTGCCGAAATGTTAGTGGCTTCCGGTGTTGAATATGTAGTTATCGGCCACAGCGAAAGAAGACAATACTTTGGCGAGACCGACCAAACCGTTAACCTTCGTACCCTTGCTGCTTTAAATGCAGGTTTAAAGGCTATCGTTTGCGTTGGTGAAACTCTTGAGCAAAGAGAACTTGGTTACACCGAGACTCTTCTTAAGTTCCAAACCAAAATGGCACTTACCAATGTTACCAAAGACCAATTAAAGAATGTTATCATCGCTTACGAGCCTGTTTGGGCTATCGGTACCGGTGTTACTGCTACTGCTGACCAAGCTGATGAAGGAAACGGCTTCGTTCGCGAGGCTATTGCTGAGGTTTACGGCAAGGATGTTGCTGAGACCGTTACCATCCAATACGGTGGTTCTATGAACGCCGGCAACGCTGATGAATTGGTTGCTAAAGTAAACGTTGACGGTGGCCTTATCGGTGGTGCTTCCTTAAAAGCTGCAGACTTCTCCGTTATCGTTAAGGCTGCAAGCAAATAATTATCATCAATTTGTAGGGGAGGGTCTCTGCGCCCTCCCGTTTGAATAAGGAGGGTCTCCGTGCCCTCCCGTTTAAATAAGGAGGGTCTCCGTGCCCTCCCATAATTTTAATTTCGGGAGAAAATTTATGAAAAAACCTATCGTTTTAACAATTATGGACGGTTTCGGCTTTAACGATGAGAAAAAGGTTAATGCTATTGAAGCCGCTAAAACCCCTCGACTTGACAAAATTTTCGCCAACTGCCCTACCACCCAAATCGGTGCTTCGGGTATGGATGTTGGTCTTCCTGATGGTCAAATGGGTAACAGTGAGGTTGGTCACACAAACATCGGCGCAGGTCGAATTGTTTACCAAGAATTAACCCGTATTACAAAGGCTATTTCCGATGGAGATTTCTTTACTAATACTGCATTTTTAAATGCTATTGAAAACTGCAAGAAAAATGACAGTGCGCTTCACCTTTTAGGTCTTCTTTCCGATGGTGGCGTTCACTCTCACATCGAGCATCTTTATGCTTTGGTTGAACTTGCAAAGAGAAATGGTCTTACCAAGGTTTATATCCACGCATTACTTGACGGAAGAGATGTGCCTCCTTCCTCTGCTGCTGATTTCGTTGACGCTTTGGAAGCAAAGCTTACAGAAATCGGTTGTGGTAAACTTGCTACCGTTATGGGTAGATTCTACGGTATGGACCGTGACAACCGTTGGGAGCGTGTTGGCAAGGCTTACGCTGCTCTTGTGTACGGTGAAGGTGTTCAAGCCACCGATGGTGCGAAGGCTATTCGCGAGTCTTATACTCAAAAGGATGAAGAAGGCAAATTCTTAACCGACGAATTCGTTCTCCCCACCGTTATTGAAGGTACCGAGAGAATTAAAACCGGCGACAGTGTTATCTTCTTTAACTTCCGTCCTGACCGTGCGAGAGAAATCACCCGTACCTTTGTTGATGATGATTTCGCAGGATTTACCCGTGTTGGTGGCAGACAAAAGGTTACCTATATTTGCATGACTCAATATGACGCTTCTATGCCCAATGTTGAGGTTGCATTTAAACCCCAAACCTTAGACAACACATTAGGCGAGTTCTTAGCAAAACAAAATATGACCCAACTCAGAATTGCCGAGACCGAGAAATATGCCCATGTAACCTTCTTCTTTAACGGAGGCCGTGAGGTTATGTTTGAGGGCGAGGATAGAATTCTTGTTAATTCTCCCAAGGTTGCTACCTATGACCTTCAACCCGAAATGAGCGCAAACGAAGTTTGTGACAAGGTTTGCGAGTCTATTGAAACCGGCAAATACGATGTTGTTATCTTAAACTTTGCTAACTGCGACATGGTAGGTCACACAGGCTTCTTTGATGCTGCTATTAAGGCTGTTGAAACTGTTGATACCTGCGTTGGTCGTGTTGAGGACAGTGTTCTTAAAATGGGTGGTATAATGCTTTTAACTGCCGACCACGGCAACGCTGACCGTATGATTGATGTTGATGGTTCACCCTTCACTGCACACACCACAAACCCCGTTCCTTTCAGCGTTATTGGTAAGGACTGTGAACTTCGCGAAGGTGGAAAACTTTGCGATATCTCCCCCACTATCATTAAATTATTAGGTTTAGAACAACCTGCTGAAATGACCGGTGAATCTTTAATCTAAATTAAAAAATTCCTGTAGATTAATCTACAGGAATTTTTCTTTTGCTTTATTTATTTGTTTTTGATAACGGTCTTCTTCGGAAAAGATGCAACCACAATATTTTTGCAGGTACAGTCCCATTTCACGAGCCTTTTGATTTCCTTCACGGAAGTTTGGTCTGAAATCTCGGTAATAAAACTCGATACCATACTTTTCGGCCAATTCATTTGCCTTTTTAACCATTAGTTCGTGGTTTTGGTAAAGGCTTGAGAAAAGGGTTGATGTAAAC
Organism: Acutalibacteraceae bacterium; assembly: GCA_045537355.1. Classification (GTDB taxonomy): domain Bacteria; phylum Bacillota; class Clostridia; order Oscillospirales; family Acutalibacteraceae; genus UBA737. The sequence goes on from JAZSPH010000069.1 coordinate 8,347, forward strand.
CCATCAAAACCGTTTTCTTTAGCATATTTTGCCGTTTCCTCGAGTCTTACCGAGTAACAGTAAACACAACGACCCTCAATATCATCGGCCACGTTTTTAACAAATTCTCTAAGCCCGTAATCCTCCTTAACCACAAGGGGGATTTTTTCATTTTCCATAAACCGGACTAAACAGTCTCTTCTTGCTTCATATTCTTTAAAAGGGTGGATATTAGGATTAAACCAAAAGGCAGTAATATCCACACCTTCGTTTTTTAAAGGTTCCACACAGGAAAGGGAGCAAGGAGCACAGCAACAGTGAAGCAAAACCTTAGGCATTTACTCCATATCCTTTCCGCAGCAACGCTTATACTTTTTGCCACTTCTACATGGACAAAGGGCATTTTTGCCCACAGCACCTTTACCCTTAACGGTTAAAGGTTTATCCCCTGCTGAAGTTTCCTCGGCAACCTTTTCGCGTTTCACTTCCTCGTTAGACTTAATTCTAACGCTCAGTGCCAATTTGGCAGTTTGCTCACGAATTGCATTGGTCATTGCCTCGAACATATCAAAACTTTCGTTACGATATTCCACAACAGGGTCGTGTTGACCGTAGGCTCTAAGACCGATACCATGACGAAGTTGGTCCATAGCATCAATGTGGTCCATCCAGTTGGTGTCAACCGAGCGAAGCAACATCACACGCTCCATTTCACGCATAATCTCGCTGCCATATTCAGCCTCACGAGCATCGTAACGAGCACTTGCCTTTTCTTTTAAAAGTTCGGCAACCTCTTCCTTTTGGAGGTTCATTATCTTCTCGGTAGTGAAATCAATGTCATCAGGCATTATAACCCAACCTTGGAAATACTCCTTAAGACCACCGATATCCCAGTTGTCGCAAATGGGGTCGGAAAGATAAATGTCGGTATAAACATCGATGGTTTCGTCAACCATCTTTCTAACGGTATCCTTAATATCTTCGCCTTCGAGCACCTTGTTGCGTTGGCCGTAAATGAGCTCACGTTGTTTGTTCATAACATCATCGTATTGAAGCACGTTTTTACGGATAGCGAAGTTCATGCCCTCTTTCTTGCGTTGAGCACCCTCAATGGACTTAGAAAGCATACCACTTTCCAAAGGCATATTCTCGTCAACCTTCAAGGTGTCCATCATAATAGAAATTCTCTCGCCACCAAAAAGGCGCATTAAATCGTCTTCCAAAGATACGAAGAACTGGGTGTTACCTGCATCGCCTTGACGGCCTGCACGACCTCTAAGCTGATTATCAATACGTCTTGAATCGTGGCGCTCGGTGCCAATAATAGCAAGACCACCAGCGTTTCTTACAGCCTCAGCCTCGGGCGCAATTTCGGCCTTGAACTGATTATAATAAGCCTTGTAGGTTTCTCTGGCATTTATAATATCAGGGTCGGTAGTATCAGCAAAACCGGTGGCTTCGGTAATCATTTCCTCACTGAAACCATCGTGACGTAAAGCAGCTTTTGCCAAGTATTCGGCGTTACCACCAAGCATAATATCGGTACCACGACCCGCCATATTAGTAGCAATGGTAACGGCGCCGAGTTTACCTGCTTGAGCGATAATTTCAGCTTCCTTTTCGTGGTGTTTAGCATTTAATACCTTATGCTGGATTCCACGTTTCTTAAGCATTGCCGATAAAAGTTCGGATTTTTCAATTGTAACGGTACCAACAAGAACAGGTTGACCCTTTTTGTGGCACTCAATAATCTTTTCAATAGCAGCGTTAAGCTTTGCTTTCTCTGTTTTATAAACAACGTCGTTTTCATCCACACGGGCGATAGGCTTGTTGGTAGGGATTTCGATTACATCGAGTTTATAAATTTCTTGGAATTCGGCTTCCTCGGTCATAGCAGTACCGGTCATACCCGAAAGTTTAGAGTAAAGGCGGAAGAAGTTTTGGAAGGTGATGGTTGCAAGGGTTTTGGACTCCTTGGCAATCTTAACTCCCTCTTTAGCCTCAATAGCCTGATGCAAACCTTCATTATATCTTCTACCAAACATCAAACGGCCGGTATGTTCATCAACGATTATAACCTCGCCGTCTTTTACAACATAATCAACATCACGCTTCATAATACCGTGAGCCTTAATGGCTTGGTTTATATGGTGAGCAATGGCGATATTTTCGGTATCATTAAGATTTTCAATGCCGAAATATTCCTCAGCCTTTTTAACACCTGAAGGAGTAAGGGTTGCAGTGTGAGCCTTTTCATCCACAACATAATCACCGTCATAGTTAGTTTGCTCATCACTTGCCTTATCATCCATCTCTTTGATTTTAAACATCTTAAGACCCTTGGCAAAACTGTTTGCTTTGCCGTAAAGGTCGGTAGATTTATTGCTGCTACCTGAAATAATAAGGGGTGTTCTTGCTTCGTCGATAAGGATAGAGTCAACCTCATCCACAACAGCAAAATTGTGCTCCCTTTGAACCTTTTGTTCTTTATAGGTAACCATATTATCACGCAAATAGTCAAAACCTAATTCATTATTGGTGCAATAGGTAATGTCAGCACTATAAGCCTTTTGCTTTTCCTCGTGGTTCATTCCATGGATAATAAGACCTACAGACAGACCCATAAAGCGATATAATTTACCCATCCACTCCGAGTCACGCTTAGCAAGGTAATCGTTGACAGTTACAATGTGAACACCCTTGCCGGTCAAAGCGTTAAGATACGCAGGTAAGGTTGCAACCAAGGTTTTACCTTCACCTGTCTTCATCTCGGCAATTCTTCCTTGGTGAAGAATAATACCACCGATTATTTGAACGGGGAAATGACACATACCCAAAACTCTATCCGAAGCCTCACGGCAAGCGGCAAAAGCCTCAGGCAAAATATCATCAAGAGTTTCCCCTTTTGAAAGTCTTTCCTTAAATTCTAAGGTCTTGCCCTTTAATGCCTCATCACTTAAGATTTTATAATCTTCCTCAAGTTCCAAGACTCTTTTTTGCAAAGGCAAAATTCTTTTTACTTCTTTCTCACTATAGTTTCCGAATAATACATTAAGTAAACCCATAATTTACCTCTAATCTAAATATATGTATCTTTATTTTACCATAGATTTGTAAATAAATATAGTACTTTTTGCGAAAAAATAAAAAAAGCGGAGTTTTTTCTCCGCTTTTTGACTATTTAATTTTTCTTGCCTCTAAATAAAATCTCTTATCATCGGCACAACCCATTGAAAAGGTCTTTCTCGGCAACGAACCATCGGCCGAAACTGCAGGGAAAAGATCGCTTTTGCCCATACCGTCAAAAATAAAACCAACTGTATTAGGCTTTAATGCCAATTTTTCAGTATTTGAAATGCCGTGGATATAGTCAACCTCGGTCTCGGGATGTTTCTTTATGTAATCATCCAAGAAATTTTGCAAATCGGCAACTGCCAAATGAGAACCTGCTTTAAGACAAATTTCCTTCTTGTTTTCGCCCCAGACACAAGTATACTTATGGCTGTCGCTTCCTTCATACTCGCCACCCATAGCAGCAACGAACTCGGCTATAAGTTCCTCGGGATTAACGCCGAATACAGCCCTGTAAATAGGTTCAAATTCCAAAGAATTATCGTGAATGTTTACCACTTCAACAAGTGCGTAACGGCTGCCACCTTGGTTTTTATAACATTCCTTAGCAGTAGCCAAAGAGTGGTTGCCATCACCCACTGCAAAGAGCAAACCATTGTTACGGGTTTTAAGTTGTTCTAAAGTATTATTGATTTCCTCTACCTTTGCCTCGGGAATTTTATAACCTTTAATAGAACCAGCATTTTGCATTAATGTAAAATCATAAACCTTTTGGAAGGTATCACTAGCCTCAGCCAAAGGTTCGATAACGCTTCTATCAGGGTCATTTATAAGCAACATTACGTGGGGAAGTTCAATTATAGCATCCTTACGAATTTCAACCCTTGGGGGAATTCTTTCAACAACAGTTGCCTCGGTAGCACGAGTAAGGGTGTCTGCGCCCTTTTCGTAACTATATTCTTCTAAATCAATAAGGCCCACAATACCTGTTCTAACCTTGCCGTCCTTTAATGTACGGATGGTTAAAACCAAACTGTTTTCAAGGGTGTCAAAAACATCCTCTTCAACATAAGCCTTCATATTTTTATTGATTTCATCAATTTTGGCACTGTTATCCTTAGAAAGATAAACCTCGGGTAAAACAATATTAAGTGCCGAAACAGCATCGCCAACCTGTGCCTTTGTTTCTTCCCAATATTCGGGTTCGCTTGTATATTGGTCACAGGCAATTACAGCCCATTTTTCGAAATCCTTTTTAGGAAGTAATATATCAGCAGGACTTAAAAATTTTTCCATTTAGTTCACCTATTTATAAAAAGAAAATTCAATTGCAGTAATATTATCATCTTCAGGATTAATATAAACCGTAATGCCGTTTCTACGGTCACGCTTGGTTATAAAATAATCTAAATAATAACTATTCTCGCTAACTGCATAAAAATGGGAGGGGGTTCCCAAGGTGTTAATAACATCGGTTATTGCCATATTGTTTGTTATGCCGTTTATATCAAACGGTGTGTAATTGACATTGTCAACATGGAAATCATTTTCGATTTTAAACTTAACAATATAACACTTTGAAAGTTTAACTGATGAACGAGAAGAGTTATACATTTGGGCTGTAATCTTTAGACCGTCTTGATTTTGCAACACAATAGTAATAGTCTCATAAGCAAAAACCAAGGAGTTTTCGTTATACTCATTACCTTCGCAAAGTTCCCAACCCAAATCTTTTATTTCATCCAACTTGCAAGGAACAGGAAGTTCTCCCCCTGCAAAAGTTGCCTTAATTTCAAATTTTTTGCCTAAGTAAATTTCGGAATAATTTTCCTCATCAAAAAGACTAATATCAAAATAATTTGACATTACTCTGTCCGAAGACATGATTTTTGTCTCCTCAACAGGTTTACTTTCCACGGGATCCTCAGTGGTTTCCTGTTTTTCGGAAACACCGTAATCTGGGTCCACTTCGTTACAGGCCACAAGACTAAATATCATTATTAAGGAAATGAGAAGTGCCATTACTTTTTTAAAATTTCTCATATTCACATTCTCCTTTATATTACTAATTATATTGTATAATTATTCCCTTAAAAAGTCAATGAAAACACTATCAATAACCACAGTTTATTATAAATTCTTTAATCGCAGTGGCAATTTTATTTTCATCTCTTAAAAAGCTCATTCCGTGATAGGCGCCTTCGACCGTTTCAATACGACAGTTGTCGCTGCAAACCCCAAAAGCCTGTCTCGACATTTCGCAAGGAACAAAGGTGTCCTCCTCACCATGAATAAAAAGAATGGGCAAATCACAATTTTTAAGGCTATTTAGTGTTGATACCTTCATTATGGAAAAGCCGCCAAAAGCTAAACAATAAATATTTAAAAAAGGTATAAATAAATCGGCTTTTATTTTCAAAAAGTTTTTAGCAACCGATTTAATAATTTCAACCGGGGAGGTAAAGCCACAATCAGCAACTACGGCCTTTACATTTTCCGGCAATTTGTGTTCTCCCGCTGCCAAAAGTACCGTTGTGGCACCCATGGACATACCAGTAATCAGTATTTTTTCGGGAGAATATTTCTTGTTCAAAAACTCAGTCCAACTTACAACATCTCGACTTTCTTTAATGCCAAAGGTTATAAGTCTTCCTTCGCTTCTGCCGTGGGCTCTTTGGTCCACCAGCAAAACATTAAATCCTAAATCCATATACATCTTCAATGCGCAGGAAAAGTCTCTTGAAGATGAAGAACGATAACCATGGAAGAAAATCATGGTGTTTTTTTGGCCGTTGTCGAAATATCTGGCTTTAAGGCATAGTTTATCAAAGCTGTAGGTTTCTACCCATTTACAAGGTGTGGAATTAATGTGCTCGATCCCCTTCCCTACAACCTCTTTATACTCACCCAAAACCCTGTTACAAGGGTCATTTACATCGTCAAAATTTCCGATATTTATTCTTACAAAGGTAAAGCAAAAGAAATAAAGCATTACCATTAAAAACAGAAAAACTACCGAAAGTACGATTATTAAAGCCACCATAATTTCACCTGAATTAATATTAATCGTCTTTACTATGTTTCATTTCGAAATGAATAATCAAACTCAAAACCGTTCTAAGTACAATAACAACACCTAAAACCAAAAGTTGACTCATTTCTTTAATAATAACAGTTTTAAGTATTTCGCCGGCCATCAAAAAAGAGAGACCAGCTGCTAAGCCTTGAGAAAGAGCATGCATAAAATGGAATTTTTTGTGCCGAATAATATCCTTAACATATTCAATAAAGGAGGAAACAGCAGTCCACACAATTACTAAAATACCTAAAATCTCTAAAGCACTTACTATATAAGGTGCCCCTGTTTCGATAATTAATTCTAAAATATTTCCGTGCATATTAAATCTCCTCGAAATTATCGGTCTACAACCGAAAAATACTAAAAAGGAGAAACCCTTTCGAGTTTCTCCTTAAAAGTTAGTTATTAGCCATTGATAGCGGTAACAACACCGGAACCAACAGTACGGCCACCTTCACGGATAGCGAAGCGGAGACCCTCTTCGATAGCGATAGGAGTGATAAGCTCAACATCCATCTCTACGTTATCACCAGGCATGCACATTTCAGTGCCAGCAGGAAGAGTGATAACACCGGTAACGTCGGTAGTTCTGAAGTAGAACTGAGGACGATAGTTGTTGAAGAAAGGAGTATGACGCCCGCCTTCTTCTTTGCTAAGAACGTAAACCTGACCATGGAACTTTGTATGGGGGTTGATAGAACCGGGCTTACAAAGAACCTGACCACGCTCAACTTCCTCACGGCCTACACCACGGAGAAGAGCACCTACGTTATCACCAGCCTCACAGTATGTGAGAGTCTTACGGAACATTTCCATTGAAGTAACAACAGTCTTAGCACGTTCTTCGGTAAGACCGATGATTTCAACTTCGTCACCAGCATTAAGCTGACCACGCTCAACACGGCCTGTAACAACAGTGCCACGACCGGAAATAGTCATAACGTCCTCGATAGGCATAAGGAAAGGCATATCAGCCTTACGATCAGGAGTAGGAATGTAGCTGTCAACAGCATCCATAAGCTCTTTAATAGGAGCATAGATGGGATCAGCAGGATCAGTAGAAGCACTGTCAAGAGCCTTGAATGCAGAACCCTTGATGATAGGTGTATCATCGCCGGGGAATTCATACTTATCAAGAGTCTCACGGATTTCCATCTCAACGAGTTCGAGAAGCTCTTCGTCATCAACAAGGTCAGTCTTGTTCATGAATACTACGATGTAAGGAACGCCAACCTGACGAGCAAGAAGAAGGTGTTCTTTAGTCTGAGCCATAGGACCGTCAGTAGAAGCGATAACGAGGATAGCACCGTCCATCTGAGCAGCACCGGTGATCATGTTCTTAACATAGTCAGCGTGTCCGGGGCAGTCAACGTGAGCGTAGTGACGTGCATCTGTCTCATACTCAACGTGAGCGGTATTAATTGTAATACCACGCTCTCTCTCTTCGGGAGCCTTATCGATGTTTGAATAATCCTCGAATGAAGCCTGACCCTTAAGAGAAAGGAACTTAGTGATTGCTGCGGTTAATGTTGTTTTACCATGGTCAACGTGACCGATGGTACCAATGTTTACGTGGGGCTTATTTCTTTCAAAAGCTGCCTTTGCCATTGTAAATTTCCTCCTTAGAAATTCGATTTTTTTATTTTAAATATAGTTTACCAAATTTTTTTACAAATTTCAAGTATTATTTACTGCCGAATTAATCTTTCTTAGTTCTTGCAGAAATAATCTTCTCGGAAATGCTCTTGGGCACTTCCTTATAGCCGTCGGGTTCCATTACGTACTGACCGCGGCCCTGTGTTTTAGAACGAAGGTCTGTAGCGTAGCCGAACATATCGCCAAGAGGTACGCGAGCATTAATCTGCTTAACGCCTGCACGGTCTTCAAATCCTGCGATTTCGCCACGGCGTGAGTTAAGGTCGCCGATAACGTCGCCCATATACTCTTCAGGAACTATAACAGTAACCTTCATAATAGGCTCTAAGAGAACGGGGTCTGCCAAACGGCAAGCCTCTTTGAATGCCATTGAACCGGCAATCTTAAATGCCATTTCAGAAGAGTCAACTTCGTGGTAAGAACCGTCATAAAGAGTAACCTTAACATCAACTACAGGGTAGTTAGCAAGAACACCAGCTTGTAAAGCACCCTTAATACCTGCGTCAACAGCGGGGATGTATTCCTTCGGAACAGTACCACCTGTTACGCTATTGATGAACTCGTAGCCCTTACCCGACTCATTAGGCTCAACAATAATCTTAACGTGACCGTACTGACCTGAACCACCGGACTGACGCTTGTACTTAGTTTCGTGGTCAACCTTCTTACGGATACTCTCTTTATATGCAACCTGAGGTGCACCAACGTTTGCTTCAACCTTAAATTCGCGGAGCAAACGGTCAACGATGATTTCAAGGTGTAATTCACCCATACCGGCAATAATAGTCTGTCCGGTTTCTTCATCGGTGTAAGCCTTAAAGGTAGGATCCTCTTCAGCAAGCTTAGCGAGAGCTATACCCATCTTTTCCTGACCAGCCTTAGTCTTAGGCTCGATAGCAACACGGATAACAGGCTCCGGGAAGTTCATAGATTCAAGAATTACAGGATGCTTTTCATCACAAAGAGTATCACCTGTAGTGGTGTTCTTAAGACCAACAGCAGCTGCGATATCACCTGCATATACAGTCTCAAGATCTTCTCTGTGGTTAGCGTGCATCTGCAAAATACGTCCGAGACGCTCTCTGTTCTGTTTTACTGAGTTGTAAACACCGCTACCGGCATCAACAGTACCTGAGTAAACACGGAAGAAGCAGAGCTTACCAACGAATGGGTCAGTAGCAATCTTAAATGCAAG
>JAZSPH010000015.1:0-10777 GCA_045537355.1 Acutalibacteraceae bacterium
GCCGAAGGCATTAAAAGACTATCGGTATTTTTACAGTAATTACACTTTTTCAAGGGGTTAAAGGTGCAACGCTTTCTCTCAATTTTGTCGCAACCATCTTTAAGGGACATATTAAGAAGCGCTAAAAAGGTGAAGTCGTAACTAAGAGTCAGGCGAGATAAAATTCCGTAATGTTTTCCCAAGGTTTTGCAAAGGGAGCAGTAAACTGCTTTATACATTTCGAACTCTTTAACTTTAAGTTCGCCTTTGGAAACTTTTATATATCCGAACACTCGACTTCACTTCCTTTTAATATTCTATAATATTTATTTATTCTTTTGGTGAATAATGTGTTAATTTACAGCATCTTTTTAAGAAACTGACCTGTATAGGATTCTTTGCACATTGCAACCTTTTCAGGCGTGCCACTGCAAACAACAGTACCACCACCATTACCACCTTCGGGACCTAAATCTATGATGTGGTCGGCAGTTTTAATTACATCTAAATTGTGCTCAATAACGAGAACGGTATTACCGGCATCCACAAACCTTTGCAAAATCTCAATAAGTTTGTGAACATCGGCAGTGTGAAGTCCTGTTGTGGGTTCATCCAAGATATAAATTGTTTTGCCAGTGCTTCTTTTGGAAAGTTCGGTTGCCAATTTAACTCGTTGAGCCTCGCCACCCGAAAGGGTTGTGGCAGGTTGACCGATTTTGATGTAACCGAGTCCCACATCGTAAAGGGTTTTAAGTTTTCTTTGAATTTTAGGTATACTTTCAAAGAAATACATACCCTCTTCAACCGTCATTTCAAGGACATCGTAAATGCTTTTGCCCTTGTATTTTACATTTAATGTTTCTCGGTTGTAACGGCTGCCGCCACACACCTCACAAGGAACATAAATGTCGGGCAAAAAGTGCATTTCGATTTTCAAAATTCCGTCACCTTGACAGGCTTCGCAACGACCACCCTTAACATTGAAAGAAAATCTTCCCGCATTGTATCCGTGCATTTTAGCCTCTTTGGTGGAGGCGAAAAGTTCACGAATATCGGTGAAAACACCTGTATAGGTGGCAGGGTTGGAACGGGGAGTTCGACCAATTGGTGACTGGTCAATATTAATAACCTTGTCAAGATTTTCGATTCCTTCAACCGATTTGTGTTTTCCTGCAACGGTTTTGGCATTGTTTAATTTGTTGGCCAAAACCTTGTAAAGAATATCATTTACAAAGGAAGATTTACCACTTCCCGAAACACCTGTAACGCAGGTAAGTGTTCCAAGAGGAACTTTAACATTAATATTTTTAAGGTTGTTTTCACCGGCACCCTTAACCGTGAGGAATTCTCCGTTACCCTCTCGGCGATTTTTGGGAACGGGTATTTTCTTGCGACCTGTTAAATAATCACTTGTTATTGAGTTTTTGCAGTTTTCGAGGGCGTTAAGGTCTCCCGAGAATACAACCTCGCCACCGTGAATACCGGCACCCGGGCCGATATCAACAATATGGTCGGCAGCACGCATAGTGTCTTCGTCGTGCTCAACTACAATAACGGTATTGCCAAGGTCTCTAAGCCTTTTCAAAGTAGCGATTAATCGTTCATTATCCCTTTGGTGCAAACCAATGCTTGGTTCATCAAGAATGTACAAAACACCCATAAGGGAAGAGCCAATTTGGGTTGCCAAACGAATACGCTGACTTTCGCCACCTGAAAGGGTGCCTGAAGAACGGGAAAGGTCGAGATAATCAAGACCAACGCTTTTAAGGAAGGTGAGTCTTTCCTTAATTTCCTTTAAAATGGGAGCGGAAATCATATTGTCTCGCTGACCGAATTTTAAGGTTTCAATAAAATTTAATTCTTCTGAAACCGACATATCGCAAAATTCTTTAATGTTTTTGCCGCCGACAGTAACGGCTAAATATTCGGGTTTAAGTCTTGCTCCCTTACACTCAGGACAAGGGTTTTCAAGCATATAACTTTCGTATTCGTTTCGGGCATAATCACTGCTTGTTTCTTTATAACGACGTTCAAGGTTATTAACAACACCCTCAAAGGAAGCGTAATAACTACCCGAACCGAAATCGGTGGTGCGATAGAATTCGATTTTAGTATCGCCCGTACCGTAAAGTACAGCTTTTTTGCCCTCTTCAGGAATATCTTTCCAAGGTGTATTTATGTCAAAACCATAGTGTTTTGCAATTCCCTTGTAATACATTTGGGTAATAGAACCTGCATCGGGATTAAGCCAAGAATTAACACCCCAACCCATAGCCTTAATGCAACCTTCAAGTAAGGATAAATTATCATCATGGATTATAAGGCGAGGGTCGATTTTCTTGTAACTGCCAATACCCATACAAACGGGACAAGCGCCCATAGGATTATTAAAGGAAAACATTGTGGGGGTAAGTTCGGGTATGCTTATTCCGTGTTCATCACAAGCATAGGTTTGGGAAAACTGCAGTTCTTCGCCACCAATGACGTCAACGGCCACTAAACCACCCGACAAAGCGACTGCAGTTTCGATACTGTCAGTAAGGCGAGAGACAATGTCTTCTTTAATAACCAAACGATCGACAATAACTTCAATAAAATGTTTGTTGTTTTTCTCGAGTTTGATTTCTTCGGATAAATCGTAAAGATTACCGTCAATTCTAACCCTTGAATAACCCGATTTTCTAAGGTTTTCAAGTTCCTTTGCGTGTTCACCTTTACGGTTCTTAACAACGGGAGCGAGAATTTGAATTTTAGCCCCTGTTTCAAGTTTCATAACAACATCCACAATTTGGTCGGTGGTTTGTTGGCTTATTTCCTTTCCGCAAACAGGGCAGTGGGGAATACCAACACGAGCATATAAAAGTCTTAAATAATCGTAAATTTCGGTAACCGTTCCAACGGTGGAACGTGGATTTTTGGATGTAGTTTTTTGGTCTATGGATATGGCAGGGGAGAGACCTTCAATGCTGTCGACATTGGGTTTTTCCATTTGTCCCAAGAATTGACGGGCATAAGAAGAAAGAGACTCAACATATCTTCGTTGACCCTCGGCATAAATGGTGTCAAAAGCAAGGGAGGATTTACCACTTCCTGAAAGTCCGGTAAAAACAACCAACTTGTCCCTTGGAATTTCCACATTAATATTCTTCAAATTGTTTTCGTTTGCGCCTTTTATAATCAGCTTATCAATAGCCAAAATTGTTCCTCCAAAAACAAAAAATCACATATATATTATATGTGATTTTTTGATATTTGTAAATATTAATTTTACTTGTCAAGTCTTTTCAAAATTTCGTTATTTTGTGAAATTATCAAACCTTGAGCAAAGATTAAGTAAAGGAAAATAAGTGCAATTGCAGCACCTGCTAAAAGTATTAAAGCCGAAAGGAAAATGAGCGCATGGTCAAGTACGTAGACCAAAGCAGCGGCCGCAAGGAAAATCAGAAAAACACCAATAGCAACTACATAGGAAATAATCTTAATAACCTTATCAAGATTCTCGTAATTTAATGTTCCATATAAATCGCTTACTTTTTTAACCTTTTTTGCAGTAGCTTTAGCAACTTTTCCTGTTTTTTTAACAACTTTTTCTGTCTTTTTAACAGCTTTTTTAATGGCACTGGGAGAGGATGAACTAATATCCTCAAAAACCATTTTGTTTTCGTTATTTTCCAAAACAAATCCCCCTGGTTTAAATTTTTTCTACACCTAAAGTAACATTTTCGCCGTTAATATCCCACTCTTTAACGAAACCTGCAACTTCGCCAACAGTTAAACTGTCAGCCAAGGTATCGCTTGTGATATAGGCAGTTTTAGCAGTTGCGATAGCAGTAACGGTATCGCTTCCCTTTAATGTAATTGCGATATGGTCGGTCACATTAAATCCTGCTTCTTTACGCATAGTTTGAAGTTTGCTAACAAGTTCTCTGACAAAGCCTTCTTCAATAAGTTCAGTGGTAAGGTTGGTATCAAGTGCCACGGTTATACCACGGTCGCTTACGGTGAAGAAACCTTCTTTTTGACTTGCTTCAATTAATAAATCTTCGGCAGTAAGCTCAATTTCGCCAATAGAAATATTAAGTTTAATGCAGCCGTTTGCATCCAAATCAGCCTTAGCAGAACTGTCAAGCTCGGCTAAGCAGTTGCGAATTTCGCCTAATTGTTTACCGTACTTAGGACCTAAGGTCTTAAGTTGAGGTTTGAAACTGTAAGAAACAAAGTTGTCAACCTCATCGGTGAATTTAACCTCTTTAATGTTAAGTTCATCACGGATAATTGATGCGTAAAGTTCATCAACACCACCATCAGCCTTAACATACATAGCAGCCAAAGGTTGACGATTTTTACGGGAAGAACCGTTACGAGCAGCTCTACCGAGAACAACAATTTCAAGAACCTTTTTCATTTGCTCTTCAAGGTTAGCATCGATTAAATCTTCGCATACCTCGGGGAAATCGCAAAGGTGAATACTCTCGGGAGCAGTTTTATCAATGTTGCGAACAAGGTTTTGATAAATGTTTTCCGCCATAAAAGGAATCATGGGAGCAGAAATCTTTGCAGTGGTAACCAAAGCAGTGTAAAGGGTTAAGTAGGCCGCAATCTTGTCATCGGTCATACCTTCAACCCAGTATCTTTCTCTGCCACGGCGAACATACCAGTTACTCATTTCATCAACAAACTCTTGCAATGCACGAGCAGCTTCAGGGATACGGTAGTTAGCCAAGTTTTCATCCACAGCACGGGTGGTTGAATTTAGGCGAGATAATAACCACTTATCCATAACGGAAAGTTCGTAATTGTTAATATCGTATTTTGAAGGATCAAACTTGTCAATGTTAGCGTAAAGCACATAGAAAGCATAGGTATTCCAAAGGGTACCCATAAATTTACGCTGGCCTTCGGTTACGGCCTTAGCATGGAAACGGTTGGGGAGCCAAGGTGCAGAGTTAGTGTAGAAATACCAACGAATAGCATCGGCACCAAAGGTTTCGAGTGCATCAAATGGGTCAACGGCGTTGCCCTTGGATTTACTCATTTTTTGACCGTTTTCATCCTGAACGTGACCCAAAACGATAACGTTTTTAAAGGGAGCCTTATCAAAAATAAGGGTTGAAATTGCAAGAAGTGAATAGAACCAACCTCTTGTTTGGTCAACTGCCTCGGAAATAAAGTCAGCAGGGAATTGAGCCTCGAAAAGTTCCTTATTTTCAAAAGGATAGTGGTGTTGAGCGAAGGGCATTGAACCCGAGTCAAACCAACAGTCAATAACCTCGGGAACACGGTGCATATCCTTGCCACAGTGAGGACACTTAATGGTTACTGCGTCAATGAATGGACGGTGAAGTTCAATATCATCAGGGCAGTTGTCAGACAATTCTTTAAGTTCGGCAATACTGCCGATAGAATGTTGATGACCACATTCACAGGTCCAAATGTTAAGGGGAGTACCCCAATAACGGTTACGGGAAATACCCCAGTCTTGAACATTCTTAAGCCAGTCGCCAAAACGACCCTTACCAATGCTCTCGGGTATCCAGTTGATGGTGTTGTTATTTTTAATAAGGTCATCTTTAACATCGGTCATCTTGATAAACCAAGACTCACGAGCATAGTAGATAAGGGGAGTGTCACAACGCCAGCAGAAGGGATAATCGTGCTCAAATTTGGGAGCATCAAATAAAAGTCCCTTTGCTTCAAGGTCAACTAAAACCTTGGGGTCGGCATCCTTAACGAAAAGACCGGCATAAGGAGTTTCCTCGGTCATTTCACCCTTACCGTCAACAAATTGAACGAAGGGAAGGTCATACTTTCTGCCAACCTTAGCATCGTCCTCACCAAAAGCGGGAGCAATGTGAACAATACCGGTACCATCGCTCATAGTAACATAACTGTCGCAGGTGATAAAGAATGCCTTTTTATTTTGCTTCTCGCAAACAGGTTTTGCAAAGTCGAACAAAGGCTCATATTCACGATGTTCTAAATCGGAACCTTTGAATTCTTCAATAATCTCATAAGCAGGAGTTTCTTCGGTTGCCAACTTGCCAAGAACCTTGTCTAAAAGTTCTTTAGCCATATAGTAGGTGTAACCATCCAAAGCCTTAACCTTGCAGTAGGTATCTTCAGGGTTAACGCAAAGGGCAACGTTAGAAGGTAATGTCCAAGGTGTGGTGGTCCAAGCAAGGAAGTAAGCATTTTCGTTTGCAACCTTAAAGCGTACAACTGCACTGCGCTCCTTAACATTTTTGTAGCCTTGAGCCACTTCGTGAGAAGAAAGAGGGGTTCCGCAACGGGGGCAGTAAGGAACAATCTTAAAGCCCTTGTATAACAAACCTTTATCGTATATTTGTTTTAAAGCCCACCATTCGGATTCGATGAAGTTATTGTCATAGGTAACATAAGGGTCGTTCATATCAGCCCAAAAACCAACGGTTTTTGAGAAATCTTCCCACATTCCCTTATATTTCCAAACACTTTCTTTACAATGAGCAATAAAAGGCTCTAAACCATATCCCTCAATTTGTTCTTTACCATCAAGACCTAAAAGTTTTTCAACTTCAAGTTCAACGGGAAGACCGTGGGTGTCCCAACCGGCCTTACGGGGAACCATACAGCCCTTCATTGTTCTGTAACGGGGAATCATATCCTTAATAACACGGGTTAAAACGTGACCGATATGAGGTTTGCCGTTAGCAGTAGGGGGACCATCATAAAAAACATAGGGTTCGCCCTGTGCCTTAGTCTCTATACTCTTTTCGAAAATCTTGGCATCAGACCAAAATTCTTCAATTTTCTTTTCCTCTTCAACGAAATTAACGTTGGGTGAAATACTGTCGTACACTGAAAGTACTCCTTTCAAATAGGGGTTTAATTAGCACTGAAAACGCACAGCATCCACTGTGCGTTTTCTGAAATTCTAGTATTAAAAATTATTATTGCTCTTTAGTAGCAGTAGGGATGGGTTGCTTTAATGCAGCACGGGTTTTGCGAATTTCGCCGAGGTTAGCAGTAAGGCCTTCATCGGCACGACGCATAATATCGTCAACAAAATCTTGAGCAGCCTTTCTCATCTCACGGCTCTTACCTTGAGCAGTTGCAATAATTTCAGCAGCTTTTGCTTGAGAAAGTTTAACAATCTCTTCTTGTGCTACCATTGCTTTTGCCTTTTCCTCGGCATTACGGATAATTCCGTCAGCCTCGCGTTTAGCGTTGGTGATGATGTCAGCTCTGTCAGCAACGATGCCTTTAGCTTGTTTGATTTCAGCAGGGATGTTAAGACGGATATCGTCAACAACTGCACGAAGTTTTTCCACATCTACAACTGTTTTTTTGCCGGGGATTTTGAAACCAGAGTCAAGCACCTCGTCAAATTGTTCTAGTAATTCGTCTAATGTCATTTTTTCTTCCTCCGTAAACCGAAAATCGGCATTTATTTTTTAGTGGCAATCCTATTTATAATGTCTTGTTTTATTTCACCGGGAACAAAGTGGGAAATATCTCCCCCCATGGCAGCGATTTGCTTAACCATACTGGAACTGAGATACATGTTTTGTGCCGCAGTGGTTAAAAACAAGGTTTCAACATTTGGGTTTAACTCTTTGTTGGTAAGAGCCATTTGGAATTCGTACTCAAAGTCAGACATAGCACGAAGACCTTTAATAATTGCAGTAGCGCCAACCTGAGCAGCATAGTCAGCCAATAAGCCGTCGTAATGCACAACCTCGACATTATCAAGATTTGTGATACATTTTTTTATAAGTTCAACACGCTCTTCGGGTGTGAAACAACAATTCTTTGAAGAGTTTGAAGCCACAACCACGATAAGTTTTTTAAACATACCTGCAGCTCTTGTTATAATATCGAGATGACCGTAGGTTACCGGGTCAAAACTTCCGGGGCACAAAGCCGTTATATTTTCATTCATCACGGCTCCCCCTTTCTGTAAATGGTGATTATAACCTTACCGTAACGATATGTTTTGTGAATATAAAAACCACCGACTTGAGGTTCTAATTCAACTTCGGGCGGGTGCTCACAAATAATGGCACCATAATCACTCATAAGAGGTAAAACAGCCTTAATGGCAGGGGTCAACAGGCCTTCAAGATAAGGTGGGTCTAAAAAGACAAAATCAAAGGTGTCTCGCGACATGGCGCAAAAGGACTGGAAGTCGGATTGATAAACCTTGGTTTTATCCTCTAATCCACAAGCCGATAAATTGGATTTTACAATTTTGACAGCGTCTTTTGAAGCATCTACAAAAACACAGGACTCGGCACCACGGCTTAAAGCTTCAATTCCCAATTGTCCTGAGCCGGCGAATAAATCCAAAATACGTCTGCCCTCAATATCAAAATGCAAGGCACTAAAAAGACCTTCCTTGACCCTATCGGGAGTAGGGCGAATATCCCTACCCTCAGGGGTGTTAAGACGTTTGCCTTTTAGTGTGCCGGTTATAACTCGCATAGCATCACCAAATTTAAAAGTTAATACACTAGTATTATACAAATACTATTATAACATTAAATATAGGTTTTTGTCTATACTTTTTTTAAAAATATCTTATTGGCTTGAGTCTGAAGATGAAGTGTTATCTTCGTAACGGTTTACAGCAATTTTAACAACAGCTTCAGCGGTAACTTTTTCGCCGTATTCAGGCTCTTGTCTTATAACAACGCCATATTCCTGATTTGCATCTTGAATTTCTTCAATGAGGATGTTTTCGTATAAAAATCCTTGTTTTAAGAGTTCTAAAATTGCTTCATCTTCTTTGAGGGTTTTAACGTTTCTGATTTCAAACTCTTTTCTTCCTAAGGAAATTACAACCTCAACCTTAGTGTCTCTTGCAACCTCGGTACCTGCCTTTACAGACTGGGCACAAACGGTGCCTTTTGCACAGGTGTCAGAGAAATCCTTGTCTAACAAAACAAACTCAAACATTTCCCATTCTTCGTTTTCGATAATTTCGGCAAAAGTTTTGCCTTTAAGGTCGGGAACGGGGTAGGTTTTTGTGGTAATTTCGGTGCCACTTTCAATATCTCCAACCGAGTTTACATCGGGCGCATCAAAAGAAACGACACTTTCGACTTGTGAACTTGAGTCATTGGTCATGGAAAGAAGGCTGTCTTTGAATAACAATAAAGCAAGTACACCTAAAATCAAAATAGTGCAAAAAGCAGATATGATAACGTATTTAGATGTGTTGTTTTTCTTCTTTTTGGAGACGGAAGAAACTTCTTTTGAAACAATCTTTTTCTTAACCGGTGCAGGAGTCTCAATTTCTCCGTAAACCAATTCGTTTTTAAATTGTTCGATGTTACGGGTGCGGTTTTCGGGTTTAACCTGCAAACCGTTGGCAAGAGCAGCCAAAACCTGATGGGGAAGTTCTTCGGCAAATTTTGCCGAAATTGTCATGGCGTCATTTTCCAAACGTTGGGTTGCAACGGGAGGGACAGAGCCGATAAATACCCTAAAGAGTGTGGCGCAAAGGCCGTAAACATCGGTATAGGTTCCAACGAGAAGGTCGTCGATACCATATTGCTCGCATGCAGCATAGCCACTGTAAAGTGAGGGTTCTAATTCACTGCTTTTGCGAAGTTTCTTTATTGAGTATCCGGAAATTCTAAGCTTTCCGTCACGACCTACGATTATGGTGTCGGCAGAAATTCCGCCGTGAATATAACCAATAGCATTCATACCCTCAATAGTATCCATTAATGGTAAGAATAAAGGACGGGCTTGTTCCCATTTAAGGGTGCCGGAGTTTTTGTTTAAAAATTCTTCCAATGTTATGCCCGAAATGAGTTCACAAACAGCGTAAGCAGTGCCGTTTGCTTCAAAGGTATCATAAATGGGCATTAAAGAGGGAAGGGTGGATAAAATAATGGCATGGTTAATGTCCAAAAATTCGAGCAAACCTTCATTAAAGGTGTATTTTCCGTTTTGACTCATGGAAACGGTCTTGTCAGGATTTCTGTTAGCGAAACCTTTTGGGAAATACTCTTTTATGGTGATTTTGCAATTTTTGGAATTATCCCAACCAATGTAAGTAATACCTTCGCCGTCATCCGACAAGGTTTTACCAATAAAATAACGATTTTCTAAAAGTGTTTTTACGGGAAGGGCGTAAGAGGGGTTTTGAGAAGTATTGTCAAAACCGCAAATGGGACAAACATTTTCTCCTCCGTTATCGCTCATACATCCTAAGCATAATCCATCGGTATTAATCATAAATAATCCTCCGAAATTGATGGGTTTCTAAATCTATTTTACCACAACTGTCAAGTCAGTCGCCGATAGGTATCATTTTTTTGAATACGCAGGTATGGTGGGGTGTAATTCTTCTATCCTCGTGAAGAGAACCGAAATACCAGTGTTTATATTCACAAGAACGACCGATTTCTTCAAAGTAACCACCAAGTTTGTTAACTCGGTCGCTGTCACCCCTTAAAAGTAACATGGAACTTTTAACTAAAGAAGGAGGTTCGTGGGTGACGATATAGTCCACCTTACAATTAATTTCATCCAGGTTTTTGGCACCTTCGGCCATTTCCTGAGGTGTGGGTTCTTCTTCTCGCCACCAAAGACCGTTTTCAATTCGCATATCTTTGTCAACACTTTCGCCACCACCAAAGGTGAAGAAACTGTGACCGTCAATGCTGAAAATTTGACCACGCATAAGGTGGATTAAATTACCCTTGATTCGGTGAACCTTTCCACCGTGCCAATAGGTAACCCTCGAGGAGTTAATTTTTGTCATATTGTCGTGGGTGCCGTCTAAAAAAGCAGTAACAAACCTTCT
>JAZSPH010000001.1:0-6107 GCA_045537355.1 Acutalibacteraceae bacterium
GGTGGTCCCGGTCTTGGTGGTATTCAACCCTCTCAATCAGACTATTTCCAAGCTACTAAGGGTGGTGCTCACGGCGACTTCCATATGATAGTTTTGGCTCCTGCTTCTGTTCAGGAAATGGCTGATTTAACCGTTAAGGGATTTGAACTTGCTGATAAGTATCGTATGACCTCTATGATTTTGGCCGATGGTACCATGGGTCAAATGATGGAGCCTGTTTCCCTTGATTTAGATGTTAAACCTGCTCCTGAAAAACCTTGGGCTACCAATGGTACAAATCTTGAGCGTGAGCATAACATTACTAACTCTCTTTTCCTTTCTCCCGAAAAATTGGAGGAAGAAAACTTTAAGCGTTATGATCGCTATAAGGTTATTGAAGAAAATGAGACTATGTATGAAGAGTATTTGATGGATGACGCTGAAATTTGTGTTACCGCTTTTGGTATTGCTTCTCGTGTTGCGAAGAATGCTGTTGATGAAGCTCGCAAGCAGGGCATTAAGGTAGGTCTTATTCGTCCTATTACTCTTTGGCCTTTCCCCAAGGCTCCCTTCAAGAAGGCCGCCAAGCAGGTTAAGGGTATTATTTCTGTTGAACTTTCTATGGGTCAAATGATTGAAGATGTTCGTTTGGCCAGTGAGTGTAAGGTGCCTGTAACCCTTTGCAATCGTGCAGGTGGTATGATTCCTTCTCCCGAGCAGGTATTAGAGGCTATTATTTCAATGAATAACGGAGGTGCTAAATAATGGTTGTATTTGATAAACCCCATGCATTGGCTGATGTTCCCATGCATTACTGCCCCGGTTGTACCCACGGTATTGTTCACCGTTTGGTTGCCGAGGTTATGGATGAATTGGGCATCGAGGGTAAGACCATTGGTATTGCTCCCGTTGGTTGTTCCGTTATGGCTTATGACTATTTTAATTGTGATATGATTGAAGCTGCACACGGTCGCGCTCCTGCTGTTGCTACCGGTGTTAAACGCGCATTACCCCAAAATATTGTATTTACATATCAAGGTGATGGCGACTTGGCTTCTATCGGTATGGCAGAGACTGTTCATGCTGCTGCTCGTAATGAGAATATTACTATTATTTTCATCAACAACGCAATTTATGGTATGACCGGTGGCCAAATGGCTCCCACATCCTTGCCTGGTCAGGTTACCCAAACCTCCCCTTATGGTAGAGATGTTAACCACTGTGGTTTCCCCATTAAGGTTTGCGAAATGCTTTCCCAATTAGATGGCGCTGAATATTTAGAGCGTGTTGCAGTTAATAATGTTAAAAACGTTAAGGCTGCTAAAAAGGCTATTAAAAAGGCTTTCCAAAATCAAGTTGATGGTAAAGGCTTCTCCTTGGTTGAGGTTGTTTCCAGTTGTCCTACCAACTGGGGTATGACTCCTCAAAAGGCTCTCGAATGGATTGATGAAAAAATGATTCCTTATTATCCTTTGGGTGTTTATAAGGATAGAAGCGCCGAAAAGGAGGATGCATAATGGCTACTACACAGTATTTGTTTGCCGGATTTGGCGGTCAAGGTATTCTCTTTTCAGGTAAATTCTTGGCTTACAAGGGTTTGAGTGAAAACAAACAGGTAAGTTGGCTTCCTTCTTATGGTCCTGAAATGCGTGGTGGTACTGCAAGTTGTTCTGTTATTATCAGTGACACTGCTATCGGTTCTCCCATCGTTTCTAAACCCGATGTTTTGGTTGCAATGAACTTGCCTTCTTTGGATAAGTATGAAGACACTGTGGCTGAGGGTGGTACAATTTTTGTTGACAGCACCCTTATTGAGCGTAAGGTTCGCCGTACCGATGTTAAGGTACATTATATTAATGCAACAGGTCTTGCAAACGAAAATGGAATGCCTACTTTGGCTAATATGATTATTGTTGGTAAGGTTATGGCTGAAATGGGCGAATTTGATGAAGCAGGTATTAACACTGCTCTTTCTAAAGTAATTTCAGCAAGACATGCTAATATGCTTGACTTTAACCTTAAAGCATTGAATCTCGGAAAGGAGAACTAATTATGGAAATCAAAATTACAAAGGCTCCCGTATTAAAGGAAAAGCCTGATAGTTCAACATTGGGTTTTGGTAAGATTTTTACCGACCATATGTTTATGATGGACTGGAACAGCGAAAAAGGTTGGTACAACGCAAGAATCGTACCTTTTGAAAATCTTTCTATCCATCCCGCTTCCACAGTTTTACACTATGGTTCCGAGATTTTTGAAGGCTTAAAGGCTTATCGCCGTGCTGATGGTAAGGTTCAACTCTTCCGTCCTATCGAAAATATTCGCCGTATGAATAACTCGGCTGAGCGTTTGTGCTTACCCCAAATCCCTGAAGATTTAGCAATGGAAGTTCTCACAAAGTTCGTTGAACTCGAGCAAGACTGGACTCCTTCGGCTGAAGGCACATCTTTGTACCTTAGACCCTTTATGTTCGGTAACGATGAATCTTTGGGCGTTCACGCTGTTCATAATGCAACCTACATTATAATTGCTTCTCCTGTTGGAAGTTATTATAAAGAGGGTATTAACCCTGTTAAGATTATGATTGAAGATGAGGATGTTCGTGCTGTTCGTGGTGGTACCGGTTACGCTAAATGTGGTGGTAACTATGCTGCTTCTAACAGAGCAGGCGAGAGAGCAGCTCAAAAGGGTTATGCTCAAGTTCTTTGGCTTGATGGCGTTGAGAGAAAGTATATCGAAGAAGTTGGCGCAATGAACGTTATGTTCAAAATCGGCGATGAAATTGTAACTCCTATGCTTTCCGGTTCAATTCTTCCCGGTATTACAAGAAAATCTTGTATCGAAGTTCTTAAAGACAAAGGCTTCAAGGTTAGCGAGAGACTTTTGAGTGTTGATGAATTAGGCGAATCACTAGAGAATGGCACTCTTAAAGAGGCTTGGGGCTGTGGTACTGCTGCAGTTGTATCTCCCATCGGTGAACTTTGCTATAAGGATGTTAAGTATCCTATTAACAATGGCGAAATTGGTGAAACAACCCAAATGCTTTATGATACCTTAACCGGTATTCAATGGGGCAAAATTGAGGACACTTATGATTGGACCAAAGAAATTTAAGTTTAAAAGGCTCACTTTTTAGTGAGCCTTAAATTTTTTAAAAAAATACTTGATTATTAAAAATGTTTGTGTTATAATGACTTGCGTTGTGAAAATCACAATATGCGCTGATAGCTCAGTTGGATAGAGCATCTGCCTTCTAAGCAGAGGGTCGGGGGTTCGAATCCCTTTCAGCGTGCCAAAAATCCCGTTCACGAAAGTGGGCGGGATTTTTACTTTTTCACTCTTCACTTTTCACTCTTCACTAAATAAATATTTGCGAACAGGATTTTTGGAAAGTAATAGGTAATAGTGAATAGTGAAGAAGTTCGGTGTGCCTACGGCACAAATATATACATAGGTGCAAGGCTTTGCCTTGCTTTTTTAGTTTGTAGAAAGTATAATAAATGTGAAAGGTGTGTTTTTATGACCGAAAGTCCTTTAATGATAAAATCAAAAGAATTTGCACTTATTGTTATAAAAGTGTGTAAAGAATTAAGAAACGCAAAGTGTGAAAGTGCTTTAATAAATCAGTTTTTGCGTTCGGGAACAAGTATAGGTGCAAATATTCGAGAGGCTTTTTACGCACATGGAAAGGCAGATTTCGTTGCAAAACTTCAAATCGCACTTAAGGAATGTAGCGAGAGCGAGTATTGGATTGAACTGCTAATTGAAAGCGGATATTATAATGATAAAAACTTACTTGATAAATGCGTTGAGGTAAAGCGCATCCTTATCGCCTCTATCAACACCGCAAAGGAGAACAAAATCCAAAATGGTTGAAAAATTGATTATTAAAAGCGGAACTAAACTTGAAAAAGAACAATTATTAAATGACTATCCTTATATGAAAAAAGTAATCTGTGATGGTGGATATTTCGTTGTTGCCAAAATTGAAGATACTATTGTTGGTTGTTTATGGGCATTTAAAAGAAATATACCTGCACCGATTGAAAGAAATGAAATCTTCATAAATATGATTGAAGTTACACAAGCAAATTTGCGTTGTAAAGGGATAGCTACGGCGATGCTAAAAGAAATTATTAAAATTGCAAAAAAAGAAAATGTGTATCAAGTGCGCGCTTATTGCGATATTCGTAATATTCCGTCACATCGGTTGTGGTTAAAAAACAAATTTTCTATTAGTCCTGTAAAAATGCCCGATAATACAATAGCAGGTTCTTTTGTAAGTCGTGTTTTATGATTGCACACGAATTTCAGTATAATATTTTTAAATTAAAACATTATTAAAAACTCTAGTGGTTCGAACAAATAGGTCAAAAAATAAAAGGGCATCGAATTCGTACTACCTTTCCATTAAAAGCATTCACTCTTTCGAGTGGATGCTTTAATTTTATTCGTAATAACCCAGAATTTTTCCACAACCTATTTTAGTTCCTGCATTACCTGAGGGTTGTGTTGTGAAATCGTCTTTGTTTTCATGAATAACTATTACCTTATTTTTGATTTCATCAAGCGTAAAACGATTTGTTAGTACCGTCATATAGGCAAATCCATTATTGCCAAAAAGTGGCGGAAGGTCACCTGCGTGGTAAGGGTGCTCACAATTTGATGGATTATAATGACTTTTCGCATTACTGAATTGGTCGTTAGTATCGCCGCTACAGTTTTCTCCTTCGTGTATATGAAGTGCAAAAACTCCGCCGTTACATATTGTGTTTTTGGGAAGATTATTCACCTTAATTGTAACTAAAACTCCTAAATCTGTTTGTATAAATGTTGCTTTGCCATATAATTGAGGGTAACCGTTACCACCTTTAATTTCTGCTATTGCTCTCATAATTTTTCCGCCTTTTACTGTTAAAATTTCTAATACACATTATGCTTAAAATTTTCAAATGACAGCATTATATTCTAAGAATTTCCTATTGACAAATTTGTCTTTTGTGATAGAATAGTTAAGAACTGAATATTACTTATCAAGAGTGATGGAGGGTCCGGCCCTGTGAAGTCACGGCAACCTGTATCTACAAGGTGCCAAATCCGGCGGTTTTACCGAAAGATGAGATTTTTTAACCGCCGTATATTTATGGCGGTTTTTTGTTTAAAAGAAAGGATGTTTTTATGAACAAGTTTTTATTTACTTCTGAATCCGTAACCGAGGGTCATCCCGACAAGGTTTGCGACAGAATTTCTGATTCAGTGCTTGATGCTATTTTAAGTCAAGATAAATATGCCCGTGTTGCTTGTGAAACCTTTGCAACAACAGGTGTTGTTAATGTTATGGGTGAGATTACTACCACTGCTCAGGTAGATATTCCCAAAATCGTTAGAAAGGCACTTTGCGACATTGGTTACGATGGTCCTGATGCAGGTTTTGATGGTAATACTTGCGCTGTTATGACCTCTATTGATAAGCAGTCTGCCGATATTGCTATGGGTGTTGACAACTCTTTAGAATTTAAAGATGGTAACGAGGATGAATATAACCTCCATGGTGCAGGCGACCAAGGTATGATGTTTGGTTTTGCTTGTGATGAAACCGAGGAGTTAATGCCGTTGGCAATCTCCTTGTCCCATGCAATGGCAATGCGTTTGACCGATGTTAGAAAATCGGGTGAACTAACATACTTGAGACCTGACGGTAAAACCCAAGTCACTGTTGAATATAACGATGGTATTGCCACAAGAATTGATGCAGTTGTTGTTTCTACTCAACACAAGGATTGCGTTACATTAGAACAACTTCGTGCTGATATTTTGGAAAAGGTTATTAAACCTATTATTCCTGCAAACTTGCTTGATGAAAACACCAACATTTTCATCAATCCCACAGGCCGTTTTGTAATCGGTGGTCCCCAGGGTGATACAGGTCTTACAGGAAGAAAAATCATTGTTGATACCTACGGTGGTTATGCTCGTCACGGTGGTGGCGCTTTCTCGGGTAAAGACCCCACAAAGGTTGACCGTTCAGCTGCTTATGCCAGCCGTTATGTTGCTAAGAACATCGTTGCAGCAGGCTTGGCAAAGAAATGTGAAATTCAATTAGCTTATGCTATCGGTGTTGCAAAACC